>NZ_LMQJ01000012.1:0-429183 GCF_001424605.1 Bradyrhizobium sp. Leaf396
TCGCGGCGTTCGGCGACCGGCCGACCATCATGGCGACCGCGCTGCTGGCCTGGGTGTTCGGCCTTCGCCACGCCGTCGATGCCGATCACATCGCCGCCATCGACAACGTCGTGCGCAAGCTGATGCAGGCRGGTGAGACGCCGCGCAGCGTCGGCCTCTATTTCGCCCTCGGCCATTCCACCGTCGTCGTCGTCGCGACCATGCTGCTGGCATTCGGCGTCGTCAGCCTTGGCGGCGACAGCCTGCTCAAGGAGATCGGSGGCCTGATCGGGACATCGGTGTCGGCGCTGTTCCTGCTCGTAATCGCAGCCATCAATCTCGCCATCTTCGCCGGCCTGTGGCGGACGTTTCGCACGGCGCGCGAGCAGGGCCTTCACGATGCCGCAGGTCTCGACAGGCTGCTCGCCCATCGCGGCCTTCTCGCGCGCTTGCTCGGCCYGATGTTCCGCCTGGTGACCAAGCCTTGGCACATGTATCCGCTCGGCTTCCTGTTCGGCCTCGGCTTCGACACAGCGACCGAGATCGGCCTGCTCAGCATCTCCGCCAGCGAAGCTGCGCGCGGTGCTTCGCTTGCCGATATCCTCGTCTTCCCGGCGCTGTTCGCATCAGGCATGGCGCTGGTCGACACTGCCGATTCCGCGTTGATGGTCAGCGCCTATCGCTGGGCCTTCGTCGATCCGATGCGCAAGCTCTGGTACAACCTCACGATCACCGGGGCCTCCGTCGCAGTGGCGCTGTTCATCGGCGGGGTCGAGGCGTTTGGGCTGATCAGCGACCGCCTCGGCCTCTCCGGCGGCATGTGGATGCTGTTCTTGCTGGCCTCCGCGGTCGTGTCATTGGACTTGGCCAAGGCAGCGCAACCGACCGACANCGATCACCGGGGCCTCCGTCGCAGTGGCGCTGTTCATCGGCGGGGTCGAGGCGTTTGGGCTGATCAGCGACCGCCTCGGCCTCTCCGGCGGCATGTGGACGCTGGTCGAGAGCCTCAACGAGTCGCTTGCCGATGTCGGCTTCGTGGTCATCGCGCTGTTCGCGGCCGCCTGGCTCGTCTCGGTCGTGCTCCATCGCCGCATGTTCGCGGATGACCGGCGCGCTTCGCCCGAAGCTGGAGCAGGCTTTGATGCGACCGAGGCGGTTGTGATGAGGCGTACCTGACGCCGCAGCTCAGAGCGAAGCCGCGCTCTGTACCTCTTCCACCGGCAGATCGTCGCCGTTGGGATCGCCCGGTGCCGTCGCCCAGGCCAGTTCCACCAGCGTCACGATCCGGCGTCCGCCCCCGTCGAGCTGGACGACGATCAGGCCCTGCTCCTCCATGTAGCCGAGCAGCCGCTGCGCGCGACGTAGCGAATGCGAGCCGTAGGCACGGGCGATCGCCGCGTCGCCGGGACAGGGCCAGCCTTCCTTCGCCGCACGCGCGATCATCATGAACACGCCCTGCATGTCGTCAGGCAGGATCGAGGCGCGCAGCGACACATCCTGCCAGGCGTCGTCCTCGGCAAGCTCGGTGCCGAGCCCGGCGCGCGCATGCGTCAGCATGCGGCGAAACTCGTTGAGATCGGGCACCGCCGCGCCGAGGCCCTCGATACGGCAGCGGACCACGAATTCCTGATAGAGCACGCCGATGGCGCGGAACCCGGCGTCAGGCTCGGCCAGCACGGCACGCAGAGTCCGATCCACGCGCTCGCGCCGCTGCGCGAACTCCTCGGCGCTGACCGGCACCTCGACCACCTCGGGCCTGATCTCCGCTGTCGCGGCCGTCCTTGCGGCACGCAGCTGCTCGAGCAGATCGGGAGCGGGCCTGCGCTGCGGGCGGCTGGCATCGGGCGGCGGCGCGGCGAGGATCACGGCGCGCGCATCCTCCAACGTTGCTTCCGGCAGCGGCATCAGCCGCGGCGTGGAATTGCGCGGGCTGGTCTCGGTCGGGCCGATGTTCAGACGCAGCGGCCGGCGCGACAGCGCAGGTCCCAGCGCCATGAACTGTCCACGCTCGAGATCGCGAAAGGCTTCGGCCTGCCGTCGTTCCATGCCGAGCAGGTCGGCCGCGCGCGCCATGTCAATGTCGAGGAAGGTCCGACCCATCAGGAAGTTGGAGGCTTCCGCGGCAACGTTCTTGGCGAGCTTGGCCAGCCGCTGGGTCGCGATGATACCGGCAAGCCCGCGCTTGCGGCCGCGGCACATCAGATTGGTCATCGCGCCAAGCGACAGCTTCCGCGCCTCGTCCGAGACTTCGCCGGCGACCGCAGGGGCGAACAGCTGCGCCTCGTCGACGACGACGAGCATCGGATACCAATGGTCACGGTCGACGTCGAACAGGCCGCCGAGGAACGCCGCGGCACGGCGCATCTGGTTCTCGGCATCCAGCCCTTCGAGGTTGAGCACGGTGGAGACGCGATGCAGCCGCGCGCGCTCGCCGGCGACCTGAAGGCCGCGCTCGGTGTGATCCTCGGCCTCGATCACGAGATGGCCGAAGCGCTCCGCCAGCGTGACGAAGTCTCCCTCGGGATCGATGATGGCCTGCTGCACCCACGGCGCGCTCTGCTCCAGGAGCCGCCGCAGCAGGTGCGATTTGCCCGAGCCCGAATTACCTTGCACCAGGAGGCGGGTCGCCAGCAGTTCCTCGAGGTCCATGGCGGCCGCGGCGCCTGCCGTGGTCTGCCCCATCTCGATTGCAACTGTCATAACGTCGACTCAAGTCCTGTCATCTGCGGACAGCGGCTTACCAACCGCGCCGGGGCGCGTCGAGCGTTACGGCGCTAATCAGGCCGCGTTGCCCACGGCGGAGTTCAGGCGCGATGCAACAACCGTAAGAGTGCGGGCCGATACGGCGCTTGGGGATCGTCATCCTGGTTCTCTGGGATCGCAGGAGCCGAATTCCTGCCTGATCCGTTCGATCTCGGCGATGCGCTCGTGCAGCTGCCGCAGGTGTTCTGGCGATGTCGCCCGCCGGAACCGGAAAGTATCGGCAGTCAGCGGCAGGAACGCTGTTCCGAACGGCGTAGGCTCGATAATGATGGTGCTTCCAAGCAGCAGGAAACGGTCTGCGCTGAAACGACAAGAGTTGCATAGGGACACTCGTCGTCAACAGTGACATCGACAGCGTCCTGGCTGAAATGCACGACGAGGCCGGCCTTCTCGGGAACCAGCCGTCTTCGAGATGGCCTTGCAGTCAGGCGCAGGTGAACGAGCGGCAGATGACGGCAAGACACAGGACGTAGACGTAGATTTGTCACGGCGATGCGGAGCACGGCCGCCGCAATCGGGATCTCGCTGACGCGGGACCGATCGCCAGCCGCAACACCAGTCGCGAGCAGATAACCGCAAGCTCCGCCGCAAGCAGAAGCAAGGAGCGCGCCATGCTCTGGCGCGACCGGGGCGCCCGCTGCCTCAGGCGTCCGGACCTAGTCACGCCCAACCGCGCGGTCAGGCTCGTCGCCGTGACAGGCCTGATCTGGCTTCAATCATTCCTGATCGCCTGATCGCCCGCATCCGGAAGCCACCCTATTACTGCGCGCCGGATCCGCCCTGCACGATCTTCTCATTCAGCTTCTGGTCTACCGTCTCGACCGTGCGGTCGATCTCGGCGTTGGGCATGCCGAGCTGATGCGAGATCAGCTTCACGAGGAGGTCGACGCGCTCAATGAAGGGTGCGCCGCTCGCGACTGCGCGCGCGGCCGACGACGGCTTGAGCAGGCTCTCGGCCGCCTTGGCATATTTCGCGAACGGCACCTGATCCTGCGGATCGGCGCCGAGCCGACGGGCAATCGCGTCGACGTGATCGTAAATCGTCTGCGAACGCTTGAGATCGCCGTGCACGGCATCGCGGATCGACTGCGGCTCGTTCGGTGTGATGCAGCGGTAATTGCCGGTGAGCAGCATCGACCATTTTGCCAGCGGTACGAATAGCGAGTCGAACACCTTTAGCTTCACGGGCACGTCATGGCCGTCGAGCGTCACCGCGTCGATATCGGCCTCCAATTCGCGCAGCAGCTTGTTGTGCTTCTCGTCGGCAAAGATCGATGCCTTGAAGTTGGTGGGTAGCCCGACATGAAGCACGTTCGCGGCTTCTTCCGGCGGACGGAATGCCTGGGGGTCGGGCGAGCACAACGTTACCAGGCCCGGCTCGAACCGCTCCCACACCTGCGCATTGGTGTAGGCCTCTTCGAGATCCATGCCGGCGAGCGCCGGAATTCGCTTCAGATAGGGCAGCGGCGGCATGTTCATGATCGACAGGCACGGCAGTTTGGCCGCCGCAATCTTGACCATGAGAACGCGCACCGTGTGGTTGGTGTATTGCGGCTCCTGCATCGCAAGGGCCACCAGGTCGTAACGTGACAGATCGACATTGGCCGGCGTGACCGCATCAAGCTTGCCGGGCAAATCCCGTGAGAGGATCGCACGGTGCACCGCCTCGTCCCGCAGCTTGATGCGCACCTCGGTACCGTCGCGATTGATCAGCTCCGCTGTCTTGGCGCGGCAGACAAGGGTCACGTTGTGCCCGGCCATGAGCAGCTTCGTGCCCAGCAGGGAGCCGTAAGAAGCTCCCAGAATCAATATGTTGCGCGCCATGCTCCGTCCCTTTGACGATTTGTGCGGTTCTTGAGCCCGGGCTGTCATCCGCGGGCGAGTTGCCGGCATGTAAAGCGAAGTCCGCGGCGATGGCAACTGGGATAATGCATACAAGGCCGCGCTGGGCCGCCGGGGACAGAACACGGACAGGGTATTCCCGAGAGATCGCAACCGCGCGCCGATGAATGGCGCCGAAAGGCGCGTCTCGTTCATTCCGCGACGCGTGGGTATCTGTGCCGAACTTGCGAGCCGCGCGTGGGCAAGGCCGTGGTCCGGGCCGCCTTCGCTAAACGTGATCGCTGGCCAAGGCCAAGGCCTGTTGCTCCACCGTTGCGAGCGCCCGCCTCAGCCTTGGCCCGCCACGCGCGCGCGGTCGAGATGCTGCTCGATCTTGGGGCGGTCGCGCGTGCGCTCGAAACTCGTGCAGAGCAGTTCAGTCTCCTCGAGCGAGATCGGAGCACGATAGAGCCGACACATGAACTCGGCGGTCGTTCGTCCCTTGCCGGTGCTTGGGCTGCGCTCGGCGAGAAACATGCAGTCCCGGCAGATGCTGGCGTCGAGACGCTGATGGGCCGCATCGAGGTGATTGAGGATTTCGCGCAGCGAGTCGCGCAGCCTGATACATTCGTCGGTCCCGAGTGCCGCGACGGCATTCACCACATGATTGATCGGGTCGTGCTGGCTCAGGCATTTCTCGCCCTGGGAGGTGACGTGCAGGACGACGGAACGCTTGTCCTCATGCGACGGCTTCCGCACCAGAAAGGACTTGCTCTCCAGAGTCTTCACGATCTGCGATGCAGTCGCCCGGGTGGCGCCGATGAAGCCGGCAAGCGCGGACGGTGTGCGCGAAAACCTGTTGGCGCGGCCAAGAAAGCGCAGCGCCATCCACTCCCGGTCGCGCAATCCATGCTGATTGCCTTCGAAATACCAAGCCCTCGCCGCCTGAACCAGCAGCTCGACGGCTTCTCGCGCCAATGGCATGAAATCTACCCCGCCCCCGGAACTTCGTCCACGGCGTGCCGAAGCCGCTTTGTGCCCTGCGTGTTCGACGAGCCTGTCGTGTCGTGCTCTTGTTCGAAGGCATGGACCGCGCCGCGGCCGATCTCGGCTGATAGGCGTCGCCTCGCTGGGAGCGCGAGGCCGTGTTGCCGATAGTATGCCGACGGCGTGTTCGTCGCGCGGGAGCCGAGATTGCCGTCGCCGGCAGACGGTGGATCGGAGTAGTTCAACCGAAGCCCCCAAAGCTCAAGTCATAAGCAGACGTTTCTTGTATTCCGTCGAAACGATGAATGAGCTTCTCAACAAAATCAAGTCGAGACACTCGCGCAGACTGGATGTCACCGCAGGCGAATGTAACGTTCAAGACAATCTCGCTCTTCCGGACACATGATAGTGAACGCAATCGCTGCGCATCCAGTAACGTGCGCTCAACGCTACGACCGTTTGACTACACGGCATGTTGCTGTCTTTCATCGACGCAAACTGATTGAAGCTTGTGCATGACGACGATGTGCGTCCGTACTTCATCCACAACTTGTGCGCTTCTGCCGGAAAATCGACGGGGAATTCGGAGGAATTGCACGTATCGGTTGTTGTTGCCCGGTCTCACAGAATCGTCCACCGAGTGCGTGCGCCCGGTCACGCGTTGATCTGATCCGAATGGTGGGTGCGCTCATGACGGAAATTTGTGATGAATGCCCGCGCGCATGCGCCGGGGGCGTAGCGACATGCGCAATCTCCTGTCGAAAACTCGTGCAAGACGGACGGCAGGCGGCTCCTGGGCGTGGCCCCGTCCTCCTTACCTGCTACTCGCCCTTGAGGGTATCCCGCAGCTCGCGGAACGGATCGGCGCTCGGCGGAGCCGACGCGCCCTGCCGCATCGCGTCGTAGATTCGCGGGACCATGTCGACGGCCTGGTCGAGGCCCGAATCGCGCCCCGATTGATATCCACCCATCAGGCGAAGGTCGCGCGTGTCCTCGTATTTCGCGATCATGGCGCGCAGCTTGCTCACGAGCTCCCGCTCCTCGGGATCCCAGACGTTATGAGCGAGGCGCGACACCGAGGCCAGAACGTCGACGGCCGGATAGCGCGCCTGATCGGCGATGTGCCTGGAGAGCACGATGTGCCCATCGAGTGTGCTGCGGATGGTGTCCGCGATCGGCTCGTTGTGATCGTCGCCATCGACCAGCACGGAGAAGATCCCGGTGATGGTGCCGGCTCCCTCCTCGCCGGGGCCGGCGCGTTCAAGCAGGCGCGGCAGATCGGTGAACACCGTCGGCGCGTAGCCGCGTGCGACCGCAGGCTCCCCGGCTGCCAGCGCGACCTCGCGGGCGGCATGGGCGAAACGGGTGATCGAATCGACCATGAGCAGGACCGATTCGCCCCGGTCGCGGAAGTATTCGGCGACTGCCATCGCAGTCTTCGGCGCCAGCCGCCGCATCATCGGGCTTTCGTCGCCTGTCGACACGATGGTGACGGCACGGTGGCGGTCGGGGCCCAGCACGTCCTCGATGAACTCGCGCACCTCGCGGCCGCGCTCGCCGACCAGTGCCAGCACGACGGTGTCGAAGCCCTGGCTGCGGGCGAGCATCGCGAGCAACGTCGATTTACCGACGCCCGATCCGGCAAAGATGCCGACGCGCTGGCCGGCGCAGATTGGTGCGAACAGATCGATCACGCGCACGCCGGTGCGCAGCGGTTTGTGCACGCGTGCGCGCTTCATCGCTGAGGGCGCCTCCGCCTCTGCCGAGACCGCCTGCGATCCCTGGGTGAGGGGTCCCAATCCGTCCAGCGGTGCGCCGACGGCGTTGATCACGCGGCCTTTCCAACTCGGATCGGGCGCGAACGACAGGGGGGGCATCCGGTAAGCGACCGAGCCGAGTCCGCCGCCAAACTGCCGGTCGAATGGCTTGGCAACGATGCCGTCATTGTCGATCCGTACCACCTCGCCGATCTGGCGCTTGCCGGCGGAGTTGACGCCGATGAGCTCGCCGAGCTTGACGAAGCGCGAGAGGCCGGAGACGCGGAAATGCGTCGGCGCGATCTCGGAGATTGCGCCGCTGACGCTTGCCAGCGGAGTGCTCTGCTGCAGCTCGAGCAGCGCCCATTCGAGTTGCCGAAGAGCGTTCAAGGAAACCGTCCACTTCAATCTCAATGCGCACGAGGCGCGATCTATTTGCCGGGTTCGCCGAGCGCCCGGATGGCGTTCTGGAGCGAGCTCTCGGTGCCCTCGATCATCGAATTGGTGCCGTCGAAGGCGCGCGAGGCCGCGATCAGCCGCGTCAGTTCGAGCATCGGATTGGCCCCGGAGCCCTCGACATAGCCTTGCTTGAAGCCGTCCCGGGAGAAATCTGCAATGGCCGTCGCGGGCCGGTCGGGCGTCACGCCGGAATTGCCGTAGCGCTCGAGGTTGGCGTCGGCCGGAATGTTGAACAGGCCGATGGTGCCGATCTCGTTGTTGTCCTGGGTGATGGCGCCGCTGCGCGCGATCGAGATCGGTCCGCCGTTCGGGTCGAGCGTGATCTGCGCGCCGCCGGAATCGACGACCGGAAAGCCGCTCACGGTCTGGAGATCGCCGTTGGGGGCGATCTGGAGACGGCCGTCACGCGTGTAGACCGTGCCGTTCGGACCGGCGAAGGCGATCCAGCCCTGTCCGACCACGGCGACATCGAGCGGGTTTCCGCTTTCGGTGATGTTGCCCATCTCGCGCGAGATGACGTTGTCGCCCGGCGAAGAGAACGCCACCGCAGTAGGGCCTGCCTTGGACAGCACGGTTTCGAACTTCACCACGTCGGTGCGGAACGCCGCCGTGTTGACGTTGGCGACGTTGTTGGCGATCGTCTGGAGCCGCTTCTCGAGTGCAACTTGCGCCGACAGACCCACGTAGAGAGCCGATTGCATCGCTTACCTGTTGAATTTGATGTTCTGAAGGGTCGTCAGCACGTTGGTGTCCATGCTGATCGACGTCGCGGCGCCGGCGATCAGGACCAGGGCGGGGTTGGTTGAGCTGTCGTTCCGGGCCTGGGTCGCATCCCACATCGCCGCAAAGCGCTGCACGAATTTGGTGATCTTGGCCGGATCCTGGAAGTCGGTGAGCTCGATCTTGCTCGCGATCATCTTGGCCTGGGCGTCGATGTCGGCCGAACTGATCGTCGCCGGCAGGCCGAGTGCGGTCTGAACGACCTGCGTCAGCGCCTTGTCCGCGAGGATCTGATAGGCGGTCGTGATCGTGGAAGCCTTGCGGGTGAAGTACAGCGCCAATCGCAGGCCTTCGTTCTGATCGCCGGCCTTCTCCTCCATGGTCTGCGTGACGTACTGGGTCGCCGTTCCGGTCGTGGCCGCGGCGGTCTGGGTCGCCTTGTCGCCGAGGGCGGCGAAATTGAAGGCGGTGGCGAATTGCCGGTAGCGGGTGTCGGTCAGCTTGTTGGCGAAGGCGTCCTTGCTCGTTACCCCCTCGGTCAGCACCTTGCGCATGAACGCCTTGGCATAGGTCATGTCGCTGAGGCCATAAGCCTTCATCGCATAGGAATACAGACGATAGTCCTTCAGGAAATCGTCAATACTCTTCACGTTGCCGATATGGCTGAGGAAATAGTCGGTCTCGCGGCTGACATCCGGCTGCTTCGCCACCTGCGTCAGCGACTTGCCCATGTCCTTGGTCAGCCTGGTGTAGTCCGCGATGGTGGATAGCATGACACGAGTCCTCTGGCCGCTGCTGCGGCATCGTCTCAAGCTGCCCCGAATTGCTTGCGCGGGGCTGGCGATACCGAAGCCAGCTTCGCGCAAGCGTCGCCAACTAGATATTCCCGGTGGGATCGGCGATGGAGCGGCGCGTTGGGCAGTTTCGTGGGGATTTTCATCACGGTAGCGGCGCTGCTCGGCGGCTTTGCCGCCATGGGCGGGCATCTGGCCGTGCTGATGCAGCCGTGGGAGTTCGTAATCATCATAGGCACCGCCGTCGGCACCTTCATCCTTGCCAATCCGTGGAAAACGGTCGTCGACAGCGGGGTTGCCTGCATTCAGGCCATCACCAATGCGGTGCCGGGGCAGCGCTATTACCTCGATCTGCTGGGAGCACTGCATGCGCTGATGCGCGAGCTGCGAGGCAAGGGCCGTAACGAGGTGGAGGCTCATATCGACGATCCCTCCTCGTCCGAGATCTTCAAGGCATTCCCCAGCGTGCTCGGCGACCCGTCACTGCTTCAGTTCATCTGCGACTATGTTCGCCTCATCATCATGGGCAATGCGCGCACGCACGAGATCGAAGCGCTGATGGACGAGGAGATCCACACCATCGTAAAGGGCAAGCTCGCACCTTATCATGCATTGGTGACGGTCTCGGAGGCGTTGCCTGCGCTCGGCATCGTCGCCGCGGTGCTGGGCGTCATCAAGGCAATGGGCGCGCTGGATCAGTCGCCGAAGCTGTTGGGCGGCTTTATCGGTGCCGCCCTGGTCGGCACCTTTGCCGGCATCTTCCTGTCTTACGGCATCATCTCGCCCTTCGCGGTGAAGATCAAGATGATGCGCGAGAAGAAGTGTCGGCCCTACATCATCGTCAAGCAGACGCTGCTGGCATTCATGAACGGTGCCATGCCGCAGATCGCCGTCGAGCACGGACGGAAGATGATCGCGAGCAGCGAGCGGCCCTCGATCGACGTTGTCGAGAATGAGACCATCGCAGGTCCCAAGCCGGTCGCGACCGATGCCGAACCCAAGGCTGCGCGCGCATGATGATGGAAGACGCCGAAGTCGATCAGCGCAAGCAGCTGCCGAACTACCTACTGGACGCTGCCGGCATATCGATCGATCGTATGCCGATGCTCAATGTGATCTTCGATCGCATGGCGGCATCGTGCACCGACAGCCTGCAGCCGATGGCCGGCACGCCTTGCTATTTCTCGGTCAACGGCATCACCAACGATCGTGTCGGCGATATCATCAAGGACTACGAGGCCAATGCCGTCGCGGCGGTGCTCTATGCCGAGCAGTGGGACTCCCGAATCATCATCATGCTCGATCGTGATTTCGTGTTCACGATGGTCGAGGCGATGTTCGGTTCCGACGGCGCCGAACCGCCGCTCGATGTCGAGCGTTCCTTCTCGAATATTGAGCTTCGGCTCGTACAAACGTTGTTTGAAAAGTTCGCCAAGGCGCTGCAATCCGCCTTCGCCGGCACCTCGAACGTCACCTTTCGCGTGGAGCGGGTCGAGACGGCCATGGCTTCGCTGGCGATCGGGCGGAGCGGAAACATGTCGATCTGCGCGAACATCATGCTGCAGGCGCTCTACCGTGGCGGCCAGATGTTCCTCATCATTCCGCACTCCGCGCTCAATCCGCTCCGCCAGAAGCTCGCTCACGTCGTCGTCAGCGACGGTCGAGCGGCCGACCCACGCTGGCGCGAGCAGATGGAAAGCGAGGTCCAGCGGACAGTGGTGACGCTCAGCGCCGTGCTCGACGAGAAAATGGTGACGCTCGAGGATGTTGTGAAGTTCAAGGTCGGGCAGGTGCTCGAGCTGGAGGCCACGCCACGCACGCTGGCTCGTCTCGAAAGCAACAACCAGGTGCTGTTCTGGTGTCAGATCGGCCAGCTCGATGGCTATTACGCCATGCAGGTGGCGGATCCCATCGATCAGAAGCGGGAGTTCGTTGATGATATCCTATCTCGTTGATGTGGTGCTGCTGATTGCGCTCGCCTTCACCAGCATGCGGGTGACCAGGATGCACCGCGAGCTGGCGCGGTTGCGCAGCTATCAGGGCGAATTCTCCACCATCGTGCATGAGACGGCGGGTGCCTTCGATACAGTGATCACCGCGGCGCAAGATTCCACGGCAAATCTCGGACGGCTCGCCAACGTGCTGAGTACGAAGATCGATCAGGCCCACGATGTCATCGCGGCGCTCGATGCGCGGAGCGGGCCCGCCTCCGCCGCGCCCGCAGGCGGGGCCGACTTGGACAAGCATTGAGCCCCAGCCGGCGAACGAACACGATCGGAACGCCAGGGCGTTCCGGGAGCAGAACGACCAAGAGGCGATACCAGATGGCGCAATCCTTCGACTATGAGTCTGCACCTGCATCGGCAGAGTCCGAGACGTCTCCGCTGGAGCGGCTGGCGGAGATCGCCCAGCGCACGGCCGAGGAGACCGGCAAGTTCGCCAATGTCGATGCCATCCTGCGCATTCCCGTCACCATGCAGGTGGTGCTCGGCTCCGCGACCATTCCCGTGGCAAACCTGATGAAGCTCGGACGCGGCGCGGTGGTTCCGCTCGATCATCGGGTCGGAGAGCCCGTCGACGTCGTCGTCAACGGCCGCATCGTGGCCCGCGGCGAAGTGGTCGTCGTCGAGGAAGACAATTCCCGCTTCGGCGTCTCGCTCACGGAGATCGTCGGACCGCTGGGGCAGGGTGATACCTGACCATGGCGGCACCGGTCGGCATCGCTCCCGTCAAGCAGCGAGGCGTTACCACGCTGGGCGGCACGGAAAAGGTCGCCGCGCTCCTGCTGGCGATGGGCCGGCAGGCGGCGGCGAGCGTGCTGCAGCAGTTCGAGCCGCAGGAGATCCGCATCGTCACCAAGGCCGCGGCGGAGCTGCGGCCGATCACCGCGCAGGAACTCGAGGGAATCGTCGAGGAGTTCGCCCAGCAGTTCTCGATGGGCGCCAATATTCTCGGCACCCTTGGCGGCCTGGAGGCCGTGCTTGGCGACGTCCTTCCGGCCGACCAGGTTTCGCAGATCATGTCGGATCTGCTCGGCAATTCGAGCCGGTCGGTGTGGGACCGCGTCTCGTCGGTGTCCGAGAACTCGCTGGCGAGCTACCTGTCCAAGGAGCATCCCCAGACCGCGGCGCTGATCCTGTCGAAAGTCAAGCCGGCCTGTGCCGCCAAGGTCATGAGCCAGCTGCCCGCGAGCCTGCGCAACGAATTGATGCGGCGCGTTCTGAGCCTCAAGCCGATCGTCGACGATGCCATGCGCATCATCGAGAAGACGCTGCACGAGGATCTGACGCTGAACTTCGCCCGCAACCTCGGCGCCGACACCTACGCCCGCGTCGCCGATATCATCAACAAGATGGAACGCGGCCACATCGAGGACATGCTGAAGAGCCTGTCGGAGAAGCGGCCAAAATCGGCCGAGGTGCTCAAGGAGCTGCTGTTCACTTTCGACGACGTGATCAACCTGACGCCGAAGGCGCGCACCATGATCTTCGATCAGGTGCCGACCGACCGCATTGTCGTTGCGCTGAAGGGCACCGACAAGCATTTCCGCGAACTGATCCTGTCCTCGGTCGCCTCGCGCGTCCGCCGCGTCGTCGAGCACGAGCTTGCCATCGGCGAGCCGTCGAACCAGCGCGACGTGCTGGAGGCCCGACGCGTGATCACCGATCTTGCACTCGACCTGGCGGAGAAAGGTGAGATCGAGCTCAATCCGGAGCAGGAGGATGAGCTGGTCTTCCGCTGACCGCTGAACGGGCATGGCAGAAAAATCCGATCAGGAGAGCAAGACAGAAGAGCCGACCGAGAAGAAAGTCCGTGATGCGCTCGAGCAGGGCAAGATTCCGGTCTCTCGGGAGGCGTCCATTTTCGCCTCGATGGCCGCGCTGATGGTGATCCAGGCATTCCTGATCGGCCAGGGCGTGCAGCGATTGACGCCGACGCTGAAGAGCCTTCTCGACGATCCCGAGGGCTTTCCCCTCTCTACCGGGGCGGATGCGCAGAACCTGCTTACCGTGGTCGGTCTCCAGGCGCTGCGTTTCCTGGTGCCGCTGGTCGTCATCCTGGCGGTGTTCGGGCTCGCGGCGTCGTTGCTGCAGAACACGCCCCGTCTGGTGCTCGATCGCATCAAGCCGGATTTGGCCCGAATCTCTCCGGTCAGCGGCTGGGGCCGATTGTTCGGAACGCAGGGCATGATCGAGTTCGCCAAGTCGCTGTTCAAGCTCGCCGCGGTTACGGCCGTCGTCGCCTTCGTGCTACGCTCGTCGGAAGCGAAGGCGTTCGAGGCGATGTACACCGATCCGGTCGCGCTGCCGGAGATGATCCTCAGTATCGCGATGCGAATCGTCTCAGCGATCTGCATTGCGACGATCGTGCTGGTGGCGATCGATCTCGCTTGGGCGCGCTTCCACTGGCGGCGCGAGCTGCGCATGACCAAGCAGGAGATCAAGGACGAGCACAAGCAGGCGGAGGGCGATCCGCTGATCAAGGCGCGCCTGCGCTCGCTGGCGCGTGACCGCTCGCGCCAGCGCATGATCGCCTCGGCCTCGCGTGCGACGCTGGTCATTGCAAATCCGACACACTTCGCGATTGCGCTGCGTTACAAGCGCGAGGAGAACGCAGCGCCGCTCGTCGTCGCCAAGGGCATGGACGTGATCGCGCTGAAGATCCGTGAAGTTGCCGAGCAAAACCGTATCCCCGTCATCGAAAACAAGGCGCTGGCGCGCGCGCTCTACGAGGCGGTTCAGGTCGACCAGGCGATCCCGACGGAATTCTTCCGGCCCGTGGCCGAGATCATCTACTTCCTGCAGTCGAAGCAGGCGCCGCGGACCGAGAAGGTCCAGTAGGTCTTCTGATGGCGGTCCGGCCATCAGCTTGACGAAAGCTTAACGGCCTAGGCTGCTCCCGAATGAATCAGAATGGGGCTGTCGTGGGACCGCTTTATCTCTTCGAACTCGCATCGTCGCAGGCGCGCTACCTCGAGCTCCGCCAGTCGACCATTGCCACCAACGTCGCCAACGCAAACACGCCTGGCTTTCGGGCTCGCGACGTCGAGCCCTTCAACAAGGTGCTCGACGGCATGCCGGTGAGGCTTGCGACGACATCGCCGTCGCACATGCAGCTATCCGCAACCGAGACCGACACGCGGAAGACTGCGAAGAGGGACAGCTGGGAAGTGGTTCACTCCGGCAACTCCGTCAGCCTCGAGCAGGAGATGATCAAGGGCAGCGACGTCAGCCGCGACTATTCGATGAACTCGGCGATCGTGCGGTCGTTTCACCGCATGGTCCTGTCGAGTGCAAAAGCCTGAGGTGAACTGACATGCTGGACTCCCTGCAAGCGTCATTGACGGTCGCATCCTCAGGGCTCGAAGCGCAGTCGACGCGCATGCGCATCGTCTCGGAGAATCTTGCGAACGCCACCTCGACGGGGCGCACCGCCGGTGCTGATCCGTATCAGCGCAAGACCATCACCTTCGACGCCGCCATGGACCGAGCTTCGGGCGCGCAGCTCGCGAAGGTCAAGGAGATCGGGGTCGATACCACGCCGTACCGCGTGGAGTACGATCCAGGACATCCTGCTGCCGACAAGGCCGGCTATGTCAAGCTGCCGAACGTGAACATGATGATCGAGATGGCTGACATGCGGGAAGTCAACCGATCCTATGAGGCCAATCTCCAGGTCGTGAAACAGGTGCGATCCATGCTCGGCATGACCATCGACCTCCTGAGGAGCTGACAATGCTTGAGGCGATCTCATCCACTGCGATTTCCGCCGGGCAGGCGGCGTCCCGCGCCACCGAGACGCAGGTCGCCGCGCCCGCGGCGACCACTGCAATCCAGACCGGTGACGAGGTTGGCTTCGAATCTGTGATGAAGCAGGTGACGAACGACGCGATCGGGACGCTGAAGGCGGGCGAAGCAGCCTCGATCTCGGCGATGCAGGGCAAGGAATCGACGCGTCGCGTCGTGGAAGCGCTGATGTCGGCCGAGCAAGCGCTGCAGACGGCGGTCGCGGTTCGCGACAAGGTGGTGCAGGCCTATCAAGAAGTGGTTCGGATGTCGATCTGACCTGAAGGAATGAATTAAGTGAAATCGCTCGCCATTGCGGCCACGGGCATGAACGCCCAGCAGACCAACATCGAAGTCATCGCGAACAATATCGCCAACATCAACTCGACCTCATACAAGCGGGCGCGGGCGGAGTTCACCGATCTGTTCTACCAGATGGACCGCATGCAGGGCGTCGCGAACGTCAACGGCTCTTCGCCGATCCCGGAAGGATCCAATCTCGGTCTCGGCGTCAAGTCCGCGGCGATCCGCAAGCTGCACATCCAGGGCGCGCTGACGCAAACCGGCAACCCCTACGACCTTGCGATCAACGGTCGCGGCTGGTTTCAGGTGCTCGGCCCCAACAACGAGGTGCAATACACCCGCGCCGGCTCGTTCAACACCAATGCCAACGCCCAGCTCGTCACGATCGACGGCTATCTCCTCGATCCCACGATCACGGTGCCGCAGGGAACGGTGGAAGTCACGGTCAACGCCACCGGCCAAGTGTTTGCCAAGCTGGACACGGAAATCAACCCGCGGCAGATCGGCCAGCTCAACCTCGCCAATTTCGCCAACGAGGCCGGCCTGGAGCCGCTGGGCGGAAATCTCTATCGCGAGACCACGGCGTCCGGCACACCGGTCGTCGGGCTGCCCGGCGATGCCGGCTACGGCAAGATCAATCAGAAATACCTCGAAGCGTCGAACGTCGACCCAGTCAAGGAGATCACCGAACTGATCTCGGCACAGCGTGCCTACGAAATGAATGCCAAGGTCATCCAGGCCTCGGATGAAATGGCCCAGACGGTCTCGAAGGGCATGCGCTAGTCCCGGTGTTTTGATGTTGAACAGGGTGGGCCTGATCATGCGCGGGTTGGCCGCCGTGCTGCTGGTTCTCGGCGCGACGCGGGCCGCTGCGGCCGAGGAGAAGCGGCTTCCCGTGCCCGCCGTCTCGATCCGCGCCGGCGAACTGATCCGGGAGGAGATGATCACCGAGCGCGCCTTCGCGCCGACCCTGCTCGGGGTCGCCATGTTCATCGAGGGGCGTCAGGTCCTGATCGGCCGCATGGCGCGACGCGCGCTGTTGCCGGGCCAACCGATCCCGACCAATGCGGTGGAGGATCCCTGGACAGTCGCCCGCGGCGCCACGGTCAAGGTCGTGGTCGAAGACAGCGGATTGTCCATCGTCACTTATGGCTCGGCGATGCAGTCAGGTGCCGCCGGTGCGCTCATTCCGGTACGCAATACCGACACCGGCGTGATCATCAGGGGCGTCGTCCAGCCGGACGGCACCGTCAAGGTCGTGGACGGCTCATGACCCGGCTCCTGCTTGCGCTCGTCCTGCTCGTGTCGGCCGCCAGCGCCCAAGCTGCGGTCCGCATCAAAGACATCGCGGACATCAAAGGCCTGCGCGAAAACCAGATCGTCGGCTATGGCCTGGTCATCGGCCTGAACGGCACGGGCGACACGCTTCGCAATGCTCCCTTCACGGAACAGTCCCTGCAATCGATGCTCGAGAACATGGGCATCAATGTCAGGAACGAGGCCACGAGCACCAATGCCCCCCTGCGTCCGACCACGCTGCGCACGCGCAATGTCGCTGCGGTCATGGTGACGGCGGACTTGCCGCCCTCGATTGGGCCTGGAGAGCGCATGGACGTTACCGTCTCGTCGCTCGGCGATGCGACTTCGCTGCTCGGCGGCACGCTGGTCATGACATCGCTGCGCGCGGCGGATGGCGCCGTCTACGCGGTGGCGCAGGGCGCGATCACGGTCGCCGGCTACAGCGTCGGGGGGCAGGCGCAGAACGTCAGCCAGGGCACGCCGACCGCGGGCCGTATCCCGAACGGTGCGCTGGTCGAACGCGAGGTGCCGGGAAGCCTCCACGAGATGGAGTTCCTGGTGTTGCAGCTGAAGAACCCCGATTTCGTCACCGCAACGCGCATCCTCGACGCCATCAACCGCTACGCCGGCGGACGCTACCGTGCGCAGATCGCGTTCGAGCGCGACTACCGCACCATCGTGCTCTCGAAGCCGCGTCACATCGGCCCCGTCCGCTTCCTCGCTGAGATCGGCGAGCTGGCGGTGGAGCCGGACACGCCGGCGCGGGTCGTGATCAATGAACGCACCGGCACGGTCGTGATCGGGCGCGACGTGCGGATCTCGACCGTTGCCGTGACTCACGGCAATCTGACGGTTCGCGTCACGGAGATGCCTGTCGTGTCGCAGCCGGCGCCATTCTCGCGCGGGCAGACGGTGGTCGTCCCGCAGACCATGGTCGAGGCAAACGAGGCCGGAGCGCAAGTGGCGATCCTGAGTGGGGTCGATCTCCAGCGCCTCGTGCGCGGTCTGAACCAGATCGGCCTGAAGCCGTCGGGGATCATCGCGATCCTCCAGGCTATCAAGACCGCAGGCGCACTCCAGGCCGACGTCATCGTGCAATGATGCACAAGCGTCGTGCAAGCTTGGTCGCTCAATGCTCGGGTCTGAAGCGAGAATCGCACGCGCCCCGATGCTGAAGCTGGATCACAAAGCCAAACTCCTCCTGATGGCCGCGGCCTCAGTTCTCGCGAGCGCATCGCCCGTGCTGGCGCTGGAGGAGGCAAAGCCGACCAAGCCGCTCAACCTGCTCTCTTTCGCGCGTGCCCGCGTGGTCCGATCGCAGAAGCCGCAGCTGCCGGCCAGCACGATCACAAGCGACAATGCGTCTGTCCGGGCGACGGCGTGGGCAGCCGAAGAGTTAGGACCCGCGGTCACCGGTGCGGTGCCGGAGACGCCGGCAGCCGCGCCTGCTCCCGCACCGGTGCGTCCGGCGAAGCCCGGCAGCGTCACGGCGCCGCCGAAGCCGGCGGCGGCGCAGGCCGCGCCGGCCCCTGACAACGACATTGCCCTGTTCTGCAGCAACGTCGCCGATCCCGCCGTCGATGCAAGGCTGGCCTGGCAGCTCAAGGAGCTGGAGAAGGCCGAGAACCTGCTCCGCGAACGGATCGCCGAAGTCGAGGCCAAGCGGGCCGAATACGAGAAGTGGATGGCGCTGCGCGACGACTTCCTGAAGAAGGCCGAAGCGAGTGTGATCGAGATCTATTCGCGCATGAAGCCCGAGGCTGCGGCGACGCAGATCGCGGGCATGAGCGACGAGACCGCCGCCGCCGTGCTGGCCAAGCTCAGCCCGCGGAACTCAAGCGCGATCTTCAACGAGATGGACACGGCGCGCGCGGCGCACCTCGCCGACCTGCTGGGCGGGATGCGTCGGGTAGATGACGGAAAGCCCAAATAGATGAACAAGCCGGTCCTCATCCTCTTGCACCTGCTGGCGTCCGTCGTCTTGGCCGGATGCTTCCATGATCCAGCCGAAGTCCTGATCGGCCCGCAAATGTCGCCTGTCGGCAGCGGCCTGAGGACGCCGGCGGATCCGATCCCGGTGACGCCGCGCATGCGCACGCCCGTCAGCTATCGCTCGACCTGGGACGACGGCACCGATCTCTTCCGGGATCCCCGCGCCCGGCGCACCGGCGACGTGGTGACGGTGATCATCTCCATGCAGGACAAGGCCAAGCTCGACAACAAGACCGGCCGCTCCCGCGATTCCCAGGTCAAGTTCGGGCTCGACTGGCTGATGGACGTCGCCGGATGGAACGACACGGGTTCAGCCAATGCCAATCTCAGCACCAACACCCAGATCAAGGGCAATGGCCAAATCGACCGCACCGAGGACATCAAGTTGTCGATCGCGGCGATCGTTACTGACGTGCTGCCGAACGGCAACATGATGATCAGCGGCTCGCAGGAATTTCGCGTCAACACGGAAATGCGCGTGCTCAACGTCGGCGGTATCGTGCGCCCGCGCGATATCTCGCGGGCAAACACGATCACGTATGATAAGATCGCCGAGGCGCGCGTGTCCTATGGCGGGCGCGGAAATCTGTCGGACGTACAGCAGCCTGGATGGGGACATCGGATCTATGACGCCGTGGCACCATTCTGAGGCTCGGCCCGGTCGGTTCGCGACGCGACGGCAGGAGACACCATGCGCCTGATCGCCTCCATCCTCGTGCTGACACTGATCGCGATCGGCGCAGGCGCCGTTGCCGGCCTGCATCTGATCGCGACCGCCGAGCGCGTCGCCGCTGACGCGAAGAAGAGCGCTGCGCCCCCGCCGATCGCGTCGAGCTACGCCGGCAGCGCGCGGCTGAGGAAATTGTCACCGATCGTGACCAATCTCGCCGCGCCGGCAAACAACTGGGCGCGAATTGAAGCCTCCATGGTGACCGACAGCATGAGCGACGAGGACGCGGGCATTCTGGCCGCCCACATCAGTGAGGACATCGTGACCTATCTGCGGTCGACGACGGTTGCGCAGTTCGAGGGATCGCGCGGACTCCAGCATCTGCGCGATGATCTGACCGAGCGCGCCAACATCCGCTCGGCCGGCAAGGTGCGCGAATTGATCATCGAGACGCTGGTGATTCAGTGAGAGTGAAAATCCTGCTGCTGGCGTTGATACTGGTGGTGCTGCCCGAAGCGGCGTCGGCACAGATTCCGGACCTGAATTCCTTGTTGCCTCCGGGAAACGGCTCGACCAGCGGTCGGATCATCCAGCTGATGGCGCTCATCACCGTGCTGTCGGTGGCGCCGGGACTGCTCATCATGGTGACGAGCTTCACGCGATTTGCGGTGGCGTTGTCCTTCCTGCGTGCAGGTCTCGGCCTCCAGACCACGCCTGCCAACCTGGTGCTGATCAGCCTCGCGCTGTTCATGACTTTCTACGTGATGGCGCCGACCTTCGACAAAGCGTGGGAGTCCGGCGTCCAGCCACTGATGAAGAACGAGATATCCGAAGAGCAAGCCTATCTGAAGATCACCGATCCGTTCCGCGAGTTCATGCTGGCCCATGTTCGGGACAAGGATCTTCAGACCTTCGAAGCACTCGCCGCGGAGAGCTTCCGCAAGAAGTTCGACGACAAGCGGGTCGATCTGCGCGTGATCATTCCGGCGTTCATGATTTCCGAGCTCAGGCGCTCGTTCGAGATAGGCTTTCTCATCATCCTGCCGTTCCTGGTGATCGACATGATCGTGGCGACGCTGACCATGTCGATGGGCATGATGATGATGCCGCCGACGATCCTGGCGCTGCCGTTCAAGATGCTGTTCTTCGTGCTGATCGACGGCTGGAACCTGCTGGCCTCCGGACTGGTGCGTTCATTCAATTGAGAGCCGCGATGGCGGTCCGACCGGCTGGATATGGTTAAGCGAGACGAGCCGGCTATGGTTAGCGGTTGGTAATCTTAACCATATGATATCATTGCGAAATTCGCGCAGATCTTAATCCGGGAGCAAGATTCGGCGTGCTAGCGATGCAGCACGGCGGGTTGGACCCCACCCACATCAGTCCAAAGGCATGATGCCGCCCTTCCGTACCGGTGAAAGCCCGGTATGTCCCCTCGTGAAAATGTAACGCGTACATAAAGGGACATTCGCAATGTCAAGCCTGCTTACGAACTCGACTGCCATGACCGCACTCCAGACCCTGCGGTCTGTGAGTTCGCAACTCTCCACCACGCAGAACCGGATTTCGACCGGCCAGCGCGTGGCCACCGCTTCGGACAATGCCGCCTACTGGTCGATCGCGACGTCGATGCGCGCAGACAACGCCGCGCTGTCGGCAGTCTCGGACTCGCTCGGCCTATCGGCCGCGACCGTCGACACCGAATACACCGCTCTGACCTCGGTGATCGGCGACAAGGACTCGGGTCTGACCAAGCTCCAGGCGCTGCTGGTCCAATCCAAGACTGCAGGTATCGACCGCACCAAGATCCAGGCGGACATCACTCAGATCCAGCAGGACATGAAGCTGAAGGCCGACTCCGCCACCTTCAACGGCATCAACTGGCTGAGCACGACGACCGGCACCACGCCGACGAGCTTCAGCCTTGTCTCGTCGTACTCACGTGTCGGCGGCACGCCCACGATCGGTTCCATCACCGTGACGACCGCCAACTACACGCTCTATTCGACCACGCAGACCGGCATTCTGGACACGGTGAGCGGCAGTGCTTCCGTCGACACGATCAACATCTCCGCACTGACCGACTCGGCCGCCGACCAGGCCACGCTCGATGGCTACATCGCGCAGGTCACTACTGCGATCAACTCGGTGAGCTCCGCCGCCGCCAATCTTGGTGCCGTCAAGAACCGTATCTCGACCAACACCAACTTCGTGAAGTCGCTGATGGACTCGGTCGACCGCGGTGTCGGTCAGCTCGTCGACGCGGACATGAATGCGGAATCCACCCGCCTCGCCGCCCTTCAGGTCCAGCAGCAGCTCGGCGTTCAGGCGCTCTCGATCGCCAATAACAGCAGCCAGAGCATCCTGTCGCTGTTCCGATAAGACCTCGTTCATGGAGGGAGGGCCGCGCTTCTCGCGAAGCGCGGCCTTTCATTTGACGTGACGCCGCGCGCGCCCAGATTTCGGCTGCCTGTTGCAGTTCGAGCACGGAGCCACAAGCCTCGCACAAGCCTCGCCCGCTAACCTCTCCGCTACGGCAGGTTGGGCCGCGAACCCGCGTTTGCGGGAGCCCAAAGGCATGACGCCGCTCTGCCGTACCGGTGCAAGCCCGGTATGTCCCCCAAAACTCAATTCAATCTCCAAAGGGACATCAAAATGGGTTCTAGTCTTCTCACCAATTCCTCCGCCATGACCGCGCTCCAGACCCTGCGGTCTGTCAGCGCGCAACTCGCCACCACGCAGAACCGCATCTCAACCGGTCAGCGCGTGGCCACCGCCTCGGACAATGCCGCCTACTGGTCGATCGCGACGTCGATGCGCTCCGACAACGCCGCGCTCTCCGCGGTCTCCGATTCGCTCGGCCTGTCGGCCGCGACCGTCGATACCGAATACACCGCTCTGACCTCGGTGATCGGCGACAAGGAATCAGGCTTGACCAAGCTCCAGGCGCTCCTGGTGGAAGCCAAGACCGCGGGTATCGACCGTACCAAGATCCAGGCGGACATCACGCAGATCCAGCAGGACATGAAGCTGAAGGCCAGTTCGGCCACCTTCAACGGCATCAACTGGCTGAGCACGACGACCGGCACCACGCCGACGAGCTTCAACCTGGTGTCGTCGTATTCGCGGGTTGGCGGCACGCCCACCATCGGCTCCATCACGGTGACGACCGCCAACTACACGCTGTACTCGACCACGCAGACCGGCATTCTGGACACCGTGAGCGGCAGTGCGTCGGTCGACACGATCAATATCTCCGCCCTGACCGACTCGGCCGCTGACCAGACCACGCTCGATGCCTATATCGCGCAGGTCACCGCCGCGATCAACTCGGTAAGCTCGGCCGCTGCCGATCTCGGCGCGGTCAAGAACCGCATCTCGACCAACTCGGAATTCGTCAAGACCCTGATGGATTCCGTGGACCGCGGTGTCGGTCAGCTCGTCGACGCCGACATGAACGCGGAATCGACCCGCCTCCAGGCCCTGCAGACCCAGCAGCAGCTCGGCGTTCAGGCGCTCTCGATCGCTAACCAGAACAGCCAGAGCATCCTGTCGCTGTTCCGCGGCTAAGCAGCGCTTTCGACGACGGCCGTGCTCCCTCGGAGGGAGCACGGTCCCGCCATGATCGGCGGACGCAGCACGGGACGAGCCAGCAATCAGCCTCCGCTGCGCGAATTCATGCACTACACCGCGGCCGAGCGCGTCATGCGCCCGAGCGCCGCTTTTGGCTGCGAGACCTATTGCGTCGCGCAATAGTCTTGTAAAATTGCAACGCCTCGCGAGCGAACTGACACATTCCCGGCCCGCGCAACCTTCAGACAAGGTTGGCAGCTGAGTGTCCTCACCATTAGCATTGGTACGAGGTCATATGCTCAGTCGTGCGCAGGTACAGCAACTGCTCAACAATCTGCTGGAGCTTGGGCCGCGCCGCCTGATGGCCTTGGGGTTGATCGGCTTTGCGGTTCTCGTCACCGTAGTTGGCGGAACCTACTATCTCAGCCGCCCCGAATTCGAAACGCTCTACACAGGCCTCACCCGAGAAGACGTGACGCGCATCGGCGCAGCGCTGCGCGAGCAGAACATCGCCTTCGATGTCAACGCCGCCGGCGATGCGGTTTCGGTCCGCCCGAGCCAGACCATGCAGGCGCGAATGCTGCTCGCCGAGAAGGGGCTGCCGACCAGCGCCAATTCCGGCTACGAGCTGTTCGACAAGATCGGCTCGCTCGGCCTGACCTCGTTCATGCAGGAGGTCACCAAGCTCAGGGCACTGGAAGGCGAGATCGCCCGCACGGTGCAATTAATGAAAGGCGTGAAGGCGGCGCGCGTACATATCGTGCTGCCGGTGCGCGGCTCGTTTCGCGCAACGCAGCAGCCGCCGTCGGCGTCCGTCGTGCTCCGCACGGACAGTGCGATCGAGGCGCGCACGGCTCAGTCGATCCGTCATCTCGTCGCCGCTGCCGTCCCCGGCATGAGCCGCGACAAGGTGACTGTGCTGGACGCTGACGGATCCATGTTGCTCGCAGAAGAGGATGAGGCGAGCGCCGCGCCGAGCAAGATGGCGAGCCTGCAGAAGACTGTCAGCGGAATGGTGCAGGAGAACATCCGCAAGGCGCTGACGCCGTATCTCGGCCTCGACAATTTCGAGGTGAGCGTCGCTCCGCAGTTGTCCACCGACAAGCGGCAGATCAACGAGACCGTCTATGATCCCGAGAACCGCGCCGAGCGCTCGGTACGGGCCGTGCGCGAGAAGGAATCCTCGCAGAACGCGGACCGATCGACGCCGACCACGGTGCAGCAAAATCTTCCCGACCAGCAGGTGAATGCCGGCGGCGGCAAGAACTCCAGCGAGGACAAGACCCGCCGCGAGGACGTCACCAATTTCGAGGTCTCGTCCAAGACGACGACGACGGTGAGCGACGGCTATTCCGTCAAGAAGCTGTTCATTGCCGTCCTTGTCAACCGAGCGCGGCTGGTCGCGGATCTCGGCGACAAGAGCAACCAGGCGATTGTCGACAGCAAGCTCGCAGAGATAAGCCAGCTCGCGGCGACGGCGGGCGGGCTGGACAAGACGCGCGGCGACCAGATCCAGGTGACGGCCGTCGACTTTATCGAGGGTTCGCGTGAGCTGGCCCCAGTGCCGCCGATCAGCTTCGTCGAGATGATCAACAAGCAGCTCGGCAGCGTCATCAACGCGGTGACGATTCTGGCCGTCGCTTCGATGCTGGTGTGGTTCGGGCTGCGGCCGGCGGTCAACGGGATACTGACCCATCGCGCGGAGCAGGAGCAGGTCGAGGCGGCTGAGGTCGCCCAACTCGAGGCTGCGGCAGCGAGTGCTTTACCCGAGGGCGAGGAGACGGAGCTCAACCTCGTCGAAGACCTCGAAGGCAAGATGCAGCGTACGCCGCAGAAGCGGCTCGAGCAGATCGTCCGACTCGACCAGATGCAGGCGGCAGCGATCCTAAAGGACTGGATGCGGCGTGAGGAGGCGGCATGAACGCGGCAATCGGAAAACTCCTGACGCAGTTCGATGCGAATGGCCGCGTCAAGTCGCCGCCGCCTCCGCCGCCGAAAATCCAGGACGTGCTGACCAGGCAGAAGGAAGCCCGGCGCGAGCCGCCGCCTCGATCGCATGCTCAGGCTGAGCCGCAGCCACAACCGCAGGCGTCCCCAGCGCCGCCCGCGACGGAGGCTCCGTCGGTCAATCTCCTGGACGATGCCTATCGGCGCGGCCATGCGGCCGGCGTCGCAGAGAGCGACGCCAAGCTGGCCGAGGAACGCGTGCGCAGCGCAATCCGACTGGGCGAGGAGCGGGCGAAATGGTCCGACCAGCAGGCTGTCGCAATCGTCAGCGGATTCGAGGCAGCCTGCCGTGAGATCGAGACCAACATCGCAAGCTCCGTTGCGCGGATATTGCTGCCGTTCCTCACGGACGCGGTGCGCGACAAGGCGATCGGATCGCTGGTCGAGCAAATCGCGGCGCTAACCGGCAACTCTTCGGTGCCGGCCTTCAAGGTCACGGGCCGAAGCGATCTGCTCGATCTCGTCAAGACGCAACTCGAGGCGTCCAGACGAACCGGCATTGTGTATGAGGCGGCCGAGACTCTCGAGGTCCGCGTCGTCGCTGACCAAACCGTGATCGAGACGCAGATCTCCGCATGGAGTGAACGCCTTAAGGAGGCGCGCCGGTAGTCCGCCATGGAAGAGGTCAAGCATGAGATCGTGATCGTCCGCCGGCGCAGCGCCTTCGCCGAGGAGGCACATCACGGCGGCGTCTGGAAGATCGCCTATGCGGACTTCATGACCGCGATGATGGCTTTCTTCCTGGTCATGTGGCTGCTCAATGCGCTCAACCAGGACCAGAAGCAGGTGGTCGCGAGCTATTTCAACCCGATCAAGCTCGCGGAGAACGCACCCGCCCCAAAGGGGCTCAAGGACCTCTCAAAGAAGGAGCCGTCATCGTTCGAAGGCCAGGATGGCAAGCGCCAGCCGGCCGGACCGAATGAAGAACGCCGCGGCGACTCCCCAACTGCCGAGAAGCCGGCCTCCTACGAGGAAAAGGTTCTGTTCCGCGATCCCTATGCGACTCTTGCCGAAATCGCCAGCAGCGCGAACCAGTCTTCGGGCCAGCGGCGTGCCGGCGCTCTGACATCTGCCGAAGAGGAGGGCCTCAAAGGTGGCGATGCCTACCGTGATCCCTTCGATCCCGGCTATTGGAGGCTGGCGCCGCAAGCGTCCAAGGATGCGGATCGCTTCATCGAGAGCGAGCCCAGGCCGAATGCTTCCGCGCGCGATGTCTCCGTAGCCGCTCAGAGTGAGCCGCCGGCGCATCGTGCCAAGGTGGACGAGACCGGCGGAAGCATGGCGCCAAACGCGGATATCCCGTCCGCGAGCCTGTCGCCTCTGCTGCCGCCGGGGCCTGCGCCGACGCAATCCTCACGGGAGGGCAGCGCTGCTCAAGCTGGCGTCCAGGCCAATACCGCCGCGCAGGCGCGATCCAACGACACCGCGAAAGAGTCCGAACCGCATGATGCAGCGCAAGCGCAGCAGCCGACCCTCAAGCACCTTCAGTCCGCAATCGCGGACGCGCTGTCGGATATCAAGGCGGGCGCGGGGCCAGCGGCCGAGGTGCGTCAGGTTGAGGAGGGTCTGCTGATCAGCCTGACCGACGATGCGAGCTTCGGCATGTTCGCGGTCGGCTCGGCCGAGCCGCGGCCCGAACTGATCCGCGTGATCGACAAGATCGGCCCGCTGCTGACGAAGCGGCAGGGCATGGTCATCGTGCGCGGCCATACCGACAATCGGCCGTATCGCTCGGAAACCTATGACAATTGGCGGCTGTCGACCGCTCGTGCGCAGATGGCCTATTACATGCTGGTTCGTTCCGGGGTGGACGCGCGGAGGATCGAGCATATCGAAGGTTATGCCGACCGGCGGCCGAAGCTTCCGAATGATCCGGCGGCTGCACAGAACCGGCGGATCGAAATCCTGATCCGGGAGAAACGCCCTTGATCAGGCTGCTGCGCCACGCCGCCCTGCTGCTGCTCTTTACGGCGGCGAATGCGTTTGCTCAATCTGTGCCCCGGCTCGATGAACCCTATGAGCTCGTGCGCGCGCTACAGGCGGTACAGGACGGTATCTCCAACGGTGACACCGCCGCACATAACAGCCACATCGCGCTGATTCGGCAGATCGGCGACAAATTTCTCGCTGCCGATCCCGGCGTATGGAGCAATCCACAGAACGGACAGGCCGTCGTCATCTACCTGCTCAGCGGCGGAGCGCCGCAATTGGTTCGCAAGCTGCCGCGCGACAAGATGAAGGTCGACGAGCGGCTGCTCAATGGTGCGCTTGCCTATGTCGAGGGACGTCAGGAGGAAGCGCGGGAGCTGCTCAAGGACATCAAGCCGAGAACGATTCCCTCGGGCCTCGGCGGACAGGTCGCGCTGGTCCAGGGCGCACTGTTCGCGCGTGCAGAGGCATCGTTCGCGATCGAGCGTCTGGACGAGGCGCGCCTGCTGTTGCCCGGCACGTTGGTCGAGGAGGCGGCGCTGCGGCGCGAGATCCTGTTGGTGGGGCAAGCGGAGGATTTCGAGAAGTTTGAGTTCCTGACGCTGGCTTACATCCGCCATTACCGCAACTCGATCTATGCAGGCGATTTCTGGCAGCGCTTCTCCACCGGGCTGACGCAATCGAACCTGGCGCTGGACGAGCGCCGATTTGCGCGGATCGCCGCGCTGCTGGAGCAGATCGATCGCGCAAGCCGCCTCACGCTGTATCTGGTGATCGCGCGCGCGGCCATGGTGCGTGGTCGGCTGCCCGTGACCCGGCTTGCCGGCGAGCGGGCCCTCACGCTCAGCGCCGACGCATCAGTGGAACGCGAGCGCGCCCATTTCTTCCGCGGCGCTTCGCGAGTGCTCACAGACGAATATGACGGCGGTCTCGCCGAGCTGAAGGCGCTCGACCGCGCGAAGCTGCCCGAGCGCGACGTTCCTCTCCTGAATGCCACGGTGCAGCTCGCGCTCGACGTGCGGAAGCCGTTCGCAAGCGGATCCGCCGCGGCGGCCGACAAACCTCCGGCAACGCCGGCGCGACTCGATCTGGCCTCGTCGACCGGGATGCTCGCGCGCGCGCAGAAGCAGCTGGGCGAGCTCGAACTCCTCACCAGGGACCGCCGTCCATGACCAAACTCAGTGGAACCTCCGGACAGCTCTTCTCGGCGCTTGCCGAGAGCCTCAATGTGCGCGAGACGTCGCGTTCGGCAAAAGGCTCCGGGGTCAAGTCGCAGGCAAGTTCGTCGTTCAACGATCTGCTCCACACCGTCTCGAATCTCGCCAAACAAGCCCTGGGCGATGATGGCGGCGATACCACCGCGAGCGCCGGAGCGCTGCGCACGCATCTGGCCCATCCGGCCGAGCAGGCGAAGAAGGCTACGGCGCTGCACGAACGCATCGCAGCGTCCGAGCGGCCAGAGTCTCCAGAGGATTCCTCCGAGAAGAAGGCCGACGGGTCGTCCGAGAGGCCACTTCCGGTGGATCATGCCACCGGGACAGATATCCAGGGTCAGTCGAGCACCGTTGCGGTGCTCGGGCAGGAGGTCGCCGCCGCGCCCGCTGTGAAAACGCAGATGGCGTTGCAGTCCACCGACAAGGATGCCCCCGCGCGCGACGAGCGCTCCGGGGCGGCTAAGCGCGACCCGCTCACCACGGGTGCGGCGAAGACGGCGCCGTCCGATAGCACTCCGCCCAGCACCGCAGCAACCGCCGCGCGCTCGCAGGCTGCCGTCTCGCAAACGATGGCGCCGCAGCCCGCGTCGACACAAGGTGGGGAGTCTTCGAGCACAATGCCGGCTTCACCCGGCTTCGAGGCGGTTACGGCAAACGTTGAGCGGGCCGCCAAAACCTCGGCGCGCGCCGCGCTCCCTGAGACGACCAAGCTCACCGTGGTCCAGCAGGAGACCCATCTGCCTCCGGCCCAGTTCAACGCTCCGCAACAGGTCGCCAATGCGGCCGTCACCGAGCTGAAAGAGTCCTCGGGACCGACCATGGCCGCGGCGCCTGATCTCGCAGCATCCCAGACCAATGCGCCGGATCAGCCGCTCAAGATACTGACCGTCAATCTCGAGCCACCCGCGCTCGGCAATGTCACCTTGCGCCTGCGCCTCGTCGGCACTGAAGTGTCCGTCCAGCTTGCGGCCGAGCGCAAGGACACGAGCCAGCTGCTCGACCGGCAACGCGATCAGATCCGCGACCTCATGCAGTCGGCGGGCTATGTCGCTGATGTTGCGCCGGTCCAGCACGGCTCGCTGGACGCCTTCCAAAGCGGCTCCGGCCAGTCGCAGCCGCAGCTCGCGGGTCAGCATCAATCGTCACCGCAGTCGCAAGGCACGTTTGGCGGCACCGGAACGTCGTCGGGGCAATCGGACGGCGGCGCCAAGCAGGCTCGCCAGGAGCGCCAGTTCAGTCAGGAGACGCGTCATGATCAGGACGTGGCGCCGCATCTTCGTCGCGGCCCTGTTTATCTCTAATGCAGGCGCCGCCCAGGCGGCCGCCGAAACTGCGCGCCCCTGCGAGCGCGAGATGGCACGCGCGGCGCGTCAGCACGGCATTCCGCTCGGCATTCTCTATGCGGTCGGCCTGACCGAGACCGGCCGGCGCGGCGCACTCCATCCTTACGCTCTCGGTGCCGCCGGCCAGACGGTGTTCGCCAAGGACGTGGATGACGCAATCGCGAATTTCGACGCGATGCGCAGCAAAGGCATCAAGCTGATCGATCTCGGCTGTATGCAAATCAACCACTATTATCACGGCGACAAGTTCGCTTCGGTTCGGGCCATGTTCGATCCCGCGAGGAACGTCGAGTACGCCGCGCGCTTCCTCAAGGAGCTGAAGCAGCGCGAAGGCAGCTGGACCATGGCCGTCGCCCGCTACAATGCAGGCCCCAACAACCAGCCGGCCCAGAAGCGCTACGTCTGTCACATCGTCGCTCATCTCGTCTCGAGCGGCTTCGGTGCGTGGACCGACAAGGCGCGCTCGTTATGTCAGCCGAGAACGACCTGACAACAGGAAGTTGTGCATCGCGCCCAATCATCAGCCCCGCGCAAGCAAGACGCCCCATTGTAGCCGCAACCTACCAAAGGAGCCCAATTCATGAGCCTGTATGGCGTTATGCGCACCGGCGTTTCCGGAATGAACGCGCAGTCCAACAAGCTGTCGACGGTCTCGGATAACATCGCCAACGTCAACACAACCGGCTACAAGCGGGCCTCCACGGAGTTCTCCTCGCTAATCCTGAAGAGCGGCTCGGGCAATTACGATTCTGGCGCCGTCGAGACCACGATCCGCTACGCCATCTCGGATCCCGGACATACGCAGTTCACCACGTCGAGCACGGACCTCGCCGTCCAGGGCAACGGCTTCTTCGTGGTGTCGAACGCCAACAACACGCAGCAGTTTCTAACGCGCGCCGGCTCCTTCGTGCCGGACAGTCAGGGCAATCTGGTCAATGCGGCGGGCTACTATCTTCTTGGGCAGCCTGGTCTGGTGACCAACTTCTCGCAGAACAGCCTGGCCGGCATGCAAATCGTCAACATTGCCCAGATTCCGCAAGTGCCTGTGCCGTCAACGACGGCAACGCTCACGACCGGCAATCTGGATCCGGAAGCAGCCATCATCGCAGGTCCGCCCAGCCCGGCATCGTATTCATCGAAAAGCTCGATCGTGGCCTACAACAATATCGGCCAGGCCGTTACGCTTGACGTTTATATGTCCCACACCGCGACCGCTGCCGGCTCGGATACCTGGCAGATAGAGGTCTATGACTCCGCGACGGGCACCTCGCTGGGGGCCGCCACCACTTTCACCTTCGACACCACGGCGGCCGGCAGGGGCGCGCTGGCCGCGGCAAGCCCGACCGGTCTCACAGTGACTGTCCCCGGCGGTGCGGCACTGACCATGGACCTGTCGAACATGACGCAGGTCGGGACCGACTTCAGCTTCAAGGCCACCGTCAATGGCAGCGTTCCCGCGGCCATCGATAAGGTCGACGTCGACGATGCGGGCCACGTGACGGCGATCCTCAAGAATGGGCAGCAACTGACGCTCTACACGATCATGCTCGCCGACGTCGCGAGCCCCGACAATCTGACGCCCGAGCCGGGCAACGTCTATTCGACCAACCTCAATTCCGGCAACGCGCAGGCCGGAAATGCCGGCACCGGCGGACTCGGCACGATCCAGTCCGGTGCCTTGGAGGCCTCCAACGTCGACCTCGCGGACGAGCTCACTGGGATGATCGAGGCCCAACGCGGCTTCACCGCGAACTCGAAATCGTTCCAGACCGGCGCCGATCTGCTGGATGTCGTCGTCAACCTGAAGCGCTGAATTCTTCAACGCTCGTTTCGGGCAAGAGCACCATGTCCCTTACCGCCGCTCTCAACTCGGCCCGCTCCTCGCTCATGGCGTCGAGCATCCAGTCGTCGGTCATCTCGCGCAACATCGCCGGTGCCAGCGCCACCGGCTACTCGCGCAAGCTGACCGAGCTGGACAATCTTCCCGGCGCCGGCGTCTATGTCGCGGCGATCCAGCGCGCCGCCAGCTCCGGGCTCTACGACAACGTCCTGGTCGCGACCTCGTCATCGGCCAAGCAAAGCGCGATCTATGATGGCCTCCAGAGAATCGCCGCCGCGACTGTGGACGATCCAGAGCTCGAGCAATCGCCGACCGCACAGCTCAATGCGCTGAAGCAGGCGCTCCAGAAGTATGCCAACGCCCCCGACAACACCACGCTGGCGCAGGCGGCCGTCGCATCGGCCAAGGACATGGCGAGCGCTCTCAACCAGGCGACCAAGACCGTGCAGTCGGTCCGCGAGAGCGCTGATGCCGACATGAGGACGTCCGTTCAGAACATCAACCAGCTGCTCTCCCAGTTCGATGCCGTGAACACTGCGATCGTGAAGGGCACGATCTCCGGCGACGACATCACCGACTACCTCGACCAGCGCGACAACATCGTCTCGCAGCTGTCGCAGGAGGTCGGCGTCACCATGTCGATCCGGCCCAATGGCGACGCTGCGCTCTATGCGGATAGCGGCGTCGTTCTGTTCGACAAGACGGCGCGGACGGTCAGCTTTGCGCCGACGAATGCCTACACCGCCGCGACCACGGGCAATGCCGTCTACATCGACGGCGTCCCCGTGACCGGCGCCAATTCGGTGATGCCACTGAAGTCGGGCAAGCTCGCGGGTCTCGCTCAGCTCCGCGACCAGGACGCCGTCACCTACCAGAGTCAGCTCGACGAAATCGCGCGCGGCCTGATCAATACGTTCAGAGAAAGCGATCAAACGGCCGCAGCGCTGCCCGACGTTCCCGGTCTCTTCACCTATCCCGGTGCGCCGGCGATGCCCGCGAGCGCCACCGTCTCGGTAGGACTCGCCGGTACGATTTCGGTTGCAGCCTCCGTCGATCCGGCCTTGGGTGGCAACCCGAACCTGCTGCGCGACGGCGCCATCAGCGGCAATCCTGCCTACCAATACAACACCGCCGGCGACGGTGGCTATTCGGCCCGGCTGCAGCAGCTCATCGGCGACATGGATGCGTCGCAGCCGTTCGATGCGACCACGCAAGGCAAGCCGAGCGGCAGCCTGATCGACTTTGCATCGTCGTCGGCGAGCTGGATCGAAAACCAGCGCAAGACCGCCAACGACAACTCCGAGTACCAGAGCACATTGCTCAACCGCAGCATCACCGCATTGTCGAACGTCAACGGCGTCAACATGGACGACGAGATGGCGTTGATGCTCCAGGTCGAGCGCACTTATTCGGCGTCGTCAAAGATCATCTCGACCGTAGATGAGATGCTGCAAAGCCTGCTGGCTGCCGTGGGGAATTGAGTCATGATGAGCGCGAACTACGTTTCCACCCTGATGTTGTCCTCGTCGTTGAGGTATTCGATCACAGGCAATCAGGCGGCACTCAGCAGGGCCTCGATGGAGGCGACCACCGGGCGCTTCTACGACGTCGGCCTCGAGCTCGGTGCGACGACGGGGAGCGACCTCACGCTGCGGGCGGACTGGAGCTTCGCCGATCAGCTCGTCGATACCAACGGGCTGGTCGCGGGGCGCTTGGACGTGACGCAGAACCGGATCACCCAGCTCAGCGAGACCGCCACGGACTTCCTCAAGGATTTGATCGCGGCACGCAGTACCGACGGCGGCGGCCGGGTCATCCTGCCGCCTGCAGCCTCCAATCTCCAGGATCTGATCGGTGCGCTGAACGTCTCATATAACGGCTCGTATCTGTTCTCCGGCATCAACACGCAGAACGCGCCCATCACGCCCTACACCGCGGGCTCGGCCAGCAAGAACCAGGTCGACGCCGACTTTCTCGCGGCCTTCGGCTTCTCGCAATCCTCGCCCGGCGTGGGTACCATTACCCCCGCCCAGATGCAGACCTTCCTCGACACGACCTTCGATGCCGAGTTCGCGAGCCCCGCCTGGAATACCAACTGGTCATCGGCCACCGACCAGACCATGCAAAGCCGCATCTCCACGACGGAGATCACCGATACCTCGGTCAGCGCCAATCAGATCGGCTTTCGCAGGCTCGCCGAGGCGTACACGATGATGGCCGACCTGGGGAACGTAAGCCTGAGCCAGGAGACATTTCAGGTCGTCGTGGACAAGGCGATCGGCCTCGTCGGTAACGCCATCAACGATCTTGCTGCGCTCGGAGGTGCCGTCGGCACGGTGCAGCAGCGGATCACCACCGCAACCGCCAAGCTGAAGACGCAGCAGGACATTCTGAACAATCAGATCGTCGGAATGGAGAAGGTGGACCCGACCGAGGCTTCGGTCCGGGTCAACACGCTGCAGACCCAGATCCAGACGGCACTGGCGCTCACCTCGCAGCTCCAGAAGATCAGTCTCATCAATTATCTCTGAGCCAAGGCGGCCCTGTCAGGCTCGTAACCTTTGTCTAGTTGTTCGGTCTCTTGCGCAGAGTGGTCCCGATGACGTTTGAAGCCTATGAAGCAGTCGTTGACGACAGTGCCTATGAGGCGCGCAGCCGCGAGCGGCAGGCACTCAGCCTCGGCATCGGCCGGCTCGAGCGGATCCAGAAGGATCGCTTCAGTGTCGAGGATCTGGTCGAAAGCCTGCTCTATGTGCGGCGACTGTGGACGATCTTCATCGAGGATCTGGCGCACCCGGAGAACGCACTTCCCGAAAAGCTGCGTGCCGACATCATCTCGATCGGCCTGTGGGTCGTCAAGGAAGCCGATCGGCTCCGGGAACAACGGTCGAACGACGTGGAGCAGCTCATCGAAATCAACCGCCTGATCCGAGACGCGCTCTAATGAAGATCTCCTTGCGCGCCGGCGAACGAATCTACGTCAACGGCGCGGTGCTCCGCGTGGACCGCAAGGTCTCGGTCGAGCTCGTCAACGACGTGATGTTCCTGCTCGAAGGGCAGGTCATGCAGGCTTCCGACGCCACCACGGCACTGCGGCAGCTCTATTTCATCGTCCAGCTCATGCTGATGAACCCGACTGACGTCCGGGACGCGGCTACGCTCTACGCTCAGCATCTCGCCGCCCTGTTTGCCGTGTGCGAGAACCGCGAGATGCTGGATGGACTAGGCGCAGTCGATGAGCTGGTTACGGCCACCCGCTACTTCGAGGCGCTCAAGCGGATTCGCGCCCTGTTTCCGGTGGAGCAGGCCATCCTGGCCGGCTCTGCCACCGTTTCCCCATTCGAGGCTGCCTGACAGCGGAGAGGCCAGATGAACGTCACCAGCGCGACCGAGAAGTCGTCCAGTTCGAACGGCACGACGTCGGCGACGTCGAGCAACAGCGTGGACTACAATACGTTTCTTCAGCTGCTCATTGCACAGATGAAGAATCAGGATCCGACCAACCCGATGGATACCGCGCAGTATATGAGCCAGTTCGCCCAGCTCTCGACGGTGGAGCAGGCAATGCAGACGAATGCAAAGCTGGACGCACTGCTGTCGTCGCAATCCTTGTCGCAAGCCAACGGGCTGATCGGGAAGACGGTCAGCTTCACGGACTCGACCGGTGCGAGTTTCAGCGGCAAAGTCGTTTCCGTCTCGATCAACAGCGACGGCTCCATCGCAACTCTCGCCGATGGCACGAAGGTTGCGGTCGGCCCCGGGCTCACGATCAGCCAGTCATGAACGAGCGGGACGCCCTCGACATCGTCCAGGCGGCGATCTGGACCATCATCGTCGCCTCCGGACCCGCGGTCGGCGCCGCGATGCTGGTCGGCACCGTCATCGCGCTGATCCAGGCCCTGACCCAGATCCAGGAGGTGACGCTGACCTTCGTTCCGAAGATCATCGTCATCCTCCTGGTCGTCGCCATCTCCGGCTCCTTCATCGGCGCGCATCTGTCGACCTTCACCGAGCTGGTCTATTCGCGGATCGAGCGCGGCTTCTGACCGGGCGGCGACCTGCCACCACCCTCGCGTAAGCTTTGCGCGGCAGATTGCGAGCCGGACCTCTCTGCCGGTGACTCATGGCCGATACCTTAGCTGCCAGCCTGCCCAGCCCGCGCCGCCTCGGAGCGGACGCCTTCTTCGCGGGCGGCATCGTGGCCATGCTCACGATCCTGTTCCTGCCGATTCCGCCGATCTTGATCGATCTCGGCCTCGCGTTCTCGATCGCGCTGTCGGCGCTGATCCTGATGGTCGCGTTGTGGATCCAGCGGCCGCTCGACTTCTCGGCCTTTCCGACCGTGCTGCTGATCGCGACGATCCTGCGCCTGGCGCTGAACATCGCGACCACGCGGCTGATCCTCTCGCGGGGCGGGGAGGGCGAACACGCGGCCGGCCACGTCGTCGCCGGCTTCTCGAAATTCGTCATGGGCGGCGACTTCGTCATCGGTCTGATCATCTTCGCTATCCTCGTCACCGTGAACTTCGTCGTGATTACCAAGGGCGCGACGCGTATCGCCGAAGTCGGGGCCCGCTTCACGCTCGACGCCATTCCCGGCAAGCAGATGGCGATCGACGCCGACCTGTCCGCAGGCCTGATCGACGACAAGGAAGCCCAGCGCCGGCGCCGTGAACTGGAAGAGGAGAGCGCGTTCTTCGGCGCCATGGACGGTGCCTCGAAGTTCGTCCGCGGTGACGCCATCGCCGGCCTGCTCATCACCGCGATCAACATCTTCGGCGGCATCGTCATCGGCGTGACCCATCACGGGTTGACCCTCTCCCGCGCTGCCGACGTCTACACCAAGCTTTCCGTCGGCGACGGCCTGGTGTCGCAGATGCCGGCGCTGATCGTGTCGCTGTCGGCAGGCCTTCTGGTCTCCAAGGGCGGCACCAGGGGCTCTGCGGAGCAGGCGGTGCTGCGGCAGCTCGGCGGATATCCGCGCGCTGTGTCGGCTGCCGCGCTGATGATGTTCGTGCTCGCCTTGATGCCGGGTCTGCCGATGGCGCCGTTCGTTTTGCTCGGAGGCGTTATGGCCTTCGTCGGCTATTCGCTGCCGAAGCGGCAGGCCGCGCTGAAACAGAAGGAGGATGCGCGCAAGGCCGACGAGCGCGCCCAGGCGGAGGCCAAGGAATCCGTCAAGGAGCAGCTCAAGACCGCCGAGATCGAGCTGGCGCTCGGCGGCCACCTCTCGGTCCATCTGCTGGGCTCGCGCACCGAGCTCGCCCACCGCGTCGCCAAGATTCGCAAGAAGTTCGCCAAGCAATACGGCTTCGTCATTCCCGAGATCAAGCTCACCGACAATCTGTCGATCGACCCCAAGTGTTACCAGATCCGGATCCACGACACGCGCGTCGCCCATGGCGAACTCAGGCTCGGCGAGGTGCTGGTGCTGGTCGACAAGGATGGCAAGCCCGACGTACCCGGCGACGAGGTCATCGAGCCTGCTTTCGGCATGAAGGCGCTGTGGGTGACGGAAGCCTTCACCGACGAGGTCAAGCGGCAGGGCTGCAAGCCGGTCGACAATCTGTCGGTGCTGCTCACCCATCTGAGCGAGGTGATCAGGGCGAACCTCGCCCAGCTCCTCTCCTACAAGGACATGCGGGCCCTGCTCGACCGGCTCGATCCCGAGTACAAGCGCCTGGTCGAGGATCTCTGCCCCTCGCAGATCTCCTATTCGGGTCTGCTGGCGATCCTGAAGATCCTGCTCGCCGAGCGAGTCTCAATTCGCAACCTTCACCTCATCCTCGAGGCAATCGCCGAAATCGCGCCCCATGTGCGCCGCTCCGAGCAGGTCGCGGAGCACGTGCGCACGCGGCTTGCGCAGCAGATCTGCGGCGACCTCTCCGACAATGGCGTGCTCAACGTGCTCCGTCTTGGCAACCGGTGGGACCTCGCGTTCCACCAGAGCCTGAAGCGCGACGCCAAGGGCGACGTCATCGAGTTCGACGCCGACCCGCGCCTGATCGAGCAATTCGCGACCGAAGCCAGCACCGCGATCCGCAAGTTCACCGAGATCGGCACCAGCGTGGTCTTGGCGGTGACTCCCGAAGCCCGACCGTATGTTCGGATGATCCTGGAGCGGGTGTTTCCGACCTTGCCCATCCTGTCGCATGTCGAAGTTGCGCGCAGCGCCGAGATCAGGGCGCTCGGGGCCATATCGTGATCAGCGGCCTCGCCGACAGCGTGCTGGTGACGTTCATCGTGTTCTGCCGCATCGGCGCCTGCCTGATGCTGGTGCCCGGCTATTCCAGCGTCAACGTTCCGCCCCAGGTGCGCCTGTTCGTCGCGCTCGTCACGACCTTTGCGCTGACGCCCGTCCTGGTCGCGGTCCTGAAACCGCTCACGGACAATGCGGCGCCGTTGACGCTGGCGCTCCTGATCTGCTCCGAACTCGTGGTCGGCAGCGTCATCGGGCTCGGCGGGCGGGTGTTCTTCCTGGCGCTCCAGACCATGGCGACCATGATGGCGAGCGCGATCGGGCTCAGCAACATCCCGGGCACGCCCATCGGAGATACCGACCCGGCGCCGGCGCTGGTGCCGTTGATCATGGCATCCGTCACCACGCTGTTCTTCATGACCGACCAGCATTGGCAGGTGCTGCGCGGGCTTATGAACTCCTACGACGTCTGGCATCCCGGCAGCAGGCTCGGCGGCAGCATGGCGCTCGACCTGCTCGTCGGGCGTCTCTCGGAAGCGTTCGTGCTGACGCTGCGGATCACCAGCCCTTTCATCGTCTACTCCGTGATCGTCAACCTGGCGGTCGGACTGATCAACAAGTTGACGCCGGCGATTCCGGTCTATTTCATCTCGGTGCCCTTCGTGCTGTTCGGCGGCTTTCTGCTGCTCTATCTCACGAGCGACGAGTTGCTGACGCAGTTCATGCTCGGTGTCTCGTTGACGCTGGCGGAGTGATCAGGGCATGACATCGCGCGCGGACAAGCTCGGCCGGATGGTCTCTCTCGTGAAGCTCCAGCTTCGGCTGTCCGAATGGCAGCTCGCGCAATTGCGAGAGCAGGAGCGCAGCCTGCAGGACGAGCAGGAATGGCTGGTCGGAGCCCTGAACGATGGCACCCCGCCCACGGGATCGTCGAGCGATTCGATCGCGCGGCGTTTGAACAGGACCAGCGTCGGCGCACGCAGCGTGCGGGCGCAGGCCTCGCAGCAGCTCGACCAGGTTCGCGCGGAAAGCCGCCGCGTGAAACAACTCGAGGAGGTCGCGAAGGCGGCGCTTGCGGACAAGCTGCGTGAAGCGGAGAAGCGCTCGCTCGAGGATATGGCAGGCGCAAACCTGGTCTTGAGCCATTGGACGCCGGCGATCGCCAAGGGAAACAAGACATGATCGTGACAGCGACAACCGACCTCGTTCTCGATGTGCTCGAAGCCGCCGACCCCGTGGCGCAGCGCGCGGCCACCGCAAAGCTCGATGCACTGAGATCCTCCGATGCCGATTTCACGGTCGCGATGGAGGCGGAGGTCGGCAGGGCCAGGGCGGCAGCTGCCGATCAATCCGCAACGAAGGCTGCGGAAGTAAGGTCTGACGCGGTAAACGGCGCGCCGGTGCAGGTCATCAAGGCGCCGGCCTCCGGCGAGGTTTACCGGAAGTTCGAGGCCTTCATCCTCCAGACCTTCGTCGAGACAATGTTGCCGAAACAGTCGGAGGAGATCTTTGGCAAGGGCACGGCTGGTGGCGTCTGGAAGTCGATGCTTGCAGAGCAGCTTGGCAACCAGCTGGCGAAGGGCAAGGGCTTTGGCATCGCCAAGCAGCTCGCCGCCGCACGTCCGGATGGGCCGCGCGCTGCGGAGAAGGCCGGATCATGATCCGCAGAAGGGTGACAGAACTTGAGGGGTGAACTTCCGATGCAGCTACAAGAAGGCGCGGCGGCCATGACGATGGAGCAGACGCTCGCGGATACCGAAATGACGACGACGGAAGGAGCAGCAAATGATGCGCTGCTCCCCGTGCTGTTGCCGGCCGCGGGCGGCGAGATGATGGTTGACGCTGCGGATGCGGTGAGATCGGACGAGGTGCGCGGCCTGCTGGCCGCAATCCGTCGGCTCGCGAGCATCGTCGAGGAGGAGACGGTCGCGCTCGCGACGGGGCAGAAAATCAATTTCGACGATTTCAGCGCGCGCAAGAGCCGGAGCATGCTCGAGTTCGTCCGCCTGATGCGGGCGCGGATGCATCTTGGTGGCGAAGTCGAGATCACCGAGGAGATCCAGCGGTTGCGCGAGAGACTCGAGCGGAATCGTTCGATTCTGGAAATGCACTACGACGCGGTGCGCGAGGTCGCCGCCATCATCGTGAAGGCGATCAAGGAAGCCGAGTCGGACGGCACCTATACCGGCCGCGCGGCGCAGGACGGACAATGATCAGACTTGTGCTGGCGGGGCTCTGGGTGTGCATCCTCACCGTGGGCACGAGCTATGCGGTGGCCTACTGGAAGGAGAATGGCAGCCTGCTGCCGGCGAAGGACGAATATCTCGACGGGCTGCAATATCAGAAGACGCGAGTCCTGAGCGTGCCAATGGTCGAGAACGGCAACGTGCAGGGCTACATCGTCGCACGTTTCGTCTATACCGTGGAGGGGCGGACGATGCACCAGCTGACGGTGCCGCCGGAGCCCTTTGTTGTCGACGAGGCCTTCCGCAGGATCTATGCCGACGATCGCCTCGATTTCAGGAAGCTCGCCCGTTACGATCTCTCCATCCTGACGACAGCCATCAAGCAGCGTGTCAATGAGCGTATGCAGGCTGAAATCGTCCAGGACGTTCTGGTCGAGGACTTCAACTACGTGTCCAAGGAAGAATTCCAGCAGAAGCCGTAGCGCGTGACGGCTGGCGTGGAGGCGCGTATCGGCCGATAGGGCGACACCTCTCCGTTGCTCCCACCGTGTCGAGGGCAACCGCAATTGACCATTCAGCAGAGCTCGCCATGCCCGGCTTGTCCCGGGCATCTACGTCTTTTTGTGCCACAAAGAAGGCGTGGACGGCCGGACAAGCCCGGCCAAGACGCTGGAGATGCCGTGTCAGTTGCCCGCCGGATATGCCGCCGGCACGGCATGCGCCCTGTTCAAGAGGATGCCGACATCGTCGAGCTCCTGCACCTGCTCGTCGAGGGTCTCGCCGGCCGGGATGTTGAGGCGGTAACCGACATAACGCCGGGCCACGATCGCGTCGAAGCCGAGGCGGTCGCGGAGCTTCTTGCGCAGCTTGCTGACATGGCTCTCGATCACGCTCTCGTCGAAGGTGGACTCGAAGATGCCGTAGACGGCGTTGAATATCTGCGTCTTGGTGATCCACTTCCCGTGGTTGGCGACCATATATTCGAGAATGCGCAGTTCGCGGCGGGGCAGGGTGAGCGCGTGGCCCGCGATCTCCGGGTCTCGGCCGTTGAAGAAGACTTGGATCCTGCTCTCGCAGGGCCTCGGCAGCTCGCCGACCCGGCGGCGCGCGATCGCGGCCGTCCGGGCGAGGATCTCGCGCAGGTGGATCGGGACGTGCACGACGTCGTCGACGCCCGATTCGAACAGCTCCAGCGTGTTCTTGAGCATCTTCTGGCCGCTCACGGCGATGATGGGAGCAGAGGAGCGCTTGCGCATCGCCCGCGGCAGGCTTCCACGGGCATCGCAATCCCCGAGCAGGAAGGCGTCCACCGCCGCCAGATCTGCTTCACTCGCGGACTGCAGCCAGTCCCAGAATTCTCCTGAGGAGAAGCCGATGGACGATACGCCTTCGCGAACGAGCCCTCCGACGTAGCTGCTTGCGACGCTCTCGCGATCATCAACGATAATAAACATCAGTCTTTCGCCCCTGTTTCGCACTTGCTGCGGCCGGCTGGTTGTCGTGATGCTCCGGCTCGGCAACGATGCTGTTTGACGACATTCCTTCCCGCGAACCGTTGTTATGGTGTCGATATTCACGGGCAGCCCTACGCATTCAGTGCCCGCTGCTCGCAGGCCTGCTACTCCGACTCGATACTGAAACGCTTACTGTGAGGCTCGGCGGGTGTCGTACGGATCACCTCGCGGAGCGGATCGAGAAACGACTAGAACAGTTGCGCCAAGTAGCTCATTGCGTCCGAACGCCACTGAACTGTGTCGGTCTCGTCGCCAACCGGCGAGAATCACTTGAGTAGGACCGTAACAATTGCCGATTTCCGATCAAGCGTGCGTAGCAAACCGTTTGCTATGTCTGCTTGATGCTGTTGATTCGCTTCAGGTTGTTTCTTGATGCATCCAAACGTAGCAGTTGATTTTGATGTTTAACTAGTTCTGCATCATGGAGGTTGTAAAGTTCCGCAACCGCTGGAATTACAGCTGTTTCCGAGCGCTGCCGTGATTCATGCCCTGTGAGGGATTTGAACCCCGGATTGACACGGGCTGTCTCTCTTCTTCGTGCGACAATTCGACTCACGCTCGGAGGCGCGCCTCCAGCTTGGCGAAGTCTTGGCGCGTGTGTGTCTTTCGAGTCGCACTATCGCCGCGTGTATGGCGCGATTGCATCAAGTGGCCTCACGCGATGAAAGTGCGATGCGTACGTTTCGGGCAAGCTTCGGCAAATAACGTCACCGTTCGACAGTTCGAACAGAGCGGAGCATTTTCACATGTCGTCCGATGGACAAGCTCGTCCCAATGCGACCGCGGATGCCTCCGCGGCGACGAAGCCGGTTGCGGAGGCAGGCGATAATTCGACGCGAGCGACCAAGCCGGCTGCGGACGCAAGGCGTGTTTCTGCCGTGGCGAGCGACGAAGTTCTCGCGAAAGAGGCGCTCGAGGGATTGAAACGGATTCGTGCCAAGGCACGCCTCGACAAGATGGCGATTCCGAAACCTGCGGCGGCCGTGATCAAGCCGGCCGTCATCGTGGCGAAGCCGCCGCCAGCCAGTCCGCCGTGGGTCGCGCCGCTCGCAACCCTGGCGGTCGCTGCCATGTTGGTGGTCTGCGCCTGCACCGGCGTGATCGCATATCTCACCACCCAACCCGCTCAGAACAATGTCACGGCAAATGCGGAGATCAGACATCTGCGTGAGACCGTCGCGCAGCTGCGCAGGCAGGTATCGGGAATGTCCGAGAATCTCGACGGCTTGCGCACCGCCGTCGATCAATCGAGCAAGGCGACGAATGATCGCTTCGGCAGGTTTGCCGAGAACCTGGACCGTATCGAGCGGGTGAGCTCGTCTTCGACGGCGAAGCTCGATAAGATCGCTCAGGTGCAGGCCCAGACTCCGGCGCCGGCAATTGTGCAAGCGCAGCCGGCGCCGCAGCAAGGGCCGATGATGGCCTCGGTTGCAGCGCCCGAATTCACGGGCTCGGTGCCTGCGGCCGAGCGTGCGTCGGCGCCACGCAAGACGATCAAGGGCTGGTCGGTTCGTCAGGCCTATGAGGGCATCGCGATCCTGCAAGGCCCGAACGGCGTCGTCGAGGCCGTGCTGGGGCAACAGGTGCCGGGGCTTGGCCGCATCGAAGAGATCAGGAGCGAGAATGGGCGCCTGGTGGTGGAGTCCAGCGGCGGCGTCGTCTATTCGTCACGCAAGGCGACGCCCTGATCGAGCGCCGCCTTCTATTGGCGGTGATGCTCGAAGCTGGTGCATAGCAGATCAACCTCTGCCTCCGCGATCGGGGCGCGGAACAGGCGGCAGCTGAACTCGACGGTCGTCTTGTTGTCCGTCGTGATGCGATCTTCCCGCAGGAAGATGCATCGCTTGCAAACATCGGTGTGGTGCCGCTGCTCGGCGGCGTCCGACTGGTCCAGAACGTGGCGGAACGTGTCACGGAAGCGGATCTTGACGTCGTCGTCGAGTACGGCGATCGCCTCGACGAGAACGTTGACGGGATCGCGCACCAGGAATTTCTTGCCTTGCTGCGTCACGCTCAGCGTCACCGACCGCTTGTCCGTGGCGGAGCGCTTTCGCTCGAGATAGCCGAGCCGCTCGAGCTCGCCGATGATGAACGAAGCGGTGCCGCGCGTGGTGCCGACGTAGCTCGCGAGCGCAGAGGGCGTCCGCGAGAAGCGATTGGCGCGAGAGAGGAATCGCAGCGCCATCCATTCGCGGTCGCGCAACCCGTGCTTGGTGCCTTCGAACCACAGGATACGCGCGGCCTGCTCCAACAGTTCGATCGATTCGCGAGCCAAATTCATTTCAGTTCCAAGTCGGATAAACGTTTATTCAATTGAGCTCTGGGCGGCGCAATCTGAGTGGACCAGCATCAACCCGCAGGCGCTCCTTCATCCGTCGCCGGACTTCGGACCACGTGGGGAAAGTTGCCCCTCTGTGTCGGAGAGATGGAACTTCGGGCGTGGAACTAGGGCGTCACAAAGAAAGTTCGAGTAAACCGCGCGGCCCAAGTCCTTCGAAAATTTCACTCAAATGACGACGGCTTGCATGGGAGTCGGCGGAAATGGGCGGCGCGCCGGCAACATTATGTGTCATTGGCGCCTTTACCGGGCCTGTTTGTTGCGCCTATGAGCGCCGAGAGCGCGAACGTGTGCAACATCGCCAACGTCTGACGACCCGGCTGGCCGGAAGACAACCGCTATTTTCGGTTAATGGATGTTGCGATGCAATGAAGCTGGACGGTTAAGTCCGGCACTGCGCGAAAGCCGCGCCAATGTCAGAGTGTCGTTGGAATTGAGCGAGCATGTCGTTCAACGTGAACCCCTCAACTCATTCAGTCGCTGCTTGCGCACGCGCCGTCCTTTCGCGATGGGCCAATACCTGGACGGAGCCGAAGGATGACGCGTGGAGCCGCGCCCTGCTCGCAGGCTGGTGATTTGCGTATCGCCCGCAAGTATTGGCGAATGCGACGCCCCGGGCGCAATCAGCAGGAAGGAATAGACCAATGAGCTTCGAGACCACCATGACATCCGACGTTGTCGGGCTGACCAAGAGCGCCCCGGTCTCGCGGCGCGGATTCATGAGTGCCAGCGCGGCCGTGGCCGCCGGCTACACGCTTGCGGCAGGTCCGGTACGTGCCCAGGTGATCACGACCGACGCCAACGGCCTCCAGACCGGCGACGCCAAGATCAAGGTCGGCTCCGAAGAGATGCCTGCATACTTCGCCCGGCCGGCCGGCAACACCAAGGCGCCGGTGATCATCGTGGCGATGGAGATTTTCGGCCTTCACGAATACATCCGGGACGTAACGCGGCGCCTCGCCAAGCTCGGCGCGTTTGCTGTTGCGCCGGACTATTATTTCCGCAAGGGCGTCGACCTCACCAAGGTTTCGGAGATCAAGGATCTGCTGCCGGTGGTGAACGCCAAGCCCGACGCGGAGCTGCTGTCGGATCTCGATGCGACCGTGGCGTGGGCGCAATCGCAAGGCGGTGATGCCGCCAGGCTCGGCATCATCGGTTTCTGCCGGGGCGGCCGCACAGTCTGGGAGTACGCGGCCCACAGCGGCACCCTCAAGGCAGGCGTTGCCTTCTATGGTACGCTGATCGATCCCGCCAATCCGCTGTGGCCGAAGAGCCCGATGCAGCTCGCGCCCGAAATGAAGGCGCCGGTGCTCGGCCTCTACGGCGGCGCCGATTCCGGCATTCCGGTCGCCCAGGTCGAGCAGATGAAGGCCGCGCTCGAGCAGAACAAGAAGGCGGCCGAATTCAGGATCTATCCCGAAGCGCCGCACGGTTTCCACGCCGACTACCGCGGCAGTTACCGCAAGGACGCCGCGGAAGATGCCTGGAAGCAGGCGCAGGCCTGGTTCAGGAAGTATGGAGTCTTGAGCTGATGTTGGATGGAAGAGGGTGGCCCGAGCGGCCGCCCTCGCACTTTCCGGGCGTGCCGATCGCCGTCGGCGCTGACTTCAGCAGCGGTGCACGTGCGCTGCATTGCGCGTGACGGGCGGCAGCCGCCGCGATCATGACGATCGATGTGGAAGCGACGGGACTATCGTCCTTCACCCGCGCGCCAGAGCGCATCGAGGCCCTGCCGGTAGGTCGGGTGGGCCAGCGCGACGCCAAGCTCGTGCTTCAACTTCGCGTTGGAGACGCGGGCGCTGCTGGCATAGAAACTGCGGGCCATCGCTGACATTTCGGCAGTGGCGAACGCCTCTTCGGGCGGCGGTGTAACGCCCATCAGTTTCGCTGCATAAGTGATCACGTCCTGCGGCGGCGCGGGCTCGTCATCGCAGATGTTCCAGATGCCGCCGCCCTGGTGATGAACAGCGGCCATGATTGCGCTCGCGATGTCGTCGACGTGGATGCGGTTGAAGACCTGTCCGGGCTTGATGATGCGCCTCGCCGTTCCCGCGCGCAGCGTCGCCAGCGCGTTGCGGCCGGGGCCGTAGATGCCCGCAAGCCGCAGGATCGCGGCATCGCCGTGCGTCGTGTCCGTCCAGGCCTGCTCCGCTGCGATCCGCATTTGCGTTCGCTCCAGTGTGGCCTGCGGCGGTGTGCTCTCGTCGACCCAGCCGCCGCCGTGATCGCCGTACACGCCGATGGTGGAGAGATAGACGACCCTGCGGCGCCCCGCCTGGAGCACGTCGCCGAACGCCGCGATCGCGGGATCGCCGGAGCTTCCGGGCGGGATCGACACCAATAGCACATCGGCCTCGCGAACCTGTTGAACGGTCGCGGGGGTGGAAGCGCCGTCGGAAAAGGCATGCACCTCCAGGCCGCCGAGGTCGTCCCGCTGCGCGGGATCGCGCACGGTGCCGGCGACGTGCGAGAAGCTGCCGCCGTGTTGGCGGACGAAGTGCCGGGCACTGTAGCCGAGGCCAAGGATGAAGAGCCGCATGCGTTTCCCGTGCAGGTCCGAGTTCCCGCGCGAGCTGCGCGTCCTTCGCTCATAAGAGATTTTTGGGTCCGGCAAAAGATATTGCGATTTGTCCCGTCCGCCGCTTCGAGGGATGCTCGCCCATCACAGGCAGATCGGAAGGGAGGCGTCGTTGGCGACCGGGGCGATGATGCAGGCACCGCCTGCGGCCGCGCGATGCCATGCCGACGAACTGATCCGGCGCGCGGCGGCGCTGATCTTCGACGTCGACGGCACCTTGGCCGAAACCGAGGAACTGCATCGGCAGGCCTTCAACCTTGCCTTTGCCCGCCAGGGTCTCGACTGGCATTGGGATCGCGCCGTCTACAAGGACCTGCTGCGGGTGACCGGCGGCAAGGAGCGCATGCGCGCCTACCATGCATCGCTGCGGACCGCGGCGCCACTGGTCGACGAGGACGTCGCCGAGCTTCACCGCATCAAGACCGCGCACTTTGCCGAACTCGTCAACACCGGCTGCTGCCCGTTGCGGCCGGGCGTGGCGGGACTGCTCGCAGCAGCAAGGGCGCGCGGCCAGCGGCTTGCGATCGCGACCACCACCTCGCACGGCAACATCGATGCGCTGCTCTCGCAGGCTTTGGGAACGCGCTGGGCGGCGGAGTTCGACGCGGTGGTCGCCGGCGACGATGTCAGGCACAAGAAACCGGCGCCGGACGTCTACCTCGAAGTGCTGGCGCGGCTGAAGCTGGATGCGCCCGACTGCGTCGCGGTCGAAGATTCCAGCAACGGCCTGATCGCGGCCTCCCGCGCTGGCGTCCCGGTTCTGATTACGCGCAGCATGTTCTTCGGAGAGGACGACTTCACCGCGGCGCGAGTCGTGCTGGACGATCTGTCGGAGCTCGGCGCCGCGACACAAAAACCGAAAAACAACCCCATGCACAGTAGATCACGCAGGCGTGATCGCTGCGCTCAGTGGATGCGGTGACTCGCTCCATCGTCCTCGGCCTGCTCGACAATCTGCGCGATAGGGCTCGACTGGTGATGCACAAGGCGCCAGTCGTCGCCGACGCGGCGGAAATGGTTCGCAGCCGCCAAAGCGGTGCCGTCGACGATCTCGATGCACAGCACGCGCGCGCTGTCGCCGTCGACGATGGCCTGCGGCTCGGCGCAGACGATTTGCGGCCGCTCCGGGTTCTGGAGGATGTCACGCCAGCTTCCGATCACCGTGGCGCGCCCGATGATGGCCGGCCAACCGGGATGGATGCAGGAAATGGCGTCGTCATCCGCCCACATCCGCTTCATTTCGTCGAAGTCGCCGGTCGAAAAGGCGGCGTAGAAGGCCGCGTTGGCGGCGATGACCTTGCTGTCCTTTGCCATTGCTCTCGGGTGCGGCAATGGCAGGCAAAAATCAAGCGCGACTTCCGTCGACTTTGGCCGCAGTGCAGCATTCAAGATGCAATCCAGCCGAGACGAGCGTCTCCGCCGCCGGCGGAGAGCCGCAGGCGCGGCTTGGCACCGAGCGGCAGCGACAGCCCGAACTGCTCGGCGACGGGCGCGACAGGTGCGAGAAGCTCATCGAGATGATGCTGCCGCAAGATCGCCGCCGTGATGTCGCGATAGGTCTCCAGCCGGTCGCGGAATTGCGGGATCGTCACCTCTCCCCGCATGCGGGGAGGGAGAAGAACATCAATAACACGCCGCCATCGCGCCGAGTTTCGGATAAAGACGGTCGATCGCGACGATCTCGCTTTTCATCTGCGCGATGATCCAGTCGCGGATCTCGGCGGCGATCGGGCGCATCGGCCGGTTGCGCGGCGGCAGGAATTCGCAGATGCGGCGCGTGGTGGTAAGCGTGCCGGAGGCGGGCACCAGCGCGCCGGTCAGGAGCCAATGCGAAGCCACCGTCAGCCAGCCGAGCGCAATCCCCTGGCCGAGCAGCGCGGCCTGCACCACGACCGCATAGTCGGTGAAGCTCAGCGCTTTCGCCGCCCCGCGGCGTCCGGTGAGGAGCGATGCGTAATCCGCGGACCAGTCTCCCGGCGTCTCTGCGAGGCGGATGATGGTGTTGCCTTCGGTGGGATCGCTCTCGCCGAGATAGCCGGGGCTGCACATCGGCAGCATGACCTCCTTCATCACCAGCGTGGCGCCGGAGGACGGCTCGTCACGGTCGCGAAAGCGCATGCCCAGATCGACATTCTCCACCGGTCCGCGTAGTGCACCGGAGATGAGCTGGAAGCGCAGATCGACCTCCGGAAACCGCTTCTGCAGCTTGTCGATGCGCGGCATCAACCAATGCGTGGTGAAGGCTGATGAGACCGATAGCGTCACTGTCTCGGTGCCCTTGCGGCGCCGCTCGATCTCGACGAGGCCGGTCTCGATACTGCGAAAGCCTTCGAGCACGCGGCGATAGAGCAATTCGCCTTCCTCGGTAAGTACCGCGCGTCCCGCTGTGCGGTCGAACAGGCGAACGCCGAGATGCTCCTCAAACTGACCGAGCATCCGGCTTACTGCCGGCTGCGTGACGTTCAGCTCTGCGGCTGCGGCTGTAAAACTGCCATTGCGCGCCGCTGCGTCGAAGACGAACAGGGCGTTACTGGAAGGCAGCATCCGGCGCAGCTCGGGCATAACGTCATGTTATGAGCGCGGTGAGAATTTGGCAATTGCCGAGTTTTGCCAAGTCTGTTGTCATTGGCATGACGGCCTACAGACAGGGGATCGGAGAGAAGATCGGTTGCAGCGCACGCTGAAGCCGCGAGTGCTCCAGATGCCTGTCTATAAAGCAGGCTTATGGCGCGCAGTGAGGCACGCCATTGCAGGGATGGGTGAGGTCGATCGTTGGACAAACGAGCGGAGAGCGTCGAGATCAGGTCGGCCAGCAAGACGTATGGCGCCGTCCGCGCCCTCGACGACGTTTCTCTCAACGTCGGTGCCGGCGAGTTCGTCTCGCTGCTCGGTCCCTCCGGCTCGGGCAAGACCACTCTGCTCGGCATTTTGGGCGGCTTCATCCTGCCATCGAGCGGATCGATTTTCTTCGGTGGCCGCGACGTCACCTACATGCCGCCGCACAAGCGCGACATCGGCGTCGTGTTCCAGAATTACGCGCTGTTTCCGCACATGAGCGTTGGCGAGAACGTCGCTTTTCCGTTGCGCGCGCGTCGCCTGCCGAAGGCGAGCTGGCCCGACAAGGTGCGCGCGGCCCTCGGCATGGTCGGGCTCGCCGGCTACGAGGAGCGCGGCATCGCCCAGCTCTCGGGCGGCCAGCGTCAGCGCGTGGCGCTGGCGCGCGCCGTGATCTTCGAGCCGCGCCTGATCCTGATGGACGAGCCACTCTCCGCGCTCGACAAGCAGTTGCGCGAATCCATGCAGATCGAGCTGCGCGCGCTGCACCGGCGCATCGGCGCCACCATCATCTACGTCACCCATGACCAGCGCGAGGCGCTGACCATGAGCGACCGGGTCGCCGTGATGAAGGACGGCCGGCTGATCCAGATCGACGAACCCGAGCGCCTGCACGACCATCCGGCAGATTCCTTCGTCGCGAGCTTCATCGGGGAGGCGACGATGCTGCCCGTTCGCCGTGTCGATGCGGCCTGCGTCGCGCTGGGCAATGCGCTGCTGCGCAGCGCCCGTGCCATTCCCGATGGCGATGCACTGATGCTCGCAGTGCACGGCGAAAAGCTCCTGATCGACGATGGGGCGCAGGATGCCGCCTGCAACCGGCTGACCGGCACGGTCACCGACATCGTCTACCAGGGCGAGAGCCTGCGCATCTTCCTGGCGCTCGCTGACGGCATCGCGCTCAGCCTGCGCCAGCCGAGCTATCACCAGGCCTACAGCCGTATTCCGCCGCTCGGCGGCAGCCTCACGGTCACCCTTCACCCCGAGGACACCATCGTCGTGCCCCGGGCGGACTGAAGCCAGCCTTGTTCAACCTGAGAGAAGAAACTGACATGTCGACCCAAGCCGCGTTCAGCAATTTCAAGGTTCTCACCTTCGACGTCGTCGGTACCTTGATCGATTTCGAGACTGGCGTCCTCGACGCAGTGCGCAAGATTTCCGGCAAGACGTCGGCCGAGCTCAGCGACGACCAGATTTTCGAGCCGTACAAGCGCGGCCGCGACAAGCATTATGGCCGCTCGAGCGAGGCGATGTTCCACGTCTATCGCCATCTCGCCAAAGAGCTCGGGCTGCCGGCTGACGATGCATCCTGCGATGTGTTCCAGCTCTCGGTGTTGCACTGGGGGCCGTTCGCGGATTCGGTCGAGGCGCTGAAGCGCCTGCGCACGAAGTTCCGCCTGGTGGCGATGACCAATGCCGACCGCGTCGCGCTGTCCTGCTATGCCCACGCGCTCGGCGATCCCTTCGACGATACGGTGTGCGCCGACGATACCGGTGTCGCCAAGCCGAATCCGGAATTCTTCGCCTACAACAGGGGGCGCCAGTCCGCTTTCGGCTACAAGCAGTCCGACATCTTGCACGTCGCGCAGAGCCAGTATCACGACATCGGGATCGCGCGGAAGCTCGGCTACCGGGTGTGCTGGATCGAGCGCCGCCAGGGCATTGCAGGCTTCGGCGGCACGCCGGCAGTGGAGACGCTGACCAAACCGGACTTTCATTACCCGACGTTGAAGGCGCTGGCGGACGCGGCCGTCGGGCCAGCGGCCTAACGTTGTGAGCGCGGGCATGACACGGGACTGGAGCGAGCTGCCATCGGTCAACTCGCTGTGGGAAGCCACGGCCGAGCCGGCGCGTGCGTTTCCCGTGCTGTCAGGCGAGCAGCAGGCCGACGTGGTGATCATCGGGGCGGGCTATACGGGACTCTCCGCCGCGCACCACATTGCCAAAGACGGCCTGTCGCCCATCGTGCTGGAGGCCAATCGACCCGGCTGGGGTGCGAGCGGGCGCAATGGCGGCGTGATCACCGCAAAGTTTCGCCTCTCGTTCCGTGAGGTCGACGCCGCACATGGCCGCGCCATGGCCAAGCGCATGTACGAGATCGCGCATGAATCGACCGACATGGTCGAGGAACTTGTCTCCGAGTTCGGCATCACGAGTGCGAACCTCACGCGCACCGGCCAGGTCAAGGCGGCGCACAACGAGACGACGCTGAAGACCGCGATCAGCGAGGCCGATTGGATGACGCGCGAAATGGGCTCGGCCGAGGTCCGCATCCTCGACAAGCACGGTGTGCGGGACGAGACCGGCTCCGACATGTTCGTCGGCGGGGTGCTCAATCCCGGCTCGGGCGGCATCCATCCGTTGAATTATCTGCGTGGTCTGGCAAATGGCGTTGCGAGCCGCGGCGTCCCGATCTTCCAGGAATCACCCGTGGTGCGGCTGCGGAAGGAGAGCGGCGGTATCGTTGCCGAGACGCCGCAAGGTGCAGTGCGAGCCAAGCAGGCAATCATCGCCACCAACAGCTATTCCGACCTGACCGGCGCGACTGCGCAGATGCAGCGCACGCTGATCCCGTTCCGCAGTGCCATCATCGCCACCGAGCAGTTGCCGCGCAATCTGGCTGGACGGCTGATGCCCACGGGGCGCACCTATACCGAGACCAAGCGCATGATGCGCTGGTTCCGCATGGTGGACAATCGGGTGATCTTTGGTGGCCGCGGCGCCTTCGGCAAGCAGGACTCGCAAGCCGCCTTCGACGCCCTGCGTAAGGCAATGGTCGGCATCTTCGGCGATCTCGCCGATGTCCCGCTCGAATACAAATGGTCGGGCCTCGTGGCGATGACGATGGACTCGGTGCCGCATATCGGCCGGCTCGACGATCGCACGCTGGTCTCGATGGGCTACAACGGCGCCGGCGTTGCGATGTCGAGCCTGATGGGCCGCTATCTTGCCGCCTTCGTGCGCGGCGAGACGCCGGAGGTCGGCCTGCTCGATGTCAGGCGCATGAAGCCCATTCCACTCTATCCGCTGCGCGAGCCCGCCGTCCGCATGGTCGCAGGCTGGTACCAGTTTCTCGATGCGATCGGTCAGTGAGATTTCTTTGGCGATGGAGGATACGAGGATGACGACGAAACGGAATTCCGGATTTGGTTACGCCTTGTTGGGCGCTTCGATCAGTGCAGTCGCGCTCGGCACTGCAGCCGACGCCGCCGAGCAGATCACCTTCGTCTCGCAAGGCGGCGCCTATCAGCAGGCGCAGACGGTGGCGATCCTCGATCCTTCCGCCAAGAAGCTCGGCATCACCATCAACCAGGATTCCATCCCCGACGCCTGGCCCGCGATCAAGACGCAGGTCGGCAGCGGCAAGCCAATCTGGGACGTCGTGGATACCCCGACCGGCTATTGCCTGCGCGGCGGCGAGCAGGGCCTGATCGAGAAGCTCGACTTCTCGAAGATTCCGAACGCCGCAGCGATGCCGGAGGCGTATCGCAGCCCATATTCGGTGTCCTACGAATTCTATTCCAGCGTGCTCGCCTACAGCCAGAAGACATTCCCGAAGGACGCGCCGAACAGTTGGGTCGATTTTTGGGACGTGAAGAAATTCCCCGGTCGCCGCGCGCTGCGCAATCATCCGATCGCAACCCTCGAAGCCGCGTTGATGGCCGACGGTGTCGCACCCGACAAGCTCTACCCATTGGACGTCGACCGCGCGTTCAAGAAGCTGGAGGAGATCAAGCCGCACATCACGGTGTGGTGGACCTCGGGCGCGCAGTCGGCACAGCTGCTCAATGACGGCGAGGTCGATATGGAGATGGCCTGGAACGGCCGCGTCAGCGCCGTCGCCAAGGAGGGCGCGAAGGTCTCCTTCACCTACAATCAGGGCATCTTGCAGAGCACCTCGCTCTGCATCCTCAAGGGCGCACCCAATCTCGGCACGGCGGTCAAGTTCATCAACGAGGCGGTTGATCCCGTGCACCAGGCCAACCTGCCGCTCCACATCGACTACGGCCCGGGCAATCCGAAGGCGTTCGAGACGGGCGTGATTAAGCCCGAGCGCGCCACGCAATTGCCGAGCGAGCCGGCGAATGCGGCCAAGCAGGCGCTGATGTCCTATGCCTGGTGGTCCTCGCCCGCCGGCGAAGCCGCCGAGAAGCGCTGGGCATCGTTCATGCAGAAGTGAGCAAGCGAGGCAGCGTTGGCGACATCCGTGTCCGATCCCTCCCAAAAGCACCAGCGCCGTGAGCACGGCCTGATGCTGGCGTTGGTGTCGCCGGCGCTGCTGGTAGTCCTGGCTCTGATCGTACTGCCGGTCGGCTGGCTGGCTTGGCAGTCGATCTACCATGACGGCTTCACGCTGGAGAACTATCGCCGCGTCTTCACCGAAGACATCTACTGGCGCAGCTTCGCGCTGACCTTCCAGATCAGCCTCGCGGTCACACTGATCGCCCTACTGCTCGGCTACCCCTTGGCCTATCTCGCCAATTCGTTGCCGAAAGGATGGGGCATTTTCATCCTGTCCCTGGTCATGCTGCCGTTCTGGACCAGCGTGCTGGTCCGCGCCTATGCCTGGCTGGTGCTGCTTCAGCGCAGTGGCGTGATCAACCAGTTCCTGCGCCATCTCGAATTGGTCTCCGAGCCGCTCGCGCTGGTCCACAACACCTTCGGCACGGTGGTCGCCACCGTGCACATCCTGTTGCCCTTCATGGTTCTGCCGCTCTATGCCACCATGCAGAAGATCCCGAACGATCTGATGCAGGCCGGCGCCAGCCTGGGCGCGAGCCCGTCGCTGACGTTCCTCCGGGTCTTCTTGCCGCTGTCGCTGCCGGGCGTGCTCGCCGGCTGCACCATGGTATTCGTGCTCTGCCTCGGTTTCTACATCACGCCGGAGTTGCTCGGCGGCGGCCGCACCGTGATGGTGTCGATGCTGGTGAGCCGCAATGTCGAGCTCTACAATCAGTTCGGGGCCGCGAGCGCGGTCGCAGTGGTGCTGCTCCTGAGCGTGCTCGTGATCTTCTTCGCGGTCAGCCGCTTCATCTCGCTCGATCGCGTGCTGGGACACAAATGATGCGCGCCTCGTCCGCCCGAATTGTCTTGTACGTGATCAGCGTGCTGGTGTTAGTCTATCTGATTGTTCCCGTGCTGATCATCGTGCCGATCTCGTTCTCCAGCGCGCGTTTCCTGACGTTCCCGCCGCCGTCCTTCTCGCTGCGCTGGTATGAGCAATATTTCTCAAGTCCCGCCTGGATGCAGGCGACGCGGGTGACGCTGACGGTCGCATTCCTGACCGTCCTGATCGCGACGCCCTGCGGCGTTGCCGCCGCCTATGCCGTCAGCCAATCCAGGCTGCGTATCATGCGCGTTATCCATATGGCGCTGCTTCTGCCACTGGTGGTGCCGATCATCATCACCGCGGTCGGCATCTTCTTCGTCTATACCCGGGTCGGCCTGGTCGCGACCCTGCCCGGCCTCGTGCTGGCGAATGTGATGCTGGGACTGCCTTACGTTGTCATCTCCGTGCTCGCGGGCCTGCAGAGCTTCGATCCGGCGCAGGAGATGGTGGCGCGCAGCCTCGGCATGAACCGCCTGCGCAGCTTCTTCGCGGTGACGCTGCCGCAGATCAAGTCCAGTGTCGTCGCCGGCGGCATCTTCGCCTTCATCTCGGCGATGGACGAGACGATCGTCGCGCTGTTCATCTCCGGCGGCCAGTACCAGCCGCTGACCAAGCGCATGTTCACCGCGCTGCGCGACGAGATCGACCCGACCATCGCCGCGATCTCCACCTTGATGACGGCCGCCTCATTCATGCTGGTGCTGCTGGCGAGCGCACGACAGAAGCGGAGTGGGTGAGGACAGTCCACGTCTCCAGGCACCTCGATCTCGGCACGGGGGCTGAAGTTGAGGAGATCAAATCATCCGATCGCGAAATCGGCGGCCGTCTCGGCGTGAATGGCGGTGGTGTCGAACGTCTCGACCGAGGTGTCGTCCGGGCCGACCAGCATGGTGATCTCGGTGCAGCCGAGGATGATGCACTCCGCGCCCGCGCCGACGAGCGCCGCCATCACCTCCTGATAGCGGCGGCGCGCGGGCGCCGTCACGTTCCCGAGGCACAGCTCGTCGTAGATGACGCGGTTCACTTCGGCGCGCTCGTCCGCGGGAGGAATCAGGACGTCGAGATCGTGCGCGCGCAGCCGGTCGATGTAGAAGTCTTCCTCCATCGTGAACTTCGTGCCGAGCAGCCCGACCCGCCGATATCCCCTGGCCCGGATCCGCTGCGCCGTGGCATCGCCGATGTGAATGAACGGAACGGTCACGCTGGATATGATCTCCGGCGCCAGTTTATGCATCGTGTTCGTGCACAACACGATCGCACGCGCGCCGGCGTCTTCGAGGCGTCGTGCGACCTCCGCAAGGCTGGCCGCCGCCTCCTGCCAGCGGCCGCCGTACTGCATCTGTTTGATCTCCTCGAAATCGTAGGAATACATCAAGAGTGGAGCGGAATGCAGCTTTCCCATGCGGTCGCGAACCCGCTCATTGATGAGCTTGTAGTAGAGCGCGGTGCTCTCCCAGCTCATGCCCCCGATCAGGCCGATGGTTTGCATTCAGGCGCTCCCAACGAGTCAATTCCGACCCGATCGTAATGGAAGAACTGCAAGCTCGCCATCGCGACGATCCCAAGTCCTTCATCCACTCGTGGGTCCCCTTCACAAGCGGCGGTCGGGCGGGCCGGAGTGCAAACGGCAGGGACCGGCATGACGCCTGCGCAGGCTATGAGAGGTCTTTCGATCTTGCGCACTCTTCCGGCCTGTCCTACCCAGTTCCCGAAAGTGCCTTTTGAGGGAGCCGACATGACCATCCGCAACGCCCGCACCGGGGGCCAGATCCTGATCGATCAGCTCGTCGCCCAAGGCGTCGAGCGAGTCACCTGTGTGCCGGGCGAGAGCTATCTGGCGGCCCTCGATGCGCTGCACGACAGCCCGATCGACGTGGTGATCTGCCGCGCCGAGGGCGGAGCGGCGATGATGGCGGAGGCTTATGGCAAGCTCACCGGGCGGCCCGGCGTCTGCTTCGTCACCCGCGGCCCCGGTGCCACCAATGCCAGCCATGGCGTCCACATCGCGATGCAGGACTCGACGCCGATGATCCTGTTCGTCGGTCAGGTCGATACCGGCATGCGCGAGCGCGAGGCGTTCCAGGAGCTCAACTACAAGGCCGTGTTCGGCACCATGGCGAAATGGGCGGTCGAGATCGATCGCCCCGACCGCATTCCGGAGCTGGTGGCGCGCGCTTTCCGCGTCGCCATGCAGGGCCGCCCCGGTCCCGTCGTGATTGCGCTGCCGGAGAACATGCTGACCGAGACGGCGGCGGTGGCGGACGCCATGAGGGTCGAGCCCGCAATGAGCTGGCCGGCGCCTGCCGATATCGAGAAGCTCAGCACCATGCTCGCGGGCGCCAAGGCCCCGCTGGTCGTTCTCGGCGGCTCGCGCTGGACCGACGAGGCGACCAAGGGCATCGCGCGGTTTGCCGAGCGCTTCGACCTGCCGGTCGCGACCTCGTTCCGCCGGGCCTCGCTGATCGACGCCGACCATTCGCACTATGCCGGCGATCTCGGCATCGGACCGAGCCCGGGCCTCAAGGCGCGCATCGAGGGCGCCGACGTCATCCTTCTCATCGGCGGCCGCATGTCGGAGATGCCGTCCTCGTCTTACACGCTGCTCGACATTCCGACGCCGCGCCAAAAGCTGATCCATGTGCATCCGGGCTCCGAGGAGCTCGGCCGCGTCTATCAGCCCGCGCTTGCGATCCAGGCGACGCCGGCCGCCTTCGCGGCCGCCGTCGAGACGCTGAAGCCTTCGGGCGCGGTGGCGTGGAAGGGCGAGGCCGCCAAGGCGCACGCCGATTATCTCGCCTGGACCGAGAAGGCGCGCGAGCTGCCGGGCACGTTCCAGTACGGCCAGGTGATGACCTGGTTGCGCGACCGCCTGCCGAAGGATGCGATCGTCTGCAACGGCGCCGGCAATTATGCAGGCTGGATTCATCGCCACCATCGCTTCCACAGCTTTGCCGCGCAGCTGGCGCCAACCTCGGGCTCGATGGGCTATGGCGTGCCGGCGGGTGTGCTGGCAAAACGGCAATATCCGGACCGCGTCGTCGTCGCCTTTGCGGGCGATGGCTGCTTCCTGATGAACGGCCAGGAATTCGCGACGGCCGTGCAATATGACGCGCCGCTGATCGTCGTCATCATCGACAATTCGCAATACGGCACCATCCGCATGCATCAGGAGCGCGACTATCCCGGCCGCGTGGTCGGGACCCAGCTCAAGAACCCGGACTTTGCGATGTATGCGAAAGCGTTCGGCGGTCATGGCGAGCGCGTCGAGCGCACGGAAGAATTCGCGCCGGCCTTCGAGCGTGCGCTTGCCTCGGGCAAGCCGTCGATCCTCCATTGCATCATCGACCCGCGCGCGATCTCGGTCGGCAAGGATTTCACGCCTGCGGTGAAGGCTTAAAGCCATGCCGGCCGGCCGCCACGTCGCCATCATCGGAGCCGGTGCGATCGGCGTGATCAGCGCGATCGAGGCCCTGAGGGAGGGGCATCGCGTCACGCTGATCGATCCGGGCGAGCCCGGCGGCGAGCAGGCGGCGAGCTACGGCAATGCCGGCTGGCTGTCGTCGCATTCGGTCATACCGCCGGCCGAGCCGGGCATCTGGAAGAAGGTGCCGGGATATCTGATGGATCCGCTCGGGCCGCTCGCGATCCGCTGGTCCTACTTGCCGAAGGCGTTGCCCTGGCTGGTCAAGTATCTGCTGTCCGGCTGGACCGAGTCACGTGTGGAGAAGACGGCCTTCGCGTTGCGTGACCTCCTGAAGGACGCGCCGCTGCTGCACCGGAAGCTCGCGGAAGAGGCCGGCGTGCCTGAATTGATCGAGCGCAACGGCGTGATGCATGTGTTCACCTCGCGCGGGAACTTCGATAACGATCTCGGCTGGCGGCTGCGCAAGAAGGTCGGCGTCGAATGGCTCGAGCTCAGCGCCGACGAGATGCGGCAGCGTGAGCCGGATCTGCATCCGCGCTACACGTTTGGCGTGGTGGTGGAGGAGGCCGGGCGCTGCCGCGATCCCGGAGCCTATGTTGCCGCGCTCGCCAATCACGCGCTCGCCAGCGGCGCGGTGCACGTGCGGGACAAGGCGACCGGGCTAAGACTCTCCGGGAACAAGCTCGTCGCCGTCGTCACCGAGAACGGCGAAATCCCTTGCGATGCTGCGGTGGTCGCCGCCGGCGCACGGTCGAAGCAGCTCACCGCCTCGATCGGCGATCCGCTGCCGCTGGAAACCGAACGCGGCTATCACGTCATGATCGAGAATCCGGAATCCGGCCCGCGCAGTTCGATGATGGCATCCGACGCCAAGATGGTGGTGAACTGGACCAACAAGGGCCTGCGTGCCGCCGGCACCGTCGAGATCGCCGGCCTCGAAGCCGCGCCGAACTGGAAGCGTGCCGAGATCCTGCGCAACCACCTGCTCGGCATGTTCCCGAAACTGCCGAAAGACATTCCGGCCTCGCGCATCAAGACCTGGTTCGGCCATCGCCCGAGCATGCCGGACGGACGTCCCTGCATCGGTTATGCGCGGGCCTCCCGCGACGTCGTCTATGCTTTCGGCCACGGCCATGTCGGCCTGGTCGGCTCGGCCCGCACCGGGCGTCTGGTCGCCCAGCTCGTGAGCGGCAAGGCGCCGGAGATTCCGCTCGGCCCCTTCGCCCCCGAGCGATTCCTCTGAGAGGCCAGCCATGAGCACCGCAGCCAATCCGTCTTCCCGCATCGCCCGTGGCGGCAAGTCCATCTACGGCGCGCCGCTCGGCATTCTGATGCTGGAGGCGCGCTTTCCCCGCATTCCCGGCGACATGGGCAACGGCACGACCTGGCCGTTTCCTGTGCTGTATCGCGTGGTGAGCGGGGCCTCGCCGGAGAAGGTCGTGCTGAAGGGCGCAGCCGGCCTGCTGCCCGACTTCATCGACGCGGCCAAGGATCTGGTGCGGCTCGGGGCCGAAGCCATCACCACCAATTGCGGCTTCCTCTCGCTGTTTCAGAAGGAGATCGCGGCGGCCGTCGGCGTTCCCGTCGCGACCTCGTCGCTGATGCAGGTGCCGTGGGTGCAGGCGACCTTGCCGCCGGGCAAACGCGTCGGTCTCGTCACGGTGTCTGGCTCGACGCTCTCGCCCGCACATCTCGAAGGCGCCGGCGTGCCGCTCGACACACCGCTGGTTGGCACGGAGAAGGGCAAGGAGTTTTTCCGCGTCCTGATCAAGGCCGAGAAGGACGACATGGACGTGGCGCAAGCCGAGCGCGACGTGGTCGAGGCCGGCAAGGAGCTCGTCGCAAGGAATCCGGATGTCGGCGCCATCGTGCTCGAGTGCACCAACATGCCGCCTTATGCCGCCGCGCTTCAGGCCGAGGTCGGATTGCCCGTCTACGACATCTATTCCATGATCATCTGGTTTCACGCCGGACTGCGCCCACGAATCTTTGCGTGAATCCGTCCCCTGAGATCGTCACAAGTCCTGGAGCGAGCCCATGAAACTATCCGGCAAGGTCGCGGCTATCACCGGCGCGGCGCGCGGCATCGGCAAGGCCTGCGCGATGAGGTTTTTGGAGGACGGCGTCAAGGTCGTGATCTCGGATATCGATGCCGAGGGCCTCGCTGCGACGGCCACCGAACTCGGACGACCGGATGCCTTGCGCACCGTCGTCGGCAATGTCGCCAAGCGCGCTGATGTGGACCAGCTGGTCGCGACTGCGGTGAAGGAGTTCGGTCGGCTCGACATCATGGTCAACAATGCCGGCGTCGCCCGCAACCAGGGCATTCTCGACATCACCGAGCAGGATTTCGACGAGATCATCGGCATCAATCTGAAAGGTGCGTTCTTCGGCGTGCAGGCGGCCGCCAGGCAGATGATTGCGCAGGGTGGCGGTGGGGTCATCATCAACATGTCCTCTGTGAACGCGCTGCTGGCGATCCCGGCGCTGGCGACCTATGCGATGTCGAAGGGAGGCATGAAGCAGCTGACCTCGGTCGCCGCCGTTGCGCTGGCCCCGCACAACATTCGTGTGGTGGCGGTCGGCCCCGGTACGATCCTGACCGACATGGTGGCCTCGTCAATCTACACCTCGGAGGAGGCGCGCAAGACCGTGATGTCACGCACGCCGGCCGGCCGCGGCGGCGAGCCGAGCGAGGTGGCTTCGGTCGTGGCGTTCCTGGCCAGTGACGATGCGTCGTATATCACCGGACAGACGATCTATCCGGATGGCGGCAGATTGATCCTGAACTACACGGTGCCGGTGAAGGACAAGTAGGGCGTTGTCGCCCCACTCTCGGTGTCATCGCCCGGCTTGACCGGGCGATCCGGTACTCCGAGGCGGTCGTGGTTGAAACGATGGGCCGCGGCGTACTGGATTCCCCGCTTTCGCGGGGAATGACAGTCGTCGTGAGGCGGGCAGTTTGCCCCTCACTCCGCCGCAACCGTCATCCCATGGCCGAGCCGCTTCGAGATGCCGCCGGCACAGTCGCGCAAGGCGAGCGCGATCGGGCTGTCCCAGCGGGCATCGAAGGTGCCTTCCGGTCCCATCGCGGTGATGACCAATGCGACATGGCCGGAATGATCGAACACCGGCGCCGAGAATGCGTTGACGCCGGGCAGGGGATCGCCGAGCGCGCGGGCGAGGCCGTGCTTGCGGACCTCCGCGAGCATCTCGGTGAGCTTGGCGCCCTTCACGGCGCGCTTCGGATTGTAGCCGACGCCATGGCGGTCGAGCCCGCTTTCGAGCGCGGCGCTGATCGTCTTCTCCGGCAGGAACGCCGCAAAGGCGCGGCCCGTCGCGGTCTCCAGCAGTGCCATCACCGAGCCGACGCGCATCACGATGTGCACCGGTTGGGCCGGCTCTTCGAGCTGCACCACGGTCGGACCGTGCGTGCCCCAGACCGCGAGCGAGACCGCGTGACCGATCTGGCTGGCCAGGCCCGCGATCTTGGGACGCGCGATGCGCACGCCGGAGAGGCGGCGCAGGCTGATGAGGCCGAGCTCCAGCGCCAGCGCGCCGATCTCGTAGCGGCCGGTGGTCTCGTCCTGCTCGATCAGGCCGATCCGGGAGAAGCTGGCGAGATAGGGATGCGCCTTGGCCGGCGTCATGCCGGCCTCGCGGGCGAGATCGCGCAGCATCATCGGCTCGCCGCTCCTTGCGAGGGCGCGAAGCAATTCTCCGCCGACCTCGATCGACTGGATGCCGCGGCTTTCCCTCTTCATGCGCCTCCTGGCGTGGCTTACGCCGCGTTGCGCTTGGCAGCGCTGTCGGCAAGATGTCTGCCGGCAATGTAGCCGAACGTCAGCGCCGGCCCAAGCGTGATGCCGGCGCCCGGATAATTGCCGCCCATGATGCTCGCCATGTCGTTGCCTGCGGCATAGAGGCCGGGAATCACGCGGCCCTCGGCATCGAGCGCCCGCGCGTTCTCGTCGGTGACGATGCCGGCATAGGTGCCGAGATCGCCGATCACCATCTTGATGGCGTAAAACGGTCCGTTCTCGATCGGCGCGACGCAGGGATTCGGCCCGTGCAGCGCATCGCCCTGGTAGCGGTTATAGGCCTTCGAGCCCTTGCCGAAGGCGGCATCGTGTCCGAGCGGGGCGGCGGCATTGAATTGCCTGACGGTCTCGGTGAAGGCCTTGGCATCGATGCCGGCCTTCGCCGCCAGCGCCTCGAGCGTATCGCCGCGCATGAGATAGCCCGTCTTCAGGTGATGGCCCAGCGGCATCGGGAAAGGCGGCACGCAGCCGAGGCCGTATTTGCGCAGCGTCTTGTGATCGCAGACCAGGTAGGCCGCGATCTCCTCGCCGGGCTTTGCCGCCTTGATCATGGCCTGGACGAAGTCGTGATAGGAATTGCCCTCATTGGCAAAGCGCCGGCCGTCGCGCATCACCGCGATCACGCCGGGCTTGGCGCGATCGATGAAATGCGGCATCACGCCTTTCGATCCGTCCTTGCGCGTGGTCAGCGACACCGGGACCCACGCTGCAGCGTTGGGCAGGCGATCCTCGATGCGACCGCCGGCGCGCTCGGCCAGACGCAGTCCGTCGCCGGTATTGCCGGTCGGTCCCGGGGAATAGTGCTCATTGCCGGTGGGCGCATGCGGAAACATCTTCTTGCGCCGCTCGACATCATGCGGAAAGCCGCCGCAGGCGAGCACGACGCCCTGGCGCGCGCGGACGCGCACGTCGCGTCCCTCACGTGAAACGATCGCGCCGGTCACCGCGCCGTTCTCGACCGTCAGCTCGTGCACCGGCGCGGACAGCCACATCGGGATCTTGAGGTCGAGCGCGGATTTCGCCAGCCGTCCGGCGAGCGCGTTGCCGTTGGTCAGCGTCATGCCGCGGCCGTAGCGCAGCACGTCCATGAGATGCCGCGACAGGCGCTTGGCGACATAAGCGGCCGAGGTCAGCGACTTCGTCACCCGCATGAAGTGGATGATCTCCTTGCCGGAGCCCAGCATCATGCCGAACACGGTGAGCTCGGGCAGCGGCATGCCGAGCGTCTTGACGAGGTCGCCGAGCTCGCGACCGTCAAACGGGCGCGTCACCATGGAGCGGCCGCCCTGCGCGCCGCCGGGTGCCTCGGCGTGATAATCCGGAAACACCAGCGGCATGTCGAAGCGCAGCGCGGTCTTGGTGGTGAAGAAATCCACCGCCTCGGGGCCGGCGCTCAGGAAGGCATCGACGCGTGCGGCGTCATAATTGTTGCCGGCCTCGTGCCGCAGATAAGTGCGGGCCTGCTCCGGCGTTTCCTCGATGCCGTACGCCTTCGCCAGCGAGGTACCGGGAATCCAGAGCCAACCACCGGAGCGGGCGGTGGTGCCGCCGAAGCGCGGCTCCTTCTCCACGATCAAGACGTCGAGCCCACGATGGCGCGCGGTGATCGCGGCCGACATGCCGGAGCAACCCGATCCGGCAACGAGCACATCGCACTCGTAAGTTTCAGCGCCGCTATGCTCGTTGCCGGTCATGTCTCACCTCATTTCTTCAGGAGCGGGCATTTGGATTCGGAGACCGGGCGGAAGGCGTCCTCGCCCTTCACGGTCTTGACGATCTCCAGATAGTCCCACGGCTCCTTGGACTGCTCGGGCTTCTTCACCTTGGCGAGATACATGTCGCGGATGACGCGGCCGTCCTCGCGCAGTTTGCCGCCATGGACGAAGATATCCTCGATCGGCAGCTCGCGCATCTTGGCCATCACCTTGGCGGAATCGTCGGTGCCGGCCGCCTTGATCGCCTTCAGGTAATGCAGCACCGAGCCGTAGACGCCGGTCTGGATCATGGTCGGCATCACCTTGGTCCGTTCGTAGAATTTCTTCGACCAGGCGCGGGTCGCCTCGTCCATGGCCCAGTAGGACGCCGTAGTCATGTAGGTGCCCTGCGCCGCCTTGAGGCCGATCGCGTGCACGTCGGTGTCGAACATCAGGAGGCCGACCAGCTTCTGGCCGCCCTGGACGAGGCCGAACTCGCCGGACTGCTTGATGGCGTTGTCGGTGTCCTGGCCGGCATTGGCGAAAGCGACCACGTCGGATTTCGAGCTCTGCGCCTGGAGTGCGAAGGAGGAGAAGTCCGCCGTGTTGGTCGGATGCTTGACGCCGCCGAGCACCTTGCCGCCCATCTCGTTGATGAAGCGGGTTGCATCCTTCTCGAGCTGCTGGCCGAAGGCGTAGTCCGCCGTGATGAAGTACCAGGACTTGCCGCCTTCCTTGATCACGGCGGAGGCCGTCACTTTCGACAGCGCGTAGGTGTCGTAGGTGAAGTGCACGGTGTTCGGGCTGCACAGCTCGTCGGTCAGCGAGCTCGCACCGGGGCCGGAGAGCAGGGCGACCTTGCCCCGCTCACGCACCATGTTGTGCACGGCGATCGCAATGCCGGAGTTGGGGATATCGACCACGGCGTCGACTTTGCCGTTGTCGAACCAGCCGCGCACGATCTGCACGCCGACGTCGGTCTTCATCTGGTGGTCGGCGCTGATGATCTCGATCGGCTTGCCGAGTACGGTCGGCCCGAATTCCTCCACTGCCATCTTGGCGGCCTCGACCGAGCCCGGCCCGCTATTGTCGCGACCCCAGCTCGACAGGTCCGTCAGCACGCCGATCCGGACCACGTCGTCGGAGACTTGCGCGGTGGCCGCCGTGGTCATGGCACTCGAAGTCATGGCCGCGATCATGGCACAGGCGAGACGCCCCATCATGGTTGTTTCCTCTCTTTTTGGCCGCTTCGGCGCGGCTGGCTTGCTGTGGAGGTAAATTAGATAATAGCGAATGAGTTTGTCAATTGCGAATAATGGCAGTCGCGAGGGTTCCGCCTTCGACGCGACCACGTCGTGGCGATGGACACGCAGCCGCCTCAACCCCGTCATTGCGAGGAGCCCTTGCGACGAAGCAATCCAGATCGTTTTCGCGGCTGAAGTCTGGATTGCTTCGCTGCGCTCGCAATGACGATCGTGGAGGCAGCGCGCAAAGTCCCGCGCCGTTATCCTGTGAGAGACAACGCCTCCACATTGCGGCCGTCATAACGATTAGCCATGATGCTCCACGGAATCTGTGGGCAGGGCATGACAGCAGCAATTGGGTTCTCCGCTGCGGCGGAGAAATCGAAGACGGCGCATGTGGTGTGGGCGAGCGCGCTCGGCACCGCGATCGAATGGTACGATTTCCTGATCTACGGCACGGCGGCGGCGCTGGTCTTCAACAGGCTGTTCTTCCCGAGCTTCGATCCCTTCGTCGGCACGCTCGTGGCATTCTCGACCTATGCGGTCGGCTTCGTGGCGCGGCCGATCGGCGGGGCCATCATCGGGCATTACGGCGACCGGCTCGGCCGCAAGACCATGCTGGTCGCGACCATGATCGCAATGGGCCTCGGCACCTTCCTGATCGGCTGCCTGCCGACCTATGATCAGATCGGCATCTGGGCGCCGATCCTGCTCGTCTGCCTGCGCTTCGTTCAGGGCATCGGGCTCGGCGGCGAATGGAGCGGCGCGGTGGTGATGGTGATCGAGCATGCCGGCCGCCGACGCGGCTTCTACGGCAGCCTGGTGCAGATCGGCTTTCCCGTCGGCGTTGCCGCCTCCACCGGCATCTTCGCGCTGATGACGAAGCTGCCCGAGGCGGACTTCCTCAGCTGGGGCTGGCGCGTGCCGTTCCTGATCAGCATCCTGCTCGTCGGCGTCGGCTTCATCGTGCGGCTCAAGCTCGCGGAGACGCCGCACTTCAAGGAAGTGGTCGAGCGCAAGGAGGTGCTGGCGCAGCCGGTACTCGAGGTGCTGCGCCGCGACTGGCGCAGCTTTCTGCTGGCCGTCGGCATCACGGTGTCGGAGGTCGGACTCGCCTATCTCCTCACCGTCTTCACCGTGGTCTACGCCACGACGAAGCTCGGCCTGCCCCGGCAGGTGATCCTAGATGCCGTGGTCTATGCCGCCGTCGTGGAATTCGCGACGCTGCCGCTTGCCGGCTGGCTGTCCGATATCTTCGGCCGCAAGGCGCTGTATCTGGCCGGCGGCGTGTTCTCGGTGGCGCTGGCCTTCCCGCTGTTCTGGTTCCTCGACACCGGGGAGCCGGCGCTGATCACGCTCGCGCTCGTCGTCACGATGACCCTGACCCATGCGCTGCTGTTCGGGCCGAAGGCCGCCTTCATGCCGGAACTGTTCCGCACAAAGGTGCGCTACAGCGGCGCCTCGCTCGGCGCCAACGTCGCAGCAGCGCTCAGCGGCGGCTTCTCGCCGCTGATTGCGGCCGGGCTGCTCGCCTGGGCCGGCTCCTATTGGGCGGTGTCCGTCTACATCATCGCCCTGTCGGTCGTCACGATCATCGCAACGCTGCTGGCGCCGGAGACGGCACGGGACGCGCTGAGATCCTGAGGGTCAGCGCGGCCAGCGGGCTGCCCGGCGGCCCAAAAAAATTTTTGGGCGGCCCCTTGAAACCGGTTTCCGGTTTTCTAAGTCGTTTTTCGCCGCGAGAGCGGTGTGCCGGATGCCATGAGGGTTCGGCACGGGCGCCGGGCTGGTCTTTTCGGACCCGTCTGAATTCCCGCCTTGCGCTCCTTCGTATCCATCTTGCTCTTAGGAGGACTTGGTTATGAGGACCAGTTTTGATTTCGCCCCCCTGTGGCGCTCCACCATCGGCTTCGATCACCTGGCCGACCTCGTCGACAGCACGCTGCGCCAGGCGACCGAGGACAATTATCCCCCCTACAACATCGAGCGCTCCGGCGAAGACCATTACCGGATCAGCCTTGCCGTGGCGGGGTTCGGCGTCAACGATATCACCGTGACGGCGGAGCAGAATGCGCTCACCATCGAGGGCCGGAAGCCCGAGACCGCCGCGCGCGAATACCTGTACCAGGGCATCGCCGCGCGTCCGTTCCGGCGCGTGTTCAACCTTGCCGACTACGTCCAGGTCAAGCAGGCCTCGTTCCAGGACGGGCTGCTGATCATCGACCTCGTCCGCGAGGTTCCGGAAGCCATGAAGCCGCGCCGGATTCCGATTGCGGGCGGCGCTTCTGCGGCATCGCAGATCGAGCAGAAGAAGGCAGCCTAACGCTCGATCGATCGAATGGCGGAACGCGGCGCGCGGAGGCGCGGGCCGCGCTCCCGGTGCATGAAGGAGACAACCATGGCTTTTCGTGATCTCATTCCCTGGTCGAGGAACCAGGAGCTCGCGCCGGCGCGCGACAATTTCGATCCGTTCCTGACGCTTCACCGCGAGATGAACCGTCTGTTCGACGACGTCTTCCGCGGCTTCGGCGGGACCGGCCTGTCGCCGCTGATGGAGGGCCGGTTCGGCTGGCCGAAGGTCGAGCTCAGCGAGACCGACAAGACGCTGACCGTCTCGGCCGAGCTTCCAGGCCTCACCGAGAAGGACGTCCAGGTCGAGATGGCCAGCGGCGTCCTGACCATCCGCGGCGAGAAGAAGGCGGAGCGCAACGGCGAAGGCAGGTACTTCACCGAGCGCTATTACGGTGCCTTCGAGCGGCAGATCCCGCTGGAGGGCGTCGAGGAGGACAAGGCCGAGGCGTCGTTCAAGAATGGCGTCCTGACCGTGTCGCTGCCGAAATCGGAGAAGGCGCGCGAGGGCGTCAAGCGCATCGCGATCAACACGCATTAATGTCAAGCGGGACGGGGGCGATTGGCGCCGCCGTCCCGCCGTCAACAACCCCGTCCCTTTGGAAAGGAGCTTGAGGGAGGCACGACCGATGACCAACGTGAATACCAATCCCGGCACTCTCAACCCGCTGTTTCATCCCGCCGCCCATTACGACTCGCCGGCCGAGGTCCTCAATGCGAAGGATCTCTCTGCGCCGGAGAAGCGGATCATCCTGTCGTCATGGGCGTCCGACATGTACGCCGTCGAATCCTGTCCTGCCTTGCGAGAAATTCCCGGTATGAGCCACGCGGTTCGACTGGTCGATATTCTGGCCGCCCTGCGCAAGCTGGACGGCGACAACGACAACGACGACCCGCCGCGCGGCGGCGGCGTGCCGATGCGGCTGCGGCGGCCTTGGGCCGCCGCAGAGAGGCGGGCTGCATGATGGTCACGCCGACCGTTCTCGGCCTCGTGCTGCTCGGCCAGGCCTCGGCGGCCTGGGCCGTTCCGTTCCTGGCCCTGCAGGGCTGGGTCGTCGCACCGCGCGGCGAGGGCTGAAGCCAGGACGATCTCGCATATCCACACAACACAAAGCGGCAGGGTGACGATGATGAATGCTGTGCGTCTGCTGTTCCTGGCCTTGCTGGTGCTGACGCTCACGGCGTCGCAGCCTGCCGCCGGCCAGATTCCGGAGATGAAGACCGGCGGCCCGGTGCCGACGCTGGCGCCTCTGGTGCGCCACGTGACGCCGGCCGTCGTCAACATCTCCGTGCATGGCCGCGTGCGCGAGGACAATCCGCTCTATCGCGATCCGCTGTTCCGCGAATTCTTCGACGTTCCCCGACAGATCGAGAAGGAGGTCAATGCGACCGGCTCAGGGGTCATCGTCGATGCCCAGCGCGGCTACGTGCTGACCAACAATCACGTCGTCGAAGGCACCTCCGCGGTCCAGATCACGACCAAGGACGGCCGGCAGTTTTCAGCCAAGGTGATCGGCCGCGATCCGCCCACCGACGTCGCGGTGCTCCAGGTCCAGAACCCGGTCGGGCTCAAGGCGCTTCCCTTCGGCGACAGCGACGGACTCGAGGTCGGCGACTTCGTGCTTGCGATTGGCAACCCCTTCGGCCTCGGCCAGACCGTGACATCGGGGCTCGTCAGCGCGCTGGGCCGCACCGGCCTCGGCAAGCAGGGCTATGAGGATTTCATTCAGACCGACGCCGCGATCAATCCCGGCAATTCCGGCGGCGCACTGGTGAGCCTGCGCGGCGAACTCGTCGGCATCAACTCGGCAATCATCTCGCCTGCCGGCGGCAACGTCGGCATCGGCTTTGCCATTCCGGTCAACATGGCGCGCAAGGTGATGGAGCAGATCATCGCCAATGGGCGCGTCGAGCGCGGCCGCATCGGCATCTCGCTGAAGGACCTGCATCCGTCGGTCAACAAGGGATTGAATCAAGGCGCCGTCATTGCCGAGATTGCTGCGGGTTCGCCCGCGGAGAAGGCCGGCTTGCGCAAGGGCGATGTCGTCACCGGAGCCGACGACCGCCCGATCCGCACCGCCGCCCAGCTCCGTAACACGATCGGCCTTGCGCGGGTCGGGGAGGATGTGAAGCTCACCCTGTTGCGCAACGGCGCCCCATTCACCGCCAGTGTGAGAGTCGCGCCCGCGGTCCAACCGAGCAGCGCGCTCGCAGGCCCCAATCGCCTCCTCCGCTGAATCGATGCTCTGCGGAGGGACCGCAGGCGCGAGCGGCTGGCTCGTCCCTGCGATCGTCATGGCCGCTTGACTCAGGCCGCGCGGTGATCGAGCTCCCACTGCAGGCTCCGGATCAGCCGACGCTCACGCTCGATGCGCTGAAGATAGAGTTCGCGCTCATGTTCGGTCTTCGCGCTTGCAAGCAGGAGCTCGTAATGGCCGATCACCTTCTCGCTGCCTCGAATGAGCAGGTCTCGCCGGCTGTTCATTGTGCCACCCTCATCGCGTCGGCCTGCGCTGCGGAGGCGTGGAAGCCGACAGGGAAGGTCGTGGCGGCCAAGGCATCGAGCGCCGAGCGTTCTTCTGCGAGACGTCTTTCGATGAAATGGCGCTCCAGCTCGGTCAGCCTGGTCTTCAGCAGCCGCCGGTAGCGGTGGATGTTGTTGCGGTGGGCGCGGATGCGGGCCAGATTCTCATCGAGCATCATCGTCTCTCCAGACGGTCGCGTTGAGTCCTTTGATTTTCGAGGATGAGAAAGTCTCTTCTCGGTGGAAAAAATAGGCAGCGGGTCATCAGTGTCAAGACGTTCAGAGTGACGCTTGTCCTCGTCGCTGGCTGCTGAAGATCGATGATCAGCCAGACCGAAGTGTCCAGCGAACGGCTGGGTTCCGCCGGCGATTGCCATTGGTCGGCCGGCAAGCGAACCTCATGCGGCCATATTTGAGCAGGAGTGATTTCCCATGAGGGAGGCGCTCCGATGACCAAAGCTCTGATCACTGCCGTTGCAATGCTGGCCTGCGTGCCCGCGAGCGCGCTTGCGCAGGAGCGCGCCGGCGATGCGGCGCTCGGCGCCGTATCCGGTGCGGTCGTGCTGGGCCCCGTCGGTGCGGTCGCCGGGGCCTTGATTGGCTACACGGCCGGACCTTCGATCGCCCGCTCCTGGGGGATCAGAGGTTCGCACTCGGCAAGGCATCGGCAGCCGCCGCGCCGTGCGGTCGTGAGGGGCGGTGCACCCCGCACGCGCGAGGCGATGGCCGCCAATGGCCAGATGAGAGCTGCCGGCAATCCGGCGGCGCCGGTTCAGGCCGCGCCTAGCGTGTCGGCGCAACCGTCGGCACCGCCTGTTCAGGCATTCGACTGACGCCGCAGGCATTGAGCCGCCGCGCAGCCGATCGGCTCGGCGGGGCTCGTGTCTTCTTATCTACGGCTGGCCGAGGATCTTCTTCGCGGCCCGAAGGTGCGGCTTGTCGATCATCTGGCCGTCGAGCCGCAGCGTGCCGGAATTGGGATTGCTCGCGAAGGCCGCGATCACCTTCTCCGCCCAGGTGCGCTCCGCGTCGGTCGGCTCGAACGCCGCGTTGACGATGTCGACATGCTTGGGATGGATCAGCGCCTTGGCCGAAAAGCCGTCGCGCCGTGCGGCGTGCGTTTCCTGCTCGAGGCCCGCGAGGTTGTCGATGTCGGTGTACACAGTGTCGATCGGGGCGACCTCGGCCGCGGCCGCGGCCATCAGGCAGAGATCACGCGCCAGGCGATAGGGGCTGTGGAAGACGCCGCCGGAGGCTTTCTCGGTGGCGCCGAGCGAGGCCGAAAGATCCTCAGCGCCCCACATCAGCCCGGCGAGGCGAGGGGAGCAGCCCTTGTAGCTGCCGAGCCCGAAGATCGAGCCGGCGGTTTCGGTCGCGACGCAGACGATGCGGGTCGCGCCGACCTCGGTGCCGGAGGCGGACTCCAGGGCCTCGAGCCAGGTCGCGACCCGCCGCACGTCGTCGCCACCTTGCGATTTCGGCAGCACGATGCCGTCAGGCCTGCCCGGCATCACCGCGGCGAGATCGGCCAGCGTCATGCCGGTGTCGAGCGCATTGACGCGAACATAGAGTTGGTGCGGGCCGCGATTGCCTTTCAGCATGGCAAGCGTCAGCGAACGCGCCTCCGGCTTCTTCTCGGTGACGACGGAGTCCTCGAGATCGATGATCAGCGCGTCGGCCTTGCCTTCGCTCGCCTTCTCGAACTTGCGCGGGGAATCGCCCGGAACGAACAGCATCGAACGCATCAAACCGGCCTCTTGTGCATCATCGCCATGCGGCGGCATTTGCCGACGATCTCGTCGCTTTGATTGTACGCGTGGTGCTCGAACTCGACGATGCCGGCCATTGGCCGCGACCTGGATTCCCGCACCGACAGCACCTTCGTCGTAGCCCGCAACGTGTCGCCATGGAAGACCGGCTTCGGAAACGTGACGTCGGTCATGCCGAGATTGGCGACGGTGGTGCCCAGGGTCGTATCATAGACCGTCATGCCGATCATGATGCCGAGGGTGTAAAGGCTGTTGAAAATGCGCTGGCCGAACTCGGTCTTCTCGGCGAAATGCGCGTCGATGTGCAGCGGTTGCGGGTTGAGCGTCAGCAGGCTGAACATGGTGTTGTCCATCTCCGTGACGGTCCGGGTCAGCGGATGCCTGAACTCCTGGCCCACGGAAAAGTCCTCGAAATAAAGCCCGGCCATCGCGGTTTCCTCCCTGCGAAATAAAGGCGCGCTCTTGCCGTCGCGCCGCATGACCCTATGCATGGTAGACACACTTCCCAGGGAAATTCACGTATCTGTGCGCAGTTTTTCGAGCTAAGAACGCGGGCGAAGCAAGGCTGGGCGCAGCAAGCGGCACGCCCTGGTGTGGGGAACGCGAAGAGACGGGAGATAGCGCGGTCGCGGCTCCCGAGGAGGAGATCAAGGCCATGGATTTCGCGCTCACCGATCAGCAGGAAGCCATTCGCGACGCCATCGCCAAGATCTGCGAAGGCTTTCCCGATGCCTACTGGCTGAAGAAGGATCACGACGGCGGTTTCCCGCACGACTTCCACAAGGCGCTGGCTGACGCCGGCTGGCTCGGCATCTGCGTGCCGGAGGAATATGGCGGCTCGGGTCTCGGCATTACGGAAGCCGCGATCATGATGCGCACCATCGCGGAGTCCGGTGCCGGCATGTCCGGCGCCTCCGCGGTGCACATCAACGTGTTCGGGCTCAATCCGGTGGTCCTGTTCGGCACCGAGGAGCAGCGCAGGCGCATGCTGCCGCCGATGGTCGAGGGCCGCGAAAAGGCGTGCTTTGCGGTCACCGAGCCCAACACCGGCCTGAACACCACGCAGCTCAAGACGCGCGCGGTCGCCAAGAACGACCGCTACATCGTCAACGGCCAGAAGGTCTGGATCTCGACGGCGCAGGTCGCGCACAAGATCCTGCTGCTGGCGCGCACCACGCCGCTGGAAGAGGTGCGCTCGCCGACCCACGGCCTCAGCCTGTTCTACACCGATTTCGACCGCAACAGGATCAAGGTCCACGAGATCGAGAAGATGGGCCGCAAGATCGTCGATTCCAACGAGCTGTTCTTCGAGGATTTCGAGATCCCGATGGAGGATCGGATCGGCGAGGAGGGCAAGGGCTTCGAGTACATCCTCGAAGGCATGAACCCCGAGCGCATCCTGATCGCCGCGGAGGCGGTCGGTCTCGGCAAGCTCGCGCTGTCGCGCGCGACCGAATACGCGAAGACTCGCGTCGTGTTCAATCGTCCGATCGGCAAGAACCAGGGCATCCAGCATCCGCTAGCGGTCAACTGGGTCGAGCTGGAGGCCGCCTGGCTGATGGTGATGTCGGCGGCCTGGCAATACGACAAGGGCATGCCGTGCGGCGCTGCCGCCAATGCCGCGAAATATCTGGCTGGCGAAGCCGGCTTCTCCGCCTGCGAGCAGGCGGTGATGACCCATGGCGGATTCGGCTACGCCAAGGAGTTTCACGTCGAGCGCTATTTGCGCGAAGTCATGATCCCGCGCATCGCGCCGGTCAGCCCGCAGCTCGCGCTCAGCTTCATCGCGGAAAAGGTGCTGGGGCTCGCCAAGTCGTACTGAACGAGTCTTGTGGCGCAATCCGAATGTGGCGCCTATTCGGCGGCGATCCGCTCTATCGCCATGGCACGGAGCCTGGCGCGCTGGATCTTGACTCCGTTGGCGCTGTCCGTGACAGGAAAGGCGTCCACGACATAGATGCGTGCCGGGACCTTGTAGCCGGCGAGCCGCTCGCGCAGGTGCGCGACCAGCATCTCCTGCATTGGCGGCTCCTTCGCCGGGATCACGAACGCAACGCAGCGCGCCTGCCCTTTGAGATCGACTGCGACGATCTGGGCGTCGGCGACCCCGGCACAGGATTTGAGTTCGTCCTCGATTTCGCCGGGCGCGACGAGGAAGCCGCCGAGCCGCATCGCATCACCGGCGCGCGTCTCGTAGACGAACGAGCCATCGCCGCGCAGGTGGCCGATATCGCCGGTGCGGAAGAACCCGTCGGCGGTGATCGCCTCGCGCGTTGCTTCGGGGTTGTTGAAATAGCCGAGGAAGCGTGACGGCGCGCTGATTTCGATTTCGCCGGAGACGCCGCTGGCCGCAAGCTCGCCGGTGTCCGTGTCGCGCACGCGCACCTTCGCATCCGGCGACATCGGCCAGCCGCCACCCTCGATGCGATCCGCGAACGCATCGCTAGCGCGGGCGATGGAGAACAGCGCCTGTACCTCGCTCGAACCGTACAGGCCGTGAAGCGGCAAGCCGCGGGCTTCAGCTTCTGCCGCCAGTTCGCGCCAGCCGGGCTGGAACGCGGCAAAACCGCAGAGCTCGAGATATGGAAAGGGGCGTGGCGCATCGGTGTGCGCAAGGATGCGCCGAAACATCTCGTCGGAGCCGAAGGAATGCGTGATCCTGTGCTCGCGGAGAATCGCCAGGGCCGGCGCCGCCTCGAAGGCGTCGAGCGCGTGGACGGTCGCACCGGCTGCGACGAAGCCGAGCAGGCTCGTCATGCCGAATGTGCCGCAGAACGGCAGCATGGCCAGCAGCGAATGGCGCTGCGGATTGAGCTGGAGTGCGCGGGCGACGGAGACGGCGTGGGTCGCCAGCGTGCGCTGCGAATGCGCGACGAGCTTCGGCCCCTTGGTCGTGCCCGACGTCGTGTAGAGCAGCACGGGCAGGTCGATGTCGTCCTGAGCCGGCGGGGCTGGTGGATAAGGCCGGTCAAAGGCATCGAAACACACGAAGGGCCAATGCGCCGGGATCGCATCCGCACCAACCACAGCCAGCTTTTGCAGCGCCGGCACCTCGTTCTTGGCGATGCCGGCGAGAATGGCGGCAAAGTCGATCGAGCGGAAATTGGCCTCGACCACCATCAGCCTGGCGCCGGACAGCTTGAGCAGATGCGCGACCTCCGCGCTGCGGTAGCGCGTATTGACGGCCGCGACGATGGCCCCGAGCCGTGCCGCGGCGAACAGCAGCGCCAGCCATTCGGCCCGGTTAACCAGCCAGACCGCCACGACGTCGCCCTTGCCGATGCCTTGCGCCGCAAGCCAGGCGGCGGTCTGTTCGACCTTGGCCGAGAACTCCGCGCGCGAGACGGCTGTAGCATCGAATACGAAGGCAGGATCGGCGGCGGTCTCGATCCGAATCAGCGATTGCAGTGAAAAGTCGTTGGCGCTCATGCCACCGAACTAACCCGACCGCGCAAACCTGTCTACTTGGTGCCGAACATCCGGTCACCGGCATCGCCCAGGCCCGGCACGATGTAGCCGTGGTCGTTGAGCCGTTCGTCGATCGCGGCGGTCCAGATCGGCACGTCGGGATGCTCGCTCTGGAATTGGGCGATGCCTTCAGGGGCGGCGAGCAGGCAGACGAAGCGGATGTCGCGGGCGCCGCGCGCCTTGAGCAGGGACGCGCCGGCGCAGGCCGAGTTGCCGGTCGCCAGCATCGGGTCCATCAGGATGACGGTGCGGTCGGACAGGTCCTGCGGGGCCTTGAAGTAATATTCCACGGCCTGCAACGTCTCGGGGTCGCGGTAGAGCCCGATATGGGCGACGCGCGCCGACGGCATCAAGGCGAGCATGCCATCGAGGAAGCCGACGCCCGCGCGCAGGATCGGCGCCAGCGTGAGTTTCTTGCCGGCGATCTTGGGTGCCTGCATCGGCGCGATCGGCGTCTCGATGTCCACCAGCTCCAGCGGCAGGTCGCGCGTCACCTCGTAGCCGAGCAGCATCCCGATCTCGTTCAGGATCTCGCGAAAGCTCTTGGTCGAGCGGTCCTTCTCCCGCATCAGGGAGAGCTTGTGCTGGACCAGGGGATGGTTGACGACGTTGACGCTGCCAGTGCTCATGAAAGCGATCTACACGGTTCCGTGAAACTGCGCCAGATCGCTCCACCTGCCTTTATGAGATTCCTATAACTTCGCCCCAGCGATCTTCTCGAAAACCTATGCCAGTGGTGGCACCTCAGCAGGGTCAAGAGCGCCGGCTGGTGTCGTGGAAGTACACCCTTGATCCGTGCGCTCACCGGAATCCCGGGAAAGCGGTCGCCCCGACAATGAGGGCGCAACGAGGAGTATCGCCATGATGGACTTTCTGATGCTGGTGCTCGCCGTCACCTTCTTCGCCCTCGCGATCGGCTACACCTACGCCTGCGAACGGTTGTGACGGAGCGGGACCATGATCTTCGATTATGCGCTCGCCGGCGCCGTTTCGTTCGGCCTCCTGATCTATCTCACCTACGCGTTGCTGCGGCCCGAGCGGTTCTGAGGCCGTGCTGCTGATCGTCGAATTGCTGCTGGCCGACGCCGCGCTCGTCGCGGGCCTGCTTGCGCTGCTCCTGCCGCTCTTGCGCCGCCGGACCCGAAGCCTGAAGGGTTAATGCCATGACTGTCATCGGTTGGCTCCAGATCATTCTTTACTGTGCGATTGTCGTCGCGCTGACCAAGCCGCTCGGCTGGTACATGACGCGAGTGTTCAACGGCGAGCACACGTTCCTGTCGCCCGCCCTGCGCCCGATCGAGGTGGGCATCTATTGGATCGCCGGGGTCGACGAGAAGCGGGAGCAGCACTGGCTGACCTACACGGTCGCCATGCTGTTGTTCCATGTCGGCGGCTTCCTCATCATCTACGGCCTGATGCGGCTCCAGGCCATGTTGCCCTTCAATCCGGCCGGGCAGTCCGCGGTCGCCGAAGATCTCTCGTTCAACACCGCGGTCTCCTTCATCACCAACACCAACTGGCAGAACTACGGCGGCGAGAGCACGCTTTCCTATCTGACCCAGATGCTCGGCCTGACACATCAGAACTTCCTGTCGGCGGCAACCGGGACTGTTCTGGCGATTGCGCTGATCCGCGGCTTCTCGCGTGCGTCGATGCGCACCGTGGGCAATTTCTGGGTCGATGTGACCCGCTGCACGCTCTATGTTCTGCTGCCCATCTGCGTCGTGCTCACGCTCTTCCTGGTCTGGCAGGGCATGCCGCAGACGCTTGGGCCTTACGTCGAGGCTACCACCCTCGAAGGCGCCAAGCAGACCATCGCGGTCGGCCCGGTCGCCTCGCAGGTCGCCATCAAGATGTTCGGCACCAACGGCGGCGGATTCTTCAACGCGAACGCGTCGCACCCCTTCGAAAACCCGACCGCGCTGTCCAACTTCGTGCAGATGCTGTCGATCTTCGTGCTCGGCGCCGCGCTGACCAACGTATTCGGCCGGATGGTCGGCAACCAGCGCCAGGGCTGGGCGATCCTGGCGGTGATGGGCGTGCTGTTCGTTGCCGGCGTCGCCGCCTGCTATTGGGCGGAGGCCAACGGCACCTCGACCCTGCATGCCCTGGGCCTGACCGGTGGAAACATGGAAGGCAAGGAGGTTCGCTTCGGCATCGTCGCGTCCTCGCTGTTCGCGGTGATCACCACGGCCGCGTCCTGCGGTGCCGTCAACGCCATGCATGACAGCTTCACGGCGCTCGGGGGCATGATCCCGCTGATCAACATGCAGCTCGGAGAGATCATCGTCGGCGGCGTCGGCGCCGGCATGTACGGCATGCTGCTGTTCGTCATCCTCGCCATCTTCGTCGCGGGCCTGATGGTCGGACGCACCCCGGAATATGTCGGCAAGAAAATCGAGGCGCGCGAGGTCAAGATGGCGATGCTCGCCATTCTCGTCCTGCCCTTGATGATTCTCGGTTGGACCGCCATCGGCGTGGTCTATCCGGCGGCAGTCGCCTCCATGGCGAACGCCGGACCGCACGGCTTCACCGAAGTGCTGTACGCCTTCAGCTCGGGGACGGGCAACAACGGCTCGGCCTTCGCGGGCCTCACCGGCAACACCTTCTTCTACAATCTCACGCTCGCCAGCGCGATGTTCGTCGGCCGCTTCTTCATGATCGTTCCGGCCATGGCGATCGCAGGTTCGCTCGCGGCCAAGAAGTCGATCCCGCCCTCGATGGGCACGTTCCCGACCACCGGCGGCCTGTTCATCGGCCTCGTGACCGGCCTCATCCTGATCATGGGCGGCCTGACCTTCTTCCCGGCGCTCGCGCTCGGTCCCATCGTCGAGCATCTTGCGATGACCGCGGGCAACGTCTTCTGATGTCTGGAGTGACCTCCATGAATATGGCAAAATTGCAAAAGCGCGCGCCGATGTCGGCAATGCTCGATCCCGGGATCGTGATGCCCGCGGTCAAGGCGTCCTTCACCAAGCTCGATCCGCGCTGGATGGTGAAGAACCCGGTCATGTTCGTGGTCGAGGTCGTGGCCGCGCTCACCACGGTGATCTTCCTGCGCGATGTCGCTACGGGCGGCGCGGGCCTCGGCTTCACCTTCCAGATCATCCTGTGGCTCTGGTTCACGGTGCTGTTCGCCAATTTCGCCGAAGCGGTGGCGGAAGGCCGCGGCAAGGCGCAGGCCGAGACGCTGCGCAAGACCCGCACCGAGAGCCAGGCCAAGCTCCTGAGCGGTGCAGGCCGAGACTACGAGCTGGTTTCAGGCACCAGTCTGAAGGTCGGCGACGTGGTGCTGGTCGAGGCCGGCGATACAATCCCTTCCGACGGCGAAGTGATCGAGGGTGTCGCCTCCGTCAACGAGGCCGCCATTACCGGTGAGTCCGCGCCCGTGATCCGCGAGTCCGGCGGCGACCGTTCGGCGGTGACAGGCGGCACCCAGGTGCTGTCCGACTGGATCCGAGTGCGCATTACCGCCGCGCAGGGCTCGACCTTCATCGACCGCATGATCAAACTGGTCGAGGGGGCAGAACGCCAGAAGACGCCGAACGAGATCGCGCTCAACATCCTGCTGGCCGGCCTCACCATCGTCTTCGTGTTCGCGACGGTGACGATCCCGAGCTATGCCGCCTATGCGGGCGGCTCGATCTCGGTCATCGTGCTGGTGGCGCTGTTCGTGACGCTGATACCGACCACCATCGGCGCGCTGTTGTCCGCGATCGGCATCGCCGGCATGGACCGCCTGGTGCGCTTCAACGTGCTGGCGATGTCCGGCCGCGCGGTCGAAGCCGCCGGCGATGTCGACACGCTGCTGCTCGACAAGACCGGCACCATCACGCTCGGCAACCGGCAGGCCACAGCGTTCCGTCCCGTCCGTGGCGTCACCGAGCAGGAGCTGGCGGACGCCGCCCAGCTCGCTTCGCTCGCCGACGAGACGCCGGAAGGCCGCTCCATCGTCGTACTGGCCAAGGAGAAATACGGCATCCGCGGCCGCGACATGACCGAGCTGGGCGCGAACTTCGTGCCGTTCACGGCGCAGACCCGCATGAGCGGCGTCGACGCTGCCGGCTCATCAGTGCGCAAGGGCGCCATCGATGCCATCCTCAACTATGTCGGCGGCGGCGCCCCGACCGCGGTCGCGTCGGGCAACACGGCGCGGGTGGTGCAGCCTGCCGCGCTCTCCGAGCTCGGCCGCGAGATCCAGGCCATTGCCGATGACGTGTCGAAGTCCGGCGGCACGCCGCTGGCGGTCGCCAGGGACGGCAGGCTGCTCGGGATCGTCCAGCTCAAGGACATCGTCAAGGGAGGTATTCGCGAGCGTTTCGCGGAGCTGCGCCGCATGGGCATCCGCACCATCATGATCACCGGCGACAATCCGATGACGGCTGCCGCCATCGCCGCGGAAGCCGGCGTCGACGATTTTCTGGCGCAGGCGACTCCCGAGGACAAGCTCAGGCTGATCCGCGACGAGCAGGCCAAGGGCAAGCTGGTCGCCATGTGCGGCGACGGTACCAATGACGCGCCGGCGCTCGCCCAGGCCGACGTCGGTGTCGCCATGAATACCGGCACGCAAGCCGCCCGCGAGGCCGGCAACATGGTCGACCTCGACTCCAACCCGACCAAGCTGATCGAGGTGGTCGAGATCGGCAAGCAGCTCCTGATGACCCGGGGTGCGCTGACGACGTTCTCGATCGCCAACGACGTCGCGAAGTATTTTGCGATCATCCCGGCGATGTTCCTGGCGTTCTACCCGCAGCTGAACGTGCTCAACGTCATGAACCTGTCGAGCCCGCGGAGTGCCATCCTGTCGGCGATCATCTTCAATGCGCTCGTTATCGTCGCGCTGATCCCGCTCGCCCTGAAAGGCGTTGCCTATCGTGCGGTCGGAGCCGGTGCGCTGCTCCGCCGTAACCTCTTGATCTATGGGCTTGGCGGCATCGTCATTCCCTTCATCGGCATCAAGGCGATCGACGTTGTCGTGACCGCCTTGCACTTGGCTTGAGTCCGTTGTCTCGAACGAAGCGAAACCGCATCTCTCGGTCGTCATTCCGGGGCGATGCGTAGCATCGAACCCGGAATCTCGAGATTCCGGGTCTGGTCCTTCGGACCATCCCGGAATGACCGGGGTACGAGAATTGGAGACCCAACATGTTCAGAGAAATCCGCCCCGCCATCGCCCTGTTGCTGGCGCTCACCGCCATCACGGGCCTTGCCTATCCGCTCGCGATGACCGCCATCGCCGGCACGTTGTTTCCCGTACAGGCGCAGGGCAGCCTGATCGAGAAGGACGGCAAGGTGATCGGCTCCGCCCTGATCGGGCAGGAGTTCAGGGACGGAAAATACTTCCATGGCCGCCCCTCGGCGACGCTGGCGCCGGACCCCAATGACTCGGCAAAGACGGTGCCGGCGCCCTACAACGCCGGCAGTTCGGGCGGCTCGAACCTCGGCCCGACCAGCAAGGCGCTGGCCGACCGGCTGAAGCAGGATGTGGACAAGCTCAGGGGCGAGAATCCGAACGCGGCCGTGCCGGTCGACCTGGTGACGACCTCGGCCAGCGGCCTCGACCCGGACATCTCGCCGGAGGCGGCGCAATTCCAGGTGCCGCGCGTGGCGAAGGCGCGGAATCTGCCTGAGGATCAGGTCAAGCAGCTCGTTGCCGCCAATACCCAAGGCCGTCTGCTCGGCCTTCTCGGTGAACCCAGGGTCAACGTTCTGGCGCTGAACCTCGCGCTCGATCGCATGGCCCCGAAGTAGCCGTCTAGGCTCGCGGCGCGCGCATGAATATATTCGCATGATGGTCCGAGAGCGCCGCGATCCCGAACAACGTCCGTCGCCCGAGGCGCTGCTGGAAGCCGCGCGCCGGGAGGAGGGCGCGAGCGGCAAGCTGAAGATCTTCGTCGGCGCCGCCCCTGGCGTCGGCAAGACTTACGAGATGCTGCAGAGCGCCCATGCCAAGCGAAGGGCCGGCGTCGACGTGGTGATCGGATTTGTCGAGACCCACGGCCGCGCCGAGACCGAGGCGCTGGTGCGCGGCCTGGAAGCGGTGCCGCGCAAGCGGCTGGATTACCGCGGCCAGATCGTCGAGGAGATGGACCTCGACGCCGTGATCGCGCGGCGGCCGCAGATCGCCCTGGTCGACGAGCTCGCCCACACCAACGCGCCCCTTTGCCGCCATCCCAAGCGCTATCTCGATGTCGAGGAACTGCTGTCGCACGGCATCGACGTCTACACCGCCGTCAACATCCAGCACATCGAGAGCCTGAACGACGTCGTTGCCCAGATCACCCACGTCCGGGTCCGCGAGACGGTACCCGACTCCGTGTTCGACCGCGCCGATGCGATCGAGCTGATCGACCTGACTCCCGACGACCTGATCCAGCGGTTGAGGGAGGGCAAGGTCTATGTGCCCAAGCAGGCCGAGCGGGCGCTGGAGCATTATTTCTCGCCGGGCAATCTCACCGCGCTCCGCGAGCTCGCACTGCGGCGCACCGCCGAACGGGTCGATGAGCAGCTTCTCAACCACATGCAGGCGAATGCAATTGCCGGGCCCTGGGCCGCGGGCGAGCGCATCCTCGTCTGCGTCAGCGAGGATGCACGCGCGGCCGGCCTCGTGCGCTACACGAAGCGGCTGGCGGACCGGCTGCATGCGCCGTTCACCGCGGTGTCGATCGAGACGCGGCGATCCCTGCAATTGTCCGACGAGGAGCGCGACCGGCTGGCCGATACGCTGCGCCTCGCGGAATCGCTCGGTGGCGAAGCGCTGACGATTCCCGCGGTCGGGCGCCGCATCGCCGACGACGTCGTCAGTTTCGCGCAAGGCAACAACGTCACCCAGATCGTGATCGGCAAGTCGAGCCGCTCGCGCTGGTTCGAGATGACTCGCGGCTCCGTGGTGCACGATTTGGTGCGCCGTGCCGGCAACATCACGGTCCATGTCATCGCGGGCGACGAACTGCCGGGCGAAGCGCCGCCCAAGACGGAGGTGCAGACCGCTGCACGATCGGAGCCCTTCGATCCGCTGCCTTACCTGAAGGCGCTCGGCATCGTGCTGATCGGTCTCGGCGCAGCGAAACTGCTCCAGCCGCGCTTCGGCATCGAGAACGTCGACCTCGTGCTGCTGACGGCTGTGGTCACGGTTGCGGTCCGCTACGGGCTGTGGCCTTCGCTGCTTGCGACGGTCGCCGCCTCGCTGTCCTACAATTTCTTTTTCCTGCCGCCGCTCTACACCTTCACGATCACCGACCCGACCAATGTCGCCGCCTTCCTGCTGTTCCTGGGCGTGGCGATAATCGTCTCCAACGTCGCCGCGCGCGTGCGCATCCAGGCCGATACCGCGATCGGCCGGATCCGGATGACCGAGCAGCTCCATGCCTTCAGCCGCAAGCTCGCCGGCACGGCCACGCTCGACGACGTGCTGTGGGCAACCGCCTACCAGATCGCGTTGATGCTGAAGGTCCGCGTGGTCCTGCTGCTGCCGGACGAAGGCCTGCTCACGGTGAAATCAGGCTATCCGCCCGAAGACGAGCTCGATCAGGCCGATCTCGCCGCGGCCAACTGGGCCTGGAGCAACGATCGCCCCGCCGGTCGGGGCTCGGACACGCTGCCGGGCGCAAGACGGCTGTTCCTGCCGATGCGCACCGGGCGCGGCCCGATCGGGGTGACCGGCATCGACGACGACCGCAGCGGCCCGCTGCTGACGCCGGACCAGCGCCGGCTGCTCGATGCGCTGGTCGATCAGGGCGCTCTCGCGATCGAGCGCGTGCTGCTGGTCGAGGACATGGATCGCGTCAAGCGCACCGTGGAATCCGAGCGGCTGCGGTCGGCACTGTTGACCTCGATCTCGCACGACCTGAAGACGCCGCTCGCCTCGGTGCTGGGCGCGGCCTCCACCATGCGCGATCTCGCCGGCGCGCTCTCCGACACCGAGAAGCGCGACCTGCTCGCCACCGTGATCGACGAATCCGAGCGGCTCAACCGTTTCATCGCCAATCTGCTGGACATGACCAAGCTCGAATCCGGCGCAATCGTGCCCAACGCGGCGCTGCACGATCTCAGCGAGATCGTCGGCAGTGCGCTGCGGCGCGCCAGCAAGATTCTCAACCGCCACAAGGTCGAGCTGGCGCTGGCCGCCGATCTGCCGATGCTCCAGCTCGATGCCGTGCTGTTCGAGCAGGTGCTGTTCAATCTGCTCGACAATGCCGCCAAATATTCGCCGCCCGAGACCACGATTTCGATCCGCGGCCGGCGCGACCGCGCCCATGTCGTGCTCGAGATCGCCGACGAGGGAGCCGGCATTCCGCCTGACGAACTCGAGAACGTGTTCGACAAGTTCTACCGCGTGCAGAAGGGCGATCACGTCCGCCCCGGCACCGGGCTCGGACTCGCCATCTCCCGCGGCTTCGTCGAGGCGATGGGCGGGACGATCTCCGCGGCCAATCGCAGCGGGAGGAGCGGCGCGGTCCTCACCATTCGCCTGCCCGTTCCAGCAGAAAGCCACGCATTGGATACCGCCGCATGAGCGCTGCTCCGATCAAGGTCCTGGTCATCGACGACGAGCCGCCGATCCGCAAATTGCTGCGGATGGGGCTGACGACGCAAGGATACGAGATCCTCGAGGCGTCGAACGGCAAGGCCGCGCTGGAGAAGCTGGCCGAAGAGCCGGCACTGATCATCCTCGATCTCGGCCTGCCCGACGTTCAGGGACATGAGCTGCTTCGCACCATCCGCACCCGCAACGAAGGCGTACCGATCGTGGTGCTGTCGAGCCGCGGCGACGAAGCCGGGAAGGTCCAGGCGCTCGATCTCGGCGCAGACGACTATCTCACCAAGCCGTTCGGCATGGAGGAGCTGCTGGCGCGCCTGCGCGCTGCGCTGCGCCATCAACTTCAGGTCAAGGGCGAGCGCCCGGTGTTTCGCGCCGGCGATCTGTCGGTCGATCTCGTCCGCCGTATCGTCAAGGTCGGGGATCGCGACGTGAAGCTCTCGCCGAAGGAATACGACCTGTTGCGCGTGCTGGTGCAGCATGCCGGCAAGGTGCTCACCCACCGCTTCCTGCTCAGGGAGCTCTGGGACGAGCTGACGGACGCGCAGTACTTGCGCGTCTATGTCCGCCAGCTGCGCCAGAAGATCGAGGCCGATCCGGAGAGGCCGCAATACGTGCTGACCGAGACGGGGATCGGGTACCGGCTGAAGGCGGGGGATTGAGTCCCGCTGTCATTCCGCGGCGTGGCGCGCGTCAGCGCGAGCCCGGAATCCATTTCTCCGCCCGTCGCGCTCGGCATGGATTCCGGGCTCGACGCTTCGCATCGCCCCGGAATGACGGCGAGCCTGCTGGTCTAACCCGCCTTGCGATGCCGCGCCGTAGACCGGTGCGCCTTCTTCGCAGTTTTCCGGCGCCCGGTCGCCCGGCGTGCATGCGACTTCGCCGCCTTCTTCCCTCCGCCGCGTCCTTTCAGGCTCTGCTTCAGCGCGTCCATCAGGTTGATGACATTGCTCGGTCGCTCCTCGGGCTCCGGCAGCTCGATCGTCTTGCCGCTGGCCTTGCGCTTCACCAGTGCCTTCAGCGCATTCTCGTACTCGTCCTTGAATTTGCTGGGGTCGAAATGCGCCGCCTTGGATTGCAGGATGTGACCGGCCAGTTCGACCATGTCCTTGGTTATCTTCGGGCTCTTGATGTCATCGAAGAACTGGTCCTCGTCGCGCAGCTCGTAAGGGAAGCGCAGCGTGGTGCCGAGCAGGCCCTTGCCGCGCGGCTCGATCGCCATGACGTGCTCGCGGTTGGTCAACACGATCTTCGCAAGCGCCACGCGATCCTGGTCTTTCATGGCGTCGCGGATGACGGCGAAGGCATCGACCGCGGCCTTGCCGTCGGGAGCGATGTAGTAGGGATGGTTGAGGAAGCGCTGATCGACCTCCTCGCTCGGCACAAAGCTCTCGATGTCGATGGTGTGATTGCTCTCGATCTGGACCGCCTCGAGTTCTTCCGGCTCGATCTCGACATACTTGCCCTTGCGGAGCTCGTAGCCGCGGCCCTTCTGGTCGCTCTCGACGATGTCGCCGGTCTCGGAATCGATCATCTGCTGCTTGAGCCGGTTGCCCGTCTCGCGGTTGATCAGGTGAAACCGCGTCTTCTCCGCCGCCGTGGTCGCGGGATAGAGCACGACGGGGCAGCTGACCAGCGACAGCTTCAACGTTCCCTTCCAATAGGCGCGCGGGGCCATTCCATTCTCCAGCGTTTTCAAGGCGTTTTGGAACCCCAACCGTCCCACAGGGTTTTGGTTCCGGGCGGGAGTCTGGCCGTGATAGGCTTGAACCCCGAAAGAGAAGCGGGACAGGTCGTGCTGCAGAAACTCTCCACTTACCGGCAGAAACGTGATTTCGAGAAGACGCCCGAGCCGTCGGGCAAGACCGCGGTGGCGCCCTCGAAGCAGCGGCGCTTCGTGATCCAGAAGCACGATGCGACCCGGCTGCACTACGATCTCAGGCTCGAGTTCGACGGGGTCTTCAAGTCCTGGGCCGTGACGAAGGGGCCATCGCTCGATCCGCACGACAAGCGCCTTGCAGTCGAGGTCGAGGATCATCCGCTCGATTATGGCGATTTCGAAGGCACGATTCCGGAAGGGCAATATGGCGGCGGCACGGTGATGCTGTGGGATCGCGGCACCTGGGAAGCGGACGATCCCGAAGCCGGCTTCAAGAAGGGCGATCTGAAGTTCACCTTGCACGGCGAGAAGCTGCATGGAAGCTGGGTGCTGGTGCGCATGCGCAACCGGGGCGGCGAGAAGCGCACCAACTGGCTCCTGATCAAGCATCGCGACGGATACGCCCGCGAAGGCGCCGACAACGACATTCTCGAACAGGACAAGTCGGTCGCCTCCGGCCGCGCCATGGAGCAGATTGCGGAGGGGAGGGGCCGCGCGCCGAAGCCGTTCATGCTGGCGAAGGGCACTAAGGGCAAGGCCGACGCGGTCTGGCAGTCCAACCGTGCCGAGGAGACGAAAGGGCGCACGGTGAAGCCGGCGCCGCGCACCGCGTTGAAACGCGGCAAGACGGCCAAGACGAGCGCCACGACCGCGACCAAGGCCAAAAAGGTCTCTGCGATGCCGGACTTCGTTGCGCCGCAGCTCTGCACGCTGGTCGAGCGGCCGCCGGCCGACGAGGGCTGGTGCCATGAGATCAAGTTCGACGGATACCGGGTGCAGCTTCGGGTCGAGGACGGCGAGGCGACCCTGAAGACACGCAAGGGCCTCGACTGGACCGCCAAGTTCGGCTCCATTGCCAAGGAAGCATCCACGCTGCCGGACCTGATGATCGACGGCGAGATCGTCGCGCTTGATCATAACGGCGCGCCGAACTTCTCCTCGCTTCAGGCTGCGCTGTCCGATGGCAAGACCGACGAGCTGATCTTCTTTGCGTTCGACCTCCTGTTCGCCGAGGGCGAGGATTACCGTCGTCTTCCGCTCGGCGAACGCAAGGTGCGGCTCAAGGAGCTGCTTGAGTCACGCAAGCGGAAATTGGGCCAGATCCGCTATGTCGAGCATTTCGAGAGCGGAGGCGATGCCGTGCTGCGATCGGCCTGCAAGCTCGAGCTCGAAGGCGTGGTGTCCAAGAAGCTGAACGCGCCGTATCGCTCGGGCCGCACCGAGAGCTGGGTCAAGTCGAAATGTCGCGCCGGCCACGAGGTGGTGATCGGCGGCTACAAGACCACCAACGGCAAATTCCGCTCGCTGATGGCGGGCGTTCAGCGCGGCGATCATCTCGCCTTCGTCGGCATGGTCGGCACCGGCTTCGGTGCGGACAAGGTCAAGCGCATCATGCCTGCCCTGAAGGCGATGGAAGCCAAGGAAAGCCCGTTCGGCGGCAAGAATGCGCCGAAGAAGACGCGCGAGGTGCACTGGCTGAAGCCGGAGCTGGTCGCGGAGATCGAATTCGCCGGCTTCACCGCCGACGGCAATATTCGCCAGGCCGCGTTCAAGGGACTGCGGCAGGACAAGCCGGCCGAGGAGGTCGAGGCCGAGACGCCTGTCGATACCGAGTTGGCCGAGCCCCGGGCCAAGAAGCCGGCGCGCGCGAGAACAGGCCGGCAGCCGAAGCAGGCCGCCCCGAATGCCGAGGTCATGGGCGTCATCATCTCGAAGCCGGACAAGCCGCTCTGGCCAGATGATGGTGACGGCACTCCCGTCACCAAGCTGGATCTTGCCCGCTATCTCGAAGCCGTCGGCGAATGGATGATCGTGCACCTCAAGGGCCGGCCGTGCTCGCTGATCCGAGCGCCTGATGGCATCAAGGGCGAATGCTTCTTCCAACGCCACGCCATGCAGGGCACGTCGAACCTTCTCGAACTCGCGCGAGTCTCCGGCGATCGCAAACCATACTTGCAGATCGACCGAATCGAAGGGCTTGCCGCCGTGGCGCAGATCGGCGGGGTCGAGCTGCATCCTTGGAATTGCGCACCTTACGCCTACGATACGCCCGGCCGGCTGGTGTTCGATCTCGATCCGGCACCGGACGTCGAGTTCGCCGACGTCGTCGAGGCCGCCAAGGAGATGCGGCAGCGATTAAGCGATATCGGCATGGACAGCTTCTGCAAGACCACAGGCGGCAAGGGCCTCCACGTCGTGGTGCCTCTGCGTTACGGCGCACGCGACAAGGTGAGTTGGAAAGAGGCCAAGGCGTTTGCACAAGGCGTCTGCCAGTGGATGGCCGACGACGATCCGGAACGCTATCTGCTCAACATGTCGAAGAAGCTGCGCAAGGGAAAGATCTTCCTGGATTACCTGCGCAACGATCGCATGTCGACGGCGGTGGCCCCGCTGTCGCCGCGTGCGCGCGCGGGGGCGACGGTCTCGATGCCGGTCACCTGGGCGCAAGTGAAGAGCGATCTCGACCCTAAGCGCTATACGCTGCGCACAGTGCCTGGTCTGCTGGCGCGATCGAAGGCATGGGAAGGTTATGACGACGCGGCGACGTCGATCAAGGCGGCGATCAAGAAGCTGGCCGGCAAGGTGAAATAGGAGCTTCCAAAAAAGTCATTCCGGGCTGCGCGGAGCGCAGGCCCGGAATCCGGAGCTTGTGAGACGAAAAGCCGGGTTCGCGCTTGCGCGCGCCCGGATTGCCGTCTCTGACTAGATCCGTCCCATCAGGATCAGGATCAGGAGGATGACGATGACGAGCCCGAGGCCGCCGCCGCCGTAATAACCGGTGCCGTAGAACGGCCCGCCGCCGATGCCGCTGAAGCCGCCGAGCAGGGCGATGATCAGAATGATCAGAATGATCGTGCCGATAGACATGCAAATCTCCTCCAGCCCTTGGTAAAAAGGGTCGTTGCAACCTGTCCCGTTATGCGGGGGCAACTTGCCGCAGATTGTATAGTTCCGCCGTTGAAACACGGCCGGATCATCAACTTGCATGGAACCTTTGCTGGTCAACCCGACATGACTATGTGAAGGCAGCTACGAGAGGCGGGGTCATGTCAGCACCACTTATCGTCTCCATTCCGCATCGTCTCGGCCGCGAGGAGGCTGCGCGCCGGCTCAAGACCGGGCTCGGCCGCGCCGCTGCGAGCATTCCTGTGATGCAGGTCGAGGAGGAGCGCTGGAGCGGCGACAGCATGAATTTCCGCATCCGTGCGCTGGGCCAGATCGCGAGCGGGCAGGTCGACGTCGGCGACGATCAGGTCCGGGTCGAGGTGGTGCTGCCCTGGCTGTTGCAGCGCTTCGCCGAGATGGCGCAGGCCACGATCAAGAAGCGCGGCCAGTTGCTGCTCACCAAGGACGGGGGCAAGTAACCTCAGGGGTGCGCGCGCTGCCGTGTCGGCTTCGCTGCACTCGTGCTGCGCGCCTCGATCACGGCCACGGGAAGATCGCGAAGGGCTGGGGCGAGCGGCAGCTCGTTGCCTGCGAGACCTGGCGCGGCATAGCCGCTGATATCGAGAGTCGCATCGAGACCTTCGAGTGAAGGCCACTCCCGGCCTCCTTGCGTGAACGGCGCAAAATGACGCCCGACCACGACGATGGCTGCCGCACGTCCATGGCCGCGGGCGAAGGCAATGACGTGGTTGGCGTGCGCGCCGCGCACTTCGAGCGGCCGATAGCTTCCCCCGACGAAGATATCGGGAAGGCGGTTGCGCAGCGCGAGAAGATGGCGCGTCCAGGCCAGCTTCAGCCGGCCGTCCGGCGAGCTCTTGCTTAGCGCGTTCCAGTCCGGAGCTTCCAATGATTTCAGTGCCGCATGGCGGGCGGCGAAGTCGACCGGGCGGCGGTTGTCGGGATCGACCAGCGACAGGTCCCAGAATTCGGTACCCTGATAGAAGTCGGGCACGCCCGGCAGAGTCGCCTTGAGCGTGAGCTGGCTAAGCGAGTTCAGCGTGCCAAGCAGTGCGACCCGGCGGGCCAGCCTCTGCAATGCTTCGAGGAATTCTGCGGACTGGGCAGGATCGAGGATCTTGCCGATGAAGTCGCGGATGCCGTTCTCATAAGCTTCATGCGGGTTGAGCCAGCTCGTCTCCTCCTTGCCCTCGCGCGCGGCCTTCAGCGCATAGGCCTGGATGCGCTCGACGAAGGCGGCATCGACTTCCTCCCCGAGCGGCAAGGCGCCGAGCAGGGTTTGATAGAGCATGTATTCGAACGTCGCCGAGGGCGCGCGGAAATTGCCGTACGTTGTGAGATGCGCCGCGTTCAGCACCTTCCAGCGCGCCACCGCGCTGGTCCATTCGCCCGGAATCTCGCTGAGCGCCGCGATGCGCGTGCGGGCATCCTCGCCGCGCTTGGTGTCGTGGGTGGCGGTCGCCGTCATGCCTAGCGGCCATTCCTTGGCGCGGGCTTGCATGGCCTGGTGGAAGGCGGGAATGGTGAGGCCTGTGCTCGCAGGATCGCCGCCGACCTCGTTCAGCGCGAGCAGCCGGTGAAACTGATAGAACGCGGTGTCCTCCAGCGACTTCGCCATCATCGGCCCGGTGAATTGCTGCACCTTCAGTGCGAAGCGGCGCACGCGCGGGGCACTGTGCGGGGGACGGCCGGGCTTCAGCAGGTCCATGGTGAGGGCATCGCGCAGGAAATCGAAGATGCCTTCGTCGGCGGCAAACCACTCTCGGCGGGCGCGCTCGATGGTGTCTTCGATCAGCTTGCGGTCGGGGGCAGTCGGGCCGCTGTGTGTCAGGTAGGTGCGATAGACCGGGAAATGCAGCACATAGAGCTCGAGCGCCTGACGCAGGCTGTCGGCTGAAAAGTCCCGTGTCGAATAATGTCCGTTGGCAATGCGTGCGAGCAGGCCCGTCAGCACGGTGAACTCGCTGGCAAGCAGCGTCTCCAGCACCCGCCGCTTCGCCTCCTTGACGTAAGGTGCAAGCTGCGGCGGCCGGTTGCTGATCTGCCGCCAGGTCTCGTCCAGCGCTTCCAGTCCTTTCGGATCGATCAGCACGTGGGTGACGACGTTCATCCACTCATAGCCGGTGGTGCCCTGGACCCCGGCGAACTGTGGCAGGCGCTCGTGCTCGCACAGGATTTTCTCGATCACGGTATAGAAGGGCTTTGTGTTGCCTTGAGCATCGCGCACGAGCCGGCGCAGCCGCTGGCAATATTGCGCGGGATCACGCAGGCCGTCGATGTGGTCGAGCCGGATGCCGTGCAGCTTGCCCTCTGCAACGAGCTGCTTCACCAGCCGGTGGGTGGCAGCGAACGTACCGGGATCCTCGACGCGTAGGCCTGCGAGTCCGTTGACATCGAAGAAGCGGCGATAATTGATGTCGCTTGAGGCAAGCCGCCAGTGCCCGAGCTTGTAGTGCTGGCGCTCGAGCAGGTGATGCAGCGCGAGCGTCTGGGCCGTGCGGTCCTTGCCGGCCCCGTAGGCGGCAAGGCCTCGCGCGATGATATCGGCGGCGCCCGCGATCTCCTTGAGCTCGGCCTTGAAGGCGGGAGCTTCCTTGCGATTGGGCCGGCGCAATCCGGTGTAGCGCGCAGCGAGCGCGAGCAGGCGCTCGCCCGGCTGCGTTTCCGCCGCGTCCGCCTCCTTGACGATCATCCGCAACACCTCGCCATAGCGCTCGGGAGCGATGGGCAGGCGATGCTCGAAATACCAGGCGGAGAAGCTTCCTTCCTCCGGGGCGTAGCGCAGCTCGATGTCGCCGCGCTCCAGCGCTTCGCCATAGGACGAGCCGAGGATGGGCAGCAGCACGCCGCCTCGTGCGCGGTAGGCCAGTTGATCCCAGTCGATGTCGAAGGAGACGGCGTGCGGCGAGGCCTGGCCCCATTCCAGCACGTCGAGCCACCAGGGATTGTCGGCAAAATGCACGCCGACATGGTTGGGCACGAAATCGATGATAAGCCCGAGATCATGTGCCTTGAGCGTCTCGCTCAGGCGCGCGAAGCCAGCATCGCCGCCGAGCTCGGGATTCAACTGGCCATGATCGACCGTGTCATAGCCGTGGGTCGATCCCTTGCGGGCCTTCATCACCGGCGAGGCATAGAGATGCGTGATCCCCAGCGCCTTGAGATAGGGCACGACCGCGGCAGCCTTGTCAAAGTCGAAATCCGCGGTGAGCTGAAGCCGGTAGGTCGCGAGAGGAACGGCGGAAGGCATCATCAAGCTCCGAGCTGCCAGACCACCGACCAGGGCGGAAGCCGGTCGCCGGTCGCGCCGCCCCAGAGCGGCGTACCAGCACTATCGCTGGAATGCGCGATGTCCTTGTTCGAGAGATTCGCAGTCAAGCGCAGAGCCGCGCCGTCGCCCATCAGCCAATGCGCCGTGAGCAAGCCGTTGTCCGCCGCCTCTGCGCCGCCGAAGCTTGCGCCGTTCAGCCGCGGCATGATCGCCTTGCGACGCAGTGCGAGCAGCTCCCGCACCAGGGCGAGCCGCGCGTTTTGCTCCGGCGTGTGGCCGGTCCAGTCGAGCACGGCCGATTGCAGCGTGGCCGGGTCGAGCGGATCAGGCACGTCGTCGCCGTACTTGTCGTAAGCCCAGGCATATTCCTGCCTGCGGCCCCTGCGCACGGCATCCGCCAATCCGCCCTGGAAATCGCAGAAGAACGGGAAGGGCACCTTGGAGCCCCATTCCTCCCCCTGAAACAGCATCGGCACCATCGGTGCGAGCAGCGTTACCGCGAGCGCGGCCTCGATCTGTTGTGGCGGTGCCAGGCTCTCCAGCCGCTCGCCAAGCGGACGGTTGCCGATCTGGTCGTGGTTCTGCAGGAAGTTGACGAAGGTCGCCGGGGGCAGCGTGCCGCTCGGCTCGCCGCGCGGCTTCTTGCCCCAGAATTCCGAAATCTCGCCCTGGTAGACGAAGCCGGAGGCGAGTGCGCGCGCGAGGTCCATGCGTGGCGTCTGGTAGTCGCCATAATAGCCGGCATGCTCGCCCGTAAGCATGACGTGCCAGACGTGATGATAGTCGTCGTTCCACTGTCCACGGTACTTGCCGTTCGGCGGCTCCTGCGCGGCATCGAGCAGGCTCGCGCGGTTGTCGCCGTTCTCCAGCACGAGATGGATGTGGCGCCCGGTCGCCTTGGCGAGCTCGCCGGCGGCGACGCTGAGGTCCTGCAGCATGGACTGCTCGCCGGGGATTGCCAGGATGTGATTGGCGGCATCCAACCTCAGGCCGTCGAAGCGGTAGTCGGTGAGCCAGGACAATGCGTTCTCGACGGCAAAGGCGCGCGCCTGCGGCACGCGATAGTCGATCGCGCTGCCCCACGGCGTGTGCGCCTCGGTGAAGAAGGCAGGCGCATAGCGGCCGAGGTAATTCCCCTCAGGTCCAAAATGATTGTAGACCACGTCGAGAAACACCATCAGCCCGCGCAAATGCGCTTCGTCGATCAGCGTCTTCAGGTCTTCGGGCCGGCCATAGGCGCTGTCGGGCGCATACCACAGCACGCCGTCATAGCCCCAGCCACGGCGTCCTGCGAAATCCGCCAGCGGCATCAATTCCAGCGCCGTAATGCCTGTCGCTGCGAGATGATCGAGCTTGTCCATCATCGCGCGATAGGTGCCTTCCTGGGTGAAGGTGCCGACGTGGGTCTCGATCAGCACCGTCTCTTCCCAGGGACGGCCGCGCCATTCCCGCGCCCGCCATGCGAAGACATCGTGATCTATCACCTCGCTCGGGCCGAACACGTCCTCCGGCTGGAAGGCCGAAGCGGGATCGGGCACATCGATCTCGTCGTCGATCCTGAACTGGTAGCGACTGCCGGCGGCGAGCCCGGCGATGTCGGCGACGTACCAGCCATCCTGCCGGCGCTGCATCGCATGCCTTCGCTCGAGCAGGAGGTCGACACGGCGCGCTCCGGGCGCCCACAGCCGGAACGACACGCCTTCTTTCGTCGGCCTCGCCCCGAAGGATGGCCTCATGGTGCACCCGCGAAGGCGAGCACGGAGCGCGGCGGCGCCTTGCTGTCGCTCCCGGGCAGGAAGTCGATCGTGTTCAGCTTGGCAGCGGTCGTGTTGAGAATCTGCTGCCAGCTCCTGTACTCGGTCATTTTGGGCAGTTTGAATGCGATCTCTTCCGGGGCGGCGTTCAAAACGATAAAGATCGCGGCACTGCCCGGTTCCATCGGACCCATCACATAGGACAGGAACCGCCCTTCCGGGAAATTCCAGTCGCTCTCGGTCATCTCGTCCCCGGCGGGCGTCAACCACAGCGCACCGTAGGAGACGCCGTCCTTGGGCCGGCCATCGAGCCAGCGATGGCTGCGCAGCTGCGAGAACCGCCGGCGGATGTCGGCGAGATGGGCGACGAAATCGACCATGTCGTCGCCATCCTTGCCGAGATTGTCCCAGCCGACCCAGCCGACTTCGTTGTCCTGGCAATAGGCGTTGTTGTTGCCGGACTGCGAATTGCCGACTTCGTCGCCGGCGAGGATCAGCGGAACGCCCTGCGCCAGCATCAGGCAGGCCAGCACGTTCTTGCGCAGCTGGCGGCGCAGGCTGATGATGTTCGGATCGTCGGTCGGGCCCTCGACACCGCAATTGTTGCTGTGGTTGTCGTTGGAGCCGTCGCGATTGTCCTCGCCATTGGCCTCGTTGTGCTTCTCGTTGTAGCTGAAGAGGTCGGCGAGCGTGAAGCCGTCGTGCACCGTGATGTGGTTGATACTGGCGCGCGGCCGCCGTCCGTCGTGGTTGAACAGATCTGACGACGCCGTCATGCGGCTGGAGATATCGCCGATCAGGCTGCCTTCGCCGCTCCAGTAGCGACGCATGGCGCTGCGATAGCGGTCGTTCCATTCCGACCATTGCGATGGGAAGGCGCCGACCTGGTAGCCGCCCAAGCCAAGGTCCCACGGCTCGGCGACGAGCTTGACGGTCGCCAGGACCGGGTCCTGCCGGATCGCGGTCAGGAACGAGCTGCCGCGGTCATAACCGTTCGGCCCACGCGCGAGCGTGGTGGCGAGGTCGAAACGGAAGCCGTCGACATGGCAGACTTCGACCCAGTAGCGCAAGGAATCCATTACCATCTGCAGCACGCGCGGATGAGTGAGGTTCACCGACGAGCCGCAGCCGGTGAAGTCGTCGTAGTAGCGCGGGTTCTCGCGGCTCAGCCAGTAATAGGAGGCATTGTCGATGCCGCGATAGCACAGCGTTGGGCCGAGGTGATTGCCCTCAGCGGTGTGGTTGTAGACCACGTCGAGCATCACCTCGATGCCGGCATCGTGCAGCCGCGCCACCGTGGTGCGGAAGGAATCGAGCGCGTTGTCCTGGGCGTAGCGCGGTTCCGGCGCGAAGAAGGACAGCGTGTTGTAGCCCCAATAATTGGCGAGCTTCTTCTCCACGAGGATGCGGTCGTCGACGAAGCTGTGGACCGGCAGCAGTTCGACCGTGGTAACGCCGAGCCTCTTCAGGTGCTCGATCATCGCCGGCGAGGACAGGCCGCCATAGGTCCCGCGCAAGTTTGGCGGCACGTCGTCCCGCTTCTGCGTCAGGCCCTTGACGTGGGCCTCGTAGATGACGGTGTCTTCCCAGGGAATGTTGGGACGGATCTCGCGCCGGCCCCAGTTGAAGGTCTCGTCGACGACGACGGCCTTCGGCATGCCGCGCGCATTGTCGCGCCGGTCGAAAGACAGGTCCTCGCGCGGGCTTCCGGTGCGGTAGGCGAAGTGCGCATCGCTCCAGACCAGGCGCCCGGCTAGGCGCTTGGCATAGGGGTCGAGCAGCAGCTTGTTGGCGTTGAAACGATGGCCGTGCTCGGGTTCGTAGGGGCCGTGCACGCGATAGCCATAGAGCTGGCCGGGCGAGACATCGTTGAGATAGCCGTGCCAGACGTCCTCGGTCTTCTCCGGCAATTCGATGCGCTCGAGTTCGCGGCGGCCTTGTGAGTCGAACAGGCAGAGCTCGACCTTCTGCGCGTTCGCGGAGAACAGCGCGAAATTGGTGCCGCGTCCGTCCCAGCTTGCGCCGAGGCGTGCGGGCGATCCAGCGGTCAGGCGCATCACTCAGCCTTCCGGAACGAGGAAGATCGCAGCGAGCGGCGGGATGGTGAGGCGAAGCTCACCGCCTTCGGCGTGAACCTCGCCGATATTCCCGACGTTGCTGCCGCCATAATGGGCAGAATCCGAGTTGAGCACTTCCTTCCATTTTCCGCCGAAGGGCACGCGCACGCGATAATTCTGGTAGACGTTCGGCGAGAAGTTGAGGATCACGAGGCAGCGCGCGTGCTCGTCGAATCCCTTGCGCAGCCAGGCGAACACGTTGCGGCTGGCGTCGTCCGTGATCAGCCATTCGAACCCGGCCTGGTCGCAATCCATCTGGTGCAGCGCGGGTACAGCGCGATACAGCCGGTTGAGATCGCGGATCAACGCCTGGATGCCCGCATGGTACTTGTATTCCAGCAGGTGCCAATCGAGCGACTGGTCGTGATTCCACTCCCGGCTCTGCGCAATTTCCGCGCCCATGAACAGCAGCTTCTTGCCGGGATGACCGAACATGAAGCTGTAATAGGCGCGCAAATTCGCGAAGCGCTGCCACTCGTCGCCGGGCATGCGGCCGAGGATCGAGCGCTTGCCGTGCACGACCTCGTCATGCGACAGCGGCAGGATGAAGTTTTCCGAGAACGCGTAGTGCAGGCCGAAGAGGATCTCGCCGTGGTGGTGCTTGCGGTAGATCGGGTCCTTGCTGATGTAGCTCAGCGTGTCGTGCATCCACCCCATGTTCCACTTGTAGCCGAACCCGAGCCCGCCGAATTCGACCGGGCGCGAGACCTGCGGCCAGGCGGTTGACTCTTCAGCTGCGGTCGTTGCCTGCGGGAAGCGTGCGAACACTTCCGTGTTGAAGCGCCGCAGGAAGTTGATGGCCTCGATGTTCTCCCGGCCGCCATACTGGTTGGGAACCCATGCGCCCGGGGGGCGGCTGTAGTCGAGATAGAGCATGGACGCCACCGCATCGACGCGCAGGCCGTCGATCGCATAGCGCTCCAGCCAGAACAGGGCGTTCGACACCAGGAAGTTCGTCACCTCGGTGCGCCCGTAATTGTAGATCAGCGTGCCCCAGTCGAGGTGGCGGCCCTGGAGCGGGTTGGCATGCTCATAAAGCGAGGTGCCGTCGAAATGGCCGAGCCCGTGCGGATCGTCCGGGAAATGGCCCGGCACCCAGTCGAGCAGCACGCCGATGCCTTCGCGATGGCAGGCGTCGACCAGCGCCGCGAAGTCGTCGGGCGTGCCGAAGCGGCTGGTCGGCGCATAGAGTCCGGTCGGCTGGTAGCCCCACGAGCCGTCGAATGGATGCTCGCTGACGGGCAGGAATTCGAGATGAGTGAAGCCCATGTCGCGGGCGTAGGCCGGCAGTTGCTCGGCCAGCTCGCGGTAGGTCAGCCATTCATTGTCGTTCGTGCGTCGCCAAGAGCCGAGATGGACCTCGTAGATCGACATCGGCGCCGACAATGAATTGATCCCGTCAGGCGCCGGGCGCGGCCGAGGCAGGTGCGCTTCGTCGAACACGATGGAAGCCGTCTTCGGCCGTACCTCGCTCGCAAAGGCCATCGGATCGGATTTCAACGGCAGCAGGTGGCCGTGCGGGCCGATGATCTCGAACTTGTAGTGATCGCCCGTCTTCGCATGCGGGATGAACAACTCCCAATAACCGTTGCCGCGCACCCGCATCGGATGACGCCGCCCGTCCCAGAAGTTGAAATCGCCAACCACCGACACGCGCCGCGCATTCGGCGCCAGCACGACGAACCCGATGCCGTCGACGCCCTCGAGCCGCATCGGATGGGCGCCGAGCTTGTCATAGATGCGCTGATGGGTACCTTCGCCGAGCAGGTAGAGGTCGAAGTCGGTCAGGATCGGGGGAAAACGGTAGGCATCCTCGAACTCGACGACGTTGTCGCCGAACCTTGCGCGGAGTTGGTAGTGCTTGGAGCCGTTTGGCAGGGCGCCGATGAACAGCCCGGAATCGTGGACACGGTCCAGCGGTGCAACCTCGCCATGTTCGCCGACCGCTTCGACATTGGTGGCCTCGGGCAGAAATGCGCGCACCACGCTCCTGCCGTCCTCCGGGTGCAGCCCGAGATAGTGGAAGGGATCGGAGTGGCGGCCCTCGATGATCGCATAGGCCTCGGCAGGCAGTTTAGGCATGGGCTTCGCTCTCGGCACTGGATAAAATGCGAAGCAGTCCGGTCAGCGGCGCATGGAGCCCCTCAGGCCGATGGGACAGCTCGTACTCGACTTCGTCGAACGCTTGATCAAGCAGGAAGAATCGTAACAGGGCATCCGCGGATTGCCGGTCTTCCGGCCATACTCTTCGATCGGTCATGGCTTCGCGATAGGCGGACAGGAAGGTCGCGGTGGCGCGCCCGCGCCATTCATCGAGCGCAGCCGCGAGCCGGTCCTGCTCGTCGGAGGCGCCGGTGAGCGCGCGGCTCAGTGCTGCGTTCACGGAAAGGTCAATCGAGTGGATCATGCCGGCGACGTCGCGCGCGGCGGGCAGCTTGCGCCGCTTGCTCGCCAGCGGTCGGCGCGGATCGCCGTCGAAATCGATGATGAAGATATCGTCCTTCACGATCAAAGTCTGCCCGAGCCGGAAGTCGCCATGATGACGGATGTTCAACCCGGCGATGTCGGATGGCAAGAGTGCATTCAGGCCGTCGAATAGGCCCGCGCGTGCCGCGATGAGCCGGTCGATCAGGGGGCGGTCCATCTCCCGAAGCCCGTCGCGGCTGTCGGCCAGCCGCTCGAGAACCCGCTCGGCACGCGCCCTCAGGTCGGACACCCAGGCCTTGATCTGGGCGGAGCCAATCGGCTCCGGGGCAAGATCATCTGCATCTGCCGCTGCCAGAGCGACGTGCAACTCGGCGAGCCTCCGGCCAATCTGCGCGACGAAATGCAGATAGGGAGCCTGCTCCTGCGTCTCGCGGAGCGTCTCGCCCGCCGGCATTACCCGTTGCTCGTCGATATAGCGATCGAGGTAGCCCGTGCTCACGGTCCAACCGTCGCCCTGGTTCTCGACATAAGCATGCAGCACGCCGAGTGCGCTGCGCTGGTTGCCTTCGACAAGCTCGACGCTGCCGAGCAGCGCCGGCGTGTTGGCGAAGCGCGCGACCTCGGTGAGATAGTGTCCGATCTCGATCTCCGGGCTGATGCCGCTTTCGAGCCGGCGGTAGATCTTGGCGACATACTGGTTGTCGACCAGCGCAGTGCTGTTGGACTGCTCGATCGCGCGGACCCGTTCCGGCTCCTTGATCGTGTAATCGGCGAAGCGGCTGGTCGGCTTGAACTCCAGCCGCAGGTTGTTCTCTTCCACCACCAGATTCTGCGACAGGTTGCGCAGTAACAGGCCGATGAAGATCTGGTCGGTCGCGACGTCGAGCAGCGTGCCTTCGCGCGCGCCCTGGCGCACGGCGGCCAGCGCCCTCGGATTGAAACGTTCGCGGTCGAAGCGTACCCACTCGATCTGCAGCGGCAGCACGTAGCGGGTGGCCGCGTCCGCCTGCCCGCTCTCGAAGAACGCGATCCACGGCCGGTTATCGCCGATGTCGCAGAACGGCACCGCCGAGGTCAGCGCGGTCTTGATGTGCTTGGGGTTGTGCTCGGGATACCACCTCGTTCGCGACAAGAATCCCGGCAGCACGTCGCGCTCGAACACGCCGCGCTCGCGGGCGAGAGAAACCCAGTTCGAGTTCACCGGCACCACGAGCGTCTCGAACTCCGGCACCGCGCGCGGCGTCACCGGCTCGGACTTGTCGCGCTCCTGAAGCTGGAACCAATAGAACCCGTAAGGCCCCAGGGTGATCATGTACGGCAGTTCGCCGATCGCTGGGAAGCGGGTGCGGCCCAGCATCTCCTGCGGAATGCGGTCCTTCCACGGCGACAGATCGAGCTCGGTCGCCTGCGCGGCTCGCGACAGATTGGCGACGCAGAGGATCACCTCGTCGCGGTATTGCCGGACGTAGGCGAGCACGGCGCGATTGACGGGACGGATGAACGTCATGGTGCCGCGGCCGAAGGCCAGCGTCGACTTCCGCACCGAGATCAGCCGCTTGGTGGCGCTGAGCAGGGACGACAGGCTGCGCGACTGCGCCTCCACGTTCACGGCCTCATAGCCGTAGACGGGGTCCATGATCAGCGGCGCGTACAGGCGGGCCGGATCGCAGCGCGAGAAGCCGCCGTTGCGGTCGGGGCTCCACTGCATCGGGGTGCGCACGCCGTTGCGGTCGCCGAGATAGATGTTGTCGCCCATGCCGATCTCGTCGCCGTAATAGATGATCGGCGTGCCGGGGAACGACAGCAGCAGCGAGTTCATCAGCTCGATCTTGCGGCGGTCGTTGTCCATCAGCGGCGCGAGGCGCCGGCGAATGCCGACATTGATGCGGGCGCGTGGATCGTTGGCGTAGGTGGTCCAGAGATAGTCGCGCTCGACGTCGGTGACCATCTCCAGCGTCAGCTCGTCGTGGTTGCGCAGGAACAGCGCCCATTGGCAGCTTGCCGGAATGTCCGGCGTCTGGCGCAGGATATCGGTGATGGGGAAGCGGTCCTCCTGCGCGATCGCCATGTAGATGCGGGGCATCAGCGGGAAGTGATAGGCCATGTGGCACTCGTCGCCGCGGCCGAAATATTCCTGCACGTCCTCCGGCCACTGATTGGCCTCGGCCAGCAGCAGCTTGCCCCTCGAATACGCGTCGAGCTCCTGGCGCAGCCGCTTGATGATCGCATGCGTCTCGGGCAGGTTCTCGTTCGAGGTGCCCTCGCGCTCGCACAGATAGGGAATGGCGTCGAGCCGGAAGCCGTCGACGCCGGCATCCAGCCAGCGCTTCATCACCTGGATGATGGCGCTGACCACGCGCGGATTGTCGAAATTGAGGTCCGGCTGGTGCGAGAAGAAGCGGTGCCAGTAGAATGCCCCGGCCTCGGGATCCCAGGTCCAGTTCGACTTCTCCGTGTCGGTGAAGATGATGCGCGTGCCCTGGTACTTCTGGTCGGTGTCGCTCCAGACGTACCAGTTGCGCGCGCTGGAGCCCGGATGGCTGCGCCGCGCGCGCTTGAACCATTTGTGCTGGTCCGAAGTGTGGTTGACGACGAGCTCGGTGATGACGCGCAAGCCGCGCTTCTGCGCTTCCTGGATGAAGCGCTTGAAGTCCTTCATCGTCCCGAAATCGGGATTGACCGAGCCGTAGTCGGCGATGTCGTAACCGTCGTCGCGGCCCGGCGACGGGTAGAACGGCAGCAGCCACAGCGCGGTGACGCCGAGCTCCTGGAGATAGGGCAGCTTCTCGGTCAACCCGGCAAAATCGCCGATGCCGTCATTGTTGCTGTCGGCGAAGGCCTTGACGTGAAGCTGGTAGATGATGGCGTCCTTGTACCAGAGCTCGTCCACGATCTCGGCAGCTTCAACCTTCTTGGTGTCGACGGAAGACAGAACATTCATGGCGTGAACCCTTACGCCAGGCAGCGGAACAGAAGGGCCGGATCGCGATCGGGATCGATTCGCAACCTGATCCCACCCCATTCGCTGCGGGACTGTTCGCCGGTGAGGAGGTTTTCGAGTGCCGTCACATGGTGACTCTGTCCGCCGGCGTCAACCATGACGTCGCCGAGGGGCAGCCAGCATTCTCGCACGTCGCGCGACAGCGCGACCACGATGACGACGGTGTTGCCGGGCCCGGCTGCCTCCTTGACGAAGGCGATGGTCTCGCCGTCCTCGATGCCAAGAAAGCGCAGATTGGCCGTCTGCTGCAGCGCTGGGTTCTCGTGGCGGACGCGATTGAGAGCGGCAATGTAGGGCTTGATGTTACCCGGCCTGTCCCAGTCGCGCTGCCTGATCTGGTACTTCTCGGAGTCCAGATATTCTTCGCGGCCGGGAATCGCCTCATGCTCCAGCAGCTCGAACCCGCTGTAGATGCCGTAATTGCCGGAAAGCGTCGCCGCAAGCGTGATGCGCGACTTGAAAGCCCAGCTCTCGCCGCCCTGCAGATGATAAGGCAACAGGTCAGGCGTGTTCACGAACATGTGCGGCCGGTAGAAATCGCGTTCCGGATGGCGCGTCAGCTCGCCGAGATATTGCTCCAGCTCCCACTTCGAGGTGCGCCAGGGGAAATAGGTGAAGGACTGCGCAAAGCCGATCTTGGCGAGGCCCTTCATCAGCTTCGGTCGTGCATAGGTCTTGGAGAACAGGATCACCTCGGGGTGGCGGCGGCGAATGTCGCGGATCAGCCATTCCCAGAACGCAAGCGGCGCAGTGTCGTGATTGTCGATGGCGAAGATCGTCACGCCATGGTCGATCCAGAACAGCATGGCATCGCGAAAGGCATTCCAAAGGCCTGCCCTGTCGACGGAGCCGAAATCGGGGATGACGATGTCGGAATAGGGGCCGTCCGCCGCCCGTATCGAGCGGTCCGGCCGCCATTTGAACCATTCCGGATGCTGCGTCAGCCAGGGATGGTCCGGCGAGCACTGCACGGCGAAATCCAGCGCGAGCTCGAGGTCATATTCGAGGCAGGTCGCCACCAGCGCGCGGAAATCCTCGATCGTGCCGAGCTCGGGATGCAGCGCATCGTGGCCGCCCGCGGCCGAACCGATCGCGTAGGGTGATCCGGGATCCCCGTCACTCGCCACCGGCGCGTTGTCGCGGCCTTTGCGGCGAGTGTGGCCAATGGGGTGGATCGGCGTGAAGTAGAGCACGTCAAAGCCCATGGCGGCGATGTCGGGCACGCGCGCGATGCAGTCGCGCAGCGTGCCGTGCCGGCCCGGCGATGCACTCTGGCTCCGCGGCATCATCTGATACCAGGCGCCGAAGCGCGCCTTGTCGCGGTCGATCGTCAGCGGGAAGGATGGTGAACGCGTCAGGTCGGGCCGCGACTGGCTCTCGGCCATGGCCTGGCCCAGCTCGGTCGTGAGCAGGGGGGTGACGTCCCCGCTTTGAAGATAATCCTCACACCGCCTGATGATGATTGCGGCGGCATCCTGCCGTGCGCCGTGCGCCTTGGTCAGCAGGCCGGCGCCCTCGATCGCATCGAGGCTGATGTCGGCCCCGGTGCGCTGCTTGCGCGCCACCGCGCGCGACCAGGTGGCGAACTCATCGGTCCAGGCTTCGATCGCGTAGATATATTGGCCGGGCTCAACGGGCGTGAATGCGCCGGACCAGCGGTCATTGCCGTGATGGGTCATCGGCTCGCTCCGCCATTCGCGGTCCTGCTCTTTCCGCCAGATCAGCGCAGCGGCGATCACCGCGTCACCGCCGCGATAGATGTCGGCCCAGACCTCGACCGGCTCGCCTGCGATCCGCTTCGCGGCGAAGCGGCCGCCGTCGATCGAGGGATAGACGTCCTCGATGAGGAAAGTGCCGCCGGCCGCAGCACTCTCGACAGTTTGAATTGTCTTGTTCACGGTGATGCCATTGACAAGAAAGCAGGAGCCCGTTTCCCTTGTCGGGAATCCACGCTTGGTACCATGATAGAAAGCCGCTTGTGTGTCATTGGTTCCGTTGGGAACGGCAAGCGCAGTCTGCGAGTTACCCCTGACTAACCTCTTCCGCGAGTTCGTTAAAATCAATACCCTTGGCCGAACAATGGCCTGCAAGCTGCGTGCCGAATGGATCTTTTAGCTCAAGCCCGGCTCAAGGGCGTTCAGTCCGAATTCATCGACGCCCTCGGCAAGCTGCGGGTGACCGCGCCCGAGGCGCTCAAGTCCATCCTCGACGCCCTGCCGGAGAAGCGGGTCTATCGCTTTGTCAGCGGTCCGGTCGTGGTCCGTGCGCTGGGACATCCACGCACGGAATTGGCGGCCATCGGTGCGCCGCCGCTGCAATGGAAACTCCTTGGCAACGGCAATGTGATCGCGACAGGCGAGACGCGCGAGCCCGTCATCGCCTGGCCCGCCGCCCTGCCGCTCGGATATCACCGCTTGACGCTGACCGATGCCGATGGCGTGACGGAAGAGGTGCCGATGATCGTGGCGCCCGAACGCTGCTTCGGTGGCGATTTCGACCGCGGCTGGCTGCTCGCCGTACAGCTCTACAGCGTCCGTTCGGACCGCAATTGGGGCATCGGGGATTTCACCGATCTTGCGGACCTGGTCAGGCTCGCCAAGCAGCTCGGGGCCGACGGCGTGGGGCTCAATCCGCTGCATGTCCTGTTCGACGACCGCCCGGCTGATTGCAGCCCCTATTCGCCGAACAGCCGGCTCTTCCTCAATCCTCTCTACATCGACGTCGAGGCTATTCCCGAATTCTCCGCCGAGCTCGTGCCCGACGCAGCCGTGACCGCGGCTCGTCTGCGCGAAGGTGACCGCGTCCCTTACACCGCCATGGCAAACTTGAAATGGCTGGGTCTGCGCGGTGCCTTTGAGCGTTTCGTGACAAGCGCGAGCGACGCGCGTCGCAAGGAGTTCGACGCCTTCCGCGCCGCCCGGGCACCGCTCCTGTCCCGCTTCGCCTGCTTCGAGGTTCTGCGACATCGCTTCGCCGTGCCCTGGTGGGAATGGCCGTCGGAGTGGCAACGGCCGGATGAAGCGAAATGTGCCGAGCTGCGCAAGGGGCCCGACAAGCGGGAGGTCGAGTTCGTCGAATTCGTGCAATGGACGGCTGACAGCCAGCTGCATGCAGCCAAGGAGCTGGCCGGTCAGCTCGGCATGCGGGTCGGGCTCTATCTCGATGTTGCGGTCGGCGTGCAATCCAACGGCTTCGATGCCTGGAACGAGCAGACGGCGATTTCCCGCCAGCTCGCCGTCGGTGCGCCGCCCGACGTGCTCAACACGATCGGCCAGGACTGGGGCCTTGCCGGCTTCAATGCCGGCGGCCTCGAAGCGCAGTCCTTCGTGCCGTTCGCCGACATGCTCGCGGCCTCGATGCGCCATGCCGGGGCCATCCGGCTCGACCACGTGCTCGGCCTGAAGCGGCTTTATCTCGTGCCACGCGGCTTCAAACCCGACAACGGTGCCTACGTCGAGATGCCGTTCGAGGCACTGCTGGCAGTGGTGACGCGCGAGAGCGCGGCCCATAGGTGCATCGTGATCGGCGAGGACCTCGGCACCGTGCCGGAAGGCTTCCGCGAGACGATGCAGGATTTCGGTATCTGGTCCTATCTCGTCATGATGTTCGAGCGCGACGATGCCGGCCATTTCCGCAACGTCGATCACTACCGGCCCAATGCGCTGGTCACGCTGAACACGCATGATCTGTCGACCTATGCCGGCTGGCGTTCGTTCGGCGATCTCAAGATGAAGCGTTCGCTCGGGCTCGATCCCGGCGAGAACGATCAGGCGCGCTGGGATGCGCTCGGCAGGCTGGACGAGATCCTGCGCCAGAACGGCATCAGGGCGAACGATCTCTATTCGGTGCTCGCCTTCCTGTCGCGCACGCCCTCGCGGCTGCTCGCAGTATCGCTGGAAGATCTCCTGGGTGTGGTCGATCAGCCAAACATTCCCGGCACGATCGACGAGCATCCGAACTGGCGCCAGCGTCTTCCGGTCGCGCTGGACAAGATCGCGTCCAAAGTCGATCTGGCAGCTTTGAAGGCCGCGACACGGGAACGGTCGTTGCCCGGCGGAAATTGAACAGGTTGGACGGCTTTGTCTCAGAGGATCGAGGACTATGCGCTGATCGGCGATTGCGAGACCGCGGCGCTGGTCGGGCGCAACGGCTCGATCGATTGGCTCTGCTGGCCTGCATTCGATTCCGATGCCTGCTTTGCCGCCATCCTGGGCACGCATGAGAACGGGCGCTGGCTGATCGCGCCGAGCGAGGGTGCGACCGCCATCTCGCGGCGCTACATCGGCAACACCCTGATTCTCGAAACGCGTTTCGAGACGATTGGCGGCACCGTCGCCCTGATCGACTTCATGCCGCTGCGCGGCAAGGCGTCCGACATCGTGCGGCTGGTTCGCGGCGTCGACGGCACGGTGAAGATGCGGATGGAGCTCGTCATCCGGTTCGGATTTGGCGCCAACATTCCCTGGGTGCGGCGTATTGACCACTCCCTGATGGCGATTGCCGGCCAGGACCTGATCGTGTTGCGAACACCCGTCGAGACCCGCGGCGAGAATCTGACGACCGTTGCCGAATTCGAGGTGAAGGCCGGCGAGACGGTGCCCTTCGTGCTGGCCTACGGTCCCTCGCACCTCGATCCGCCGGCGCCGATCGATCCGGAAATCGCTCTCCAGGAGACCGAGAGATTCTGGCAGGATTGGTGCGGCCATTGCACCCGCGACGGCGATTATCAAGAGCTCGTGTTGCGTTCGCTGATCACGCTGAAGGCCCTGACCTTCGCGCCGACCGGCGGCATCGTCGCGGCACCCACCACTTCCTTGCCGGAGAAGCTTGGCGGCAGCAGGAACTGGGACTACCGCTTCTGCTGGCTGCGCGACGCCACCTTCACGCTGCTGGCGCTGATGAACTCTGGCTACACCGAGGAGGCCCTGGCCTGGCACAATTGGCTACTGCGTGCGGCCGCCGGTTCGCCGGCGAAGATGCAGATCATGTACGGCATCTGGGGCCAGCGCCGGCTGCTCGAATGGGAGGCGGGCTGGCTCGGCGGCTACGAGGGCGCGCGGCCCGTGCGGGTCGGCAATGCCGCGCATGCGCAGCTCCAGCTCGACGTCTACGGCGAATTGATCGACGCCTTCCACCAGTCGCGCATGGCCAAGCTCGAGCTCGACGATGAGACTTGGGCGCTGGAATGCGCCGTGCTCAATCATTTGGCCGAGGTTTGGGACCGGCCCGATCACGGGATCTGGGAGCGGCGCGGCCAGCCCAGGCACTACGTCTTCTCCAAGGTGATGACCTGGGTCGCCTTCGACCGCGGCATCAAGAGCGCAGAGACGTTCGGCTTCAAGGCGCCGCTCCTGCACTGGCGCACCTTGCGCGATGCGATTCATCGCGACGTCTGCAACAGGGGCTTCGACGCGGAGGAGAACGCCTTCGTCGAATCCTACGGCTCGAAACTGCTTGATGCCAGCGTGCTGCTGCTGCCCGAGGTCGGGTTCCTGCCGCCTTCGGATCCGCGCATTCGCGGCACCATTGCCGCCGTGGAGAAATGCCTGATGCGCGGCGGCTTCGTGCTGCGGCACGATCCGCGCGAGCTGCCAGCGGACCAGCCGCCGCTCGAAGGTGCGTTTCTGGCCTGTAGCCTGTGGCTCGCCGATGCCTATGTGCTGTCAGGCGATCTCGACAAGGCGCAGGAATTGTTTGACCGAGTGGTCGGCATTGCGAATGACGTCGGCTTGCTGGCAGAGGAATATGATTCAGACGCCCGACGTCAGACCGGCAACTTCCCGCAGGCGCTGACCCACATCGCCCTGATCAACACCGCACATAATCTGTCGGCGGCAAGGCAAGGCAGCGAGAAACCGGCGGTGCAGCGGTCGAAGTGACTATGACAGAAATAAAAGCTATCGACCGCACTCACTCGCAATGACGCCAGGGTTGACGCTCCAGCTAACCCACCCCATTCCGCATCAGGATCATCTCCATCGCCTCGGCAAAACCGTCCTGCTCATTGGTCGCGGTGACGTGCGTCGCCTCGTCCTTCACGTTTTCGGCGGCGTTGCCCATTGCGATCGAGACACCGCTGACGCGGAACATGGCCAGGTCGTTCTGCATGTCGCCGATGGTGGCGACCGCGTCGGTCGAAACGCCGAGGCGCTTGGCCATGGCCTGCACGAAGGTGCCCTTGTTGAAGCCGGGCGGGGTGATGTCGAGATAATAGGTTTGCGAACGTACCGCGGTCGCCGCGCTGCCGAGGGCTTCCTGCATGACCTTCTCGCACGCCTCGAGGCGGGGGGCGTCGGCGCTGGCGCCGACGATCTTGCAGGCGCCGGCAAGGTACGGCGACAGGTCAGTCACGATGGTCGGATCGGAGCGGATCGTGTGCCGCTCGTGCGCGACGTACTTTCCGTCCGGATTGTCGATCAGCCATTTGTCGGTGGTGAAGAGCCAGACGTCGGCGCCGAACTCGCGGAGGATCTGCAGGGCCCGCTCGGCCGCAGCCGCGGGAATCAGGTGCTGCTCGACCGGCCTCATCTCGGGATCGATGATCGAGGAGCCGTTGAACGGACCGACCGGCAGCCAGAGTGCCAGCGGCTCGATCAAGAAGCGCATGCCGATCGCGGGCCGGCTGGAGGTGATGGTGAAGCCGATGCCGGCCTGGTGCAGCCGCTGCACGGCGTTCTTCGCACGCTCCGTCAGCGTCTTGTCCTTGGTCAGCAGCGTGCCGTCGACATCGGACACCACGAGTGAGATTTGCGTCATGGCCAGACCTTGGAAATCATCAGGTTTGTTGCCTCAGCGTCCTACGCCGCCCAGTTTCAGCTGCCGCACGATGCCGTCCACGATCGCTTCGACGGTCTCGTCGATCGAAACGGTGATGACGTGCTCGCTCGCCTCGGGCGGCTCCAGCGTGTCGAACTGGCTCGTCAGCAGCCCTGGCGGCATGAAGTGGCCCTTGCGGTGCGCCAGGCGCTCTGCGATCAGCTCCTTGGTGCCCTTCAGGAAGACGAAGCGCACGTCGTCGCGCCCGCGCAGCAGCACGTCGCGATAGGCGTGCTTCAGCGCCGAGCAGGCGATGATGACGTGCTCGCCCCGTCTGCAGACAAGCGCGATCTCGTCGGCGATGGCATTGAGCCAGGGCCAGCGGTCCTCGTCCGTGAGCGGATGGCCCGCCCGCATCTTCTCGACGTTGCTGGCGGGATGGAAGCTGTCGCCGTCCTCGAAACGCCAGCCGAGACGTTGGCCGAGCGCCTCCGCGATCGTGCTCTTGCCCGAGCCCGACACGCCCATCACGATCAATGCACAGGGTGCTTCAGCGCGGCCCACGAATTTCCTCCGGAAGCGCGGCCCTGTCCACCATCCAGACGGTCTCGCCATTCGAGCGCGCGCGCAAGGCGGGCAGGTTCTCGCCGTTGAAGAGGCGCGTCAAGATCGGTCGCTTGTCGGGCCCGGCAATCTCGAACAGCATCTCGCGGCACGAGGCCAAAGTGGGCAGGGTGAGCGAGACGCGCGGCACGAACGGCGCGACATTGGCCTTGGGCACGCCGACGGCCCAGCGCTCGGTCTCTTCGATTTCGGGAAAGCCCGGGAAAAGCGAGGCGGTGTGGCCGTCCGGTCCAGCACCCATCAGAACGAGATCGAACAGCGGGCGCGCCCGATCGAGCCGGTCCGAGCCGTAGAAGGCCTGTAGCTCGCGTGCATAGGCTTCGGCGCCGGCCTCGGGATTCTCGCCCGTGGTTGGAATCGGATGGATATGTTCGGGCGGCGCGTTGCCGTCGAGAAACGCCGCGCGCGCGATTGCCATGTTGTTGAGGGGATCGCTTTCGGGCACGAAGCGCTCGTCGCCGATGAACCAGTGTGCACGCTGCCACGGAATCCTGCCGCGCCAGCCGTCGCTGCCGAGCAATTCGTAGAGCCTCTTCGGGCTGGAGCCCCCGGTGAGACAGATCGCGATACGCCCGGGATTGGCCGCGATCCGCGCCAGCAGCCGTTCGGCCGCGGCGCGGGCCAAGGCTTCGGCGCCGGTTTCGACGATCAGCTTCGGCTGGTCGGCCGCGATCACGAGTATTTCCGCCAGCTTCGGCCGTCGCGCCGGAGCAACTCGTCCGCGCATTTCGGGCCGTCGCTGCCGGCCTCATAAGTCTCGATGCCGTTGGTGCCTGCATTCTTCCAGGCGTCGAGGAACGGCTGCACGGCTTGCCAGCCGGCCTCGACGCCGTCGGCGCGTTGGAACAGGATATTGTCGCCGATCATGCAGTCGTAGATCAGCGTCTCGTACCCGGTTGAGGGATCGGCGCGGAAATAGTCGCCGTAGCGGAATTTCATCTCGACGCCGTCGATGGTGACGCTCGGCCCGGGGATCTTGGCGTTGAATTGAAGCTCGATGGTCTCGGTGGGCGCAATGCCGATGGTGAGGAAGTTCTGCGACAGGCGGTCGACCGCCGTCCCCGAGAACATCGAGAGCGGCGCCTGCTTGAACTTGATCGCGACCTCGGTGCGCTTGTGCGCCAGCGCCTTGCCGGTGCGCAGGTAGAACGGCACGCCGGCCCAGCGCCAGTTGTCGATCATCAGTTTCAGGGCGACGTAGGTTTCGGTGGTGCTGTCCGGTCTGATGTCCGCGGTTTTGCGATAGTCCGGAATCTCCTCGTCGCCGACACGGCCGGCCAGATACTGTGCGCGTACCGAGTTCCTCAGTGCTTCCTCTTCACTGGGCCGCTGGATCGCGGTGAGAATGTCGGACTTCTCGGAGCGCACGGAATGCGCGTCGAATCGCGTCGGCGGCTCCATCGCCACCAGCGACATCAGCTGGAACAGATGGTTCGGCACCATGTCGCGCAGCGCGCCGGTTGCATCATAGAAGCCGCCGCGATGGCCGACGCCCAGCTTCTCCTCGACCGTGATCTGGACATGGTCGATGTGGTTGCGATTCCAGATCGGCTCGAACATGCCGTTGGCAAAGCGCAGCACCAGGATGTTCTGCACCGTCTCCTTGCCGAGATAGTGGTCGATCCGGTAGATCTGGTGCTCCTCCATGATCTTCAGGAGTTCGGCGTTCAGTGCGCGCGCCGAGGCGAGGTCGGTGCCGAACGGCTTTTCGATCACGAGCCTTCGCCAGGCGCCGTTCTCCTTCATCAGGCCGGTGCGGCCGAGCTCCCGCGCCGTCGGTGCGAACGCGGCGGGCGGGGTGGCCAGGTAGAACAGGCGATTGCCGCCGGTGCCTTCCGAACATTCCAGCGTGTCGAGATGCCTGCTCAGGCGGTCGAACGAGGATGGGTCCTTGGCGTCGGCCTCCACGAAGGTGACGCACTGCAGCAGCTGTTTGGCGACGTCATCGTCCACGGGACGCGTTGCGAATTCGCGCAGGCCCTTCATCAGGCTCTGGCGCAGCTCGTCGTCCGACTGGCTCTTCCGGGCGGCGCCGACGACGCAGAACTTTTCCGGCAACAGGTTCTCTGCGGCGAGATTATAGAGTGACGGCATCACCAGCCGGTGGGTGAGGTCGCCGGTCACGCCAAAGATGACGAAGGCGCAATTGTCGGGCTTGCGCTTGGGCTGCGGGTCTTTTGTCACGAACTGTCGGCCTTCGCTTGGTTGTCGTTTACTTTGGCTTCGCCGCGCCCGGCTGCTTCGGCTCCTTGTGGCCGCCGAACCCTGCACGCATCGCGGAGAGAATTTTTTCAGCGAAGGTGTGTTCCTTCCGGGAACGAAAACGTGCGTAGAGCGCCGCGGTCAGGACTTCGGCCGGCACCGCCTCGTCGATCGCGGCATTCACGGTCCAGCGACCCTCGCCGGAATCCTCGACGAACCCGGAATACTCCGACAGCTGCGGGCTGTCGGCGAGCGCAGTCGAGGTGAGGTCGAGCAGCCAGGACGGGATCACGCTTCCGCGCCGCCACACCTCGGCGATGTCGGCGAGATCGAAATCGTAGCGGTGGTCTGGCGGCAGAGCTGCGATGTTCGCGTTCTTGAGAATGTCGAAGCCTTCGGCATAGGCCTGCATCAGGCCGTACTCGATGCCGTTGTGGATCATCTTGACGAAGTGACCGGCCCCGACGGGCCCGGCATGGATGTAGCCTTGTTCGATACGGGGATCGCGCCCCTCGCGCCCCGGCGTGCGCGGAATGTCGCCCGCGCCCGGAGCGAGTGCGGCGAAGATCGGATCGAGCCGGTCGACCACCTGCTTCTCGCCGCCGATCATCATGCAATAGCCACGGTCGAGGCCCCAGACGCCGCCGGAGGTGCCGACGTCGACATAGTGGATGCCGCGGGCCTTCAATGCCTTGCCGCGACGGACGTCGTCCTGCCAGAAGGTGTTGCCGCCGTCGATGATGACGTCGTCCGCCTGCATCACGCCCGCGATCGTCTCGATCGTGGTTTCGGTGATGTGCCCTGCAGGCAGCATCACCCAGGCGGCGCGCGGCCGCTCCATCTTCGAGACGAACTCTTCGAGCGTTGCCGAGCCGACCGCGCCGTCAGCGGCAAGGCCTGCGACGGCATTGGCGTCCTTGTCGTAGACCACGGTCGAGTGGCCGTGGCGCATCAGGCGGCGAACGATGTTGCCGCCCATTCGGCCGAGGCCGATCATGCCGAGTTGCATCTGCTATATCCCTTAATTCAGCGCGTCGTTGAGCGCCGCATTGAGCGTCGCGAGACCTTTCTTGAGCCCGCCCTTCAGGTGTACGCGCAGCGCGCGTCGGCCCCGCTCCGTGAGGACGTCGAAATCGCCGCGCGCCTGTGCCGCCTTGATGATTCCGAAGCTCGCCTTCTGGCCCGGCACCGGCAGGTCCTGGGCATCGTCCGCCGTGATCTGGAGAAAGACGCCGCTGTCGGGGCCCCCCTTGTAGGCCTGCCCTGTGGAGTGCAGAAAGCGCGGCCCGAACTCGGCACAGGTCGCAACGTGACGCTTCTCGCGCACCTCGAGGCGCATGGCCTGGAGCGCCTCGACCGTCGCCTTGTCGCGCGCGATGTAGCCGAGCAGGGCGACATAGTCGCCGTCGCCCGAACGCGACAGATGCGCCCTCAGCCAGGAGGTGAGATCGCCGTCGGCGCCGGCGGCCCGCAGCGCCGTGGCGTTGGCCTCGTCCGTGTAGAGATCTGCCTCCCTGGTGCTGATCACCGGCTGTTCTTCCGGCAGCGCCCCGGTCTTCTCGAAGGCGGTGGTGAGCTCGCGCGTCTTGATCTTGGCCGCCTCCACGTCCGGCTGGTCGAACGGGTTGATGCCGAGGATCGAGCCGGCGACCGCCGTCGCCATCTCGAAGCGGAAGAACTCCTGGCCGAGATGCTCGATCGACTTCATGACGATGCGCACCACGGGATGACCGGCCGCCTCGATCGCGGCAAGCTTGGAATCGTGGGCGGCGTCCGCTTCGCCTTCGACGCGGATGTCGATGAAGAAGCGGTCGTTGCCGTAAACCGAGGGATCGCCCAGCGGCTCGCCATCGATCGGGATCAGGCCCTTGCCCTCCTTGCCGGTCGATTCCGCGATGAGCTGCTCGGCCCAGGCGCCGAAATCGGCCATCTTCTTCGAGGCCAGGATCGTCACCTTGTCGCGGCCGTCGAGCCCGGCCAACCCCATGGCAAGGCCAAGCTGCACGCCCGGGTTCTCGCTCGGCGGAACATCCGGCCCGCAGGAGCGGACCATCGCCAGCGCGTGCTTGACGAAGGTCTTCACGTCGATGCCGGCGGTCGCTGCCGGCACGAGGCCGAACGGCGAAAGCACGGAGTAGCGCCCGCCGATCGATGGCTCGCCATGGAAGATGCGGGCGTAGTGCAGCTGCTTCGCCGCCTTCTCAAGCGACGAGCCGGGATCGGTCACCGCGATGAAGCGATGGCCGGTCTTCACCTTCGGCCCGACCGCCTGCGCGACGCGCTCGTGGAAATAGTCCTTCATCGCATTCGGCTCGGTGGTGCCGCCGGACTTGCTGGAGACGATGAACACGGTGTTGGCGATGTCGATCTTCGCCTCCATCGCGCGCACCTGCGCCGGGTCGGTGGAGTCAAGCACATGCAGCTTCGGGAAGCCCGGCTTCTTGCCGAAGGTCTCGGCCAGCACCTCGGGCCCGAGACTCGATCCGCCCATGCCGAGCACCACGGCATCGGAGAACTTCTGCCCCTTCACGCGGCCGGCATAGTCCTCGTAATCGGCAATGTCGGCCTTGGCCGGGCTGTCGAGCCAGCCCAGCCATTTGTCCTCGTCTGCGCCGGTCCAGACCGACTTGTCACGCTGCCACAGCCGGCGGATCTTGGCTGACGCCCGCCATTTCTCGGTGCTCTCAGCCAGGGCTTTGCCGAGGCCGTCCCCGAGCGAGATCTCCTGGCGATCGAGCGCCGGCCCGAGCACGACGGCGCGCTTGTGGGCGACCGCCCCGTAGAGCTTGTCGGCGGCATCCGCAAACAGCTTGACGCCGTCCTTGACCAGCTCTTCGGTGATCGTATCGAGCGAGATGCCCGAGCGCTCCAGCTCCTCGAGCACGCGCCTTGCGTCCTCGACATTCTCTTCCAGGCTGTCGCGCGGCTTGCCATGGTCGCGGAACGCATCCAGCGTTGCCGGCGGCACGGTGTTGATGGTGTCGGGGCCGATCAGCTCCTCGACATAGAGCACATCGCTGTAGTCCTTGTTCTTGGTGCCGGTGGAGGCCCAAAGCATGCGCTGCGGCCTGGCGCCTTTGGCGGCAAGCTTCTCCCAGCGAGGACCCGAGAACAGGCGCTTGTAGTCCTGGTAGGCCAGCTTGGCGTTGGCGATCGCGATCTTGCCCTTCAGCGCGGCGAGCCGTTCCTTCTCGGATGGATCGTTGGCGCGGGCGATCTTCTCGTCGAGCTGCTTGTCGACGACCGAATCGATGCGGCTGACGAAGAAGCTTGCCACGCTGGCGACATGCGAAGGATCGCCGCCGCCGGCAACGTATTTCTCGAGTCCGGCAATGTAGGCCTCAGCCACCCGGAGATAGACCGCCTTCGAGAACAACAGTGTAATGTTGATGCTGATGCCTTCGCCGATCAGCTGCTCGATCGCCGGCAGGCCCTCCGGCGTCGCCGGGACCTTCACCATCAGGTTCTTGCGATTGACGTCTTTCCAGAGCCGCCGTGCTTCGGTGACCGTGCCGGCGGTGTCCATGGCAAGATAGGGCGAGACTTCCAGGCTGACATAACCATCGCCGCCCTTGAGACGGTCGTAGACCGGACGGAGCACGTCGGCGGCATTCTGGATGTCCTCGACCGCGACGGCCTCGAACAGGTCGGCAACCGTCCGGTCGCCGCGCTTCAGCGCCTTGCCGATCGGCGCGTCATACTCGTCGGAGCTGCCGATCGCCTTCTCGAAGATCGACGGATTGGAGGTGACGCCTTTGACGCCGTCGGTCTCGATCAGCCGCTTCAGGTCGCCCTTGGCGATGAAGCCGCGGGCAAGGAAGTCCAGCCAGACGGCTTGGCCGTGCTTTTCCAGTTCTTTGACGGGATTCATGATGCTTCTTTATCTCCAAGCCTGCGGCGAGGGGTTTCCGCGCCGGTCCTGACGCGCTATCCTCTAACTTACATGCTCCCGGGAGGGAACCAATCAAGGGTGTGGGAGTCATACCCTCCAGTGTAACTCCGTCGCGATCATGGCGATCCAGGCGGCAGTGGCTGTGTTGCGTAAGGGTCGTTGTCCGCGAGGACGCGGCCGAAGTCCCTTGCGTAGCGCCGGCCGCCTCGCCTCGTCAGCCAGCGGTTGCGTGGAGTGCCAGCGACGGATTTGGATTCGCCGTCGCAGAATGGCTCGGTCGCGAATGGCCGTGCTGGGGGAGAGCATGCAGGCCCACAAGGAAGGTTTGGCGTTCGCCGTCGCCAACAGCCCGCAAGCGGCTGGGTCGGCGGCCGGCATCGACGCCTCCCGCGACCTCGAAATCCCGCGTTGCGTGATGCAGTTGCGGCTGCTGGTCGCGGCAGGGTTCGCGATGACACTGCTCAGTGCAAGCCTTGCCTTCGACTGGTGGGATGGCTTCGGCGACTATGACAAGAGCGTCGGCTATGCCGGCGTCGTGCTGTTCGGCCTCGTGACGGCGTGCCTGATCTGGATGCTTCCCGCCGAACGAGGGGCTGTGGTGGTCGTCACTCCCTACGGCATCCGCGATCTTCGCATTGGCAATGAATTTCTGCTGTGGGAGTCGATCGAGGAGATTTCGGCCGAAGAGTGCCGCGGCCACAAGGCGATCGCGCTGACGCCCACGCCGGCGTTGCGGCACCAGCTGCGCGCCATCCCAACCCTGGCCAGCTATGCGCAGAACGGCCGCATTGTCATCCGCCCGGAGGGCCTGGCGACCGATTTTGAGACATTGCTGCGCGCTTGCCGCGACTGCCACGCTTCCAGCAGCGCGCGCACTGCATTGCAGCAGGATGATGAACGCGGCGGGCAAGGCTTCGCCGTACAAGTGTCATAACATCGCCGCTCCGGCATCGCTATGCTGCATTGCCGGATGAAGACATTCCCCGGTAAGGCCCGGATGTTGCGACCAAGTGACATTTTCTGGAAATGAGCCAATATAGACATAGATTCGCACAAATTACAGGCATGTGCCTGTTCGTAACTCATGGAGTGCCTACGTTGTGCGTTGCGTCGTGTTGGCGCCCGGGTGTCCAATGATCGTCATGTGCTCACGCTGATTCGAAACGGCCTGAGGAACGGTCCGGTAACTGCTTTCGTTTCAGCTTGTAGCGGAACTCACGCGGAGAGGGATCATGTACAACGATTCTCTATTCAACGCTTTCGCTCGGTCGTTCGAGGCGAGAAGCCAGCACGACATGTCGATGGCGGAATATCTGGAATCGTGTCGAAGCGATCCCATGAAATACGCGAACGCGGCCGAACGACTGCTAGCGGCGATCGGTGAGCCTCAGACGATTGACACGGCCAAGGACCCACGCCTTGGCCGTATTTTTTTGAACCGCACGATCCGCACCTATCCGGCCTTCGCCGGCTTCTACGGCATGGAAGAAACCATCGAGCGCATCGTCGGTTTCTTCCGCCACGCCGCGCAAGGCCTGGAGGAGCGCAAGCAGATTCTTTATCTGCTCGGCCCGGTCGGCGGCGGCAAATCCTCGCTCGCCGAGCGGCTGAAGTCGCTGATGGAAGTGCATCCGATCTACGTGCTCAAGGCCGGCGACGAACTCTCGCCCGTGTTCGAGAGCCCGCTCAGCCTGTTCGATCCCGATCAGCTCGGCCCGATGCTGGAGGAGAAGTACGGCATTCCGCGCCGCCGTCTCACCGGCTTGATGAGCCCGTGGTGCTACAAGCGGCTCGAGGCCTTCGGCGGCGACATCTCCCAGTTCCGCGTTGCAAAGATCCAGCCGTCGCGGCTGCGTCAGGTCGCAATCGCCAAGACCGAGCCCGGTGACGAGAACAACCAGGACATCTCGTCGCTGGTGGGCAAGGTCGACATCCGCAAGCTCGAGACTTACGCCCAGAACGATCCCGACGCCTACAGCTATTCCGGCGGCCTCAACCGCGCCAACCAGGGCGTGCTCGAGTTCGTCGAAATGTTCAAGGCGCCGATCAAGATGCTGCATCCGCTGCTGACGGCGACGCAGGAAGGCAACTACATCGGCACCGAGAACATCGGCGCGATTCCCTTTACCGGCGTGATCCTGGCGCACTCCAACGAAGCGGAGTGGGCGAGCTTCAAGGCCAACAAGAACAACGAAGCTTTCATCGACCGCATCTGCGTCATCAAGGTGCCTTACTGCCTCAGGGTCACCGAGGAGCAGAAGATCTACGAGAAGCTGATTCAGGGCTCCGAGCTCGCGGCGGCTCCGTGCGCGCCGTCGACGCTGGAGACGCTGGCGCGGTTCTCGGTGATGTCGCGCCTGCGCAAGCACGAGAACTCCACCCTGTTCGCCAAGATGCGGGTCTACGACGGCGAGAGCCTGAAGGAATCCGATCCGAAGGCGCGCAGCGTCCAGGAATATCGGGACGCCGCCGGCGTCGACGAGGGCATGGACGGCGTTTCGACCCGCTTTGCCTTCAAGATCCTGGCTGCGACCTTCAACCACGATCCGCAGGAGGTCGCGGCCGACGCCGTGCACCTGATGTACGCGCTGGAGCAGGCGATCCGCCGCGAGCAGCTGCCGGAGGAGACCGAGAAACGCTATCTCGAATTCATCAAGGCCGAGCTGGCGCCGCGCTATGCCGAGTTCATCGGCAACGAGATCCAGAAGGCCTATCTGGAATCCTACTCGGACTACGGTCAGAACCTGTTCGATCGCTACGTCGACTATGCCGACGCCTGGATCGAGGACCAGGACTTCAAGGATCCCGACACCGGCCAGCTGCTCGATCGCGAGCTTTTGAACCAGGAGCTGACCAAAATCGAGAAGCCGGCGGGCATTGCCAACCCCAAGGACTTCCGCAACGAGGTCGTCAAATTCTCGTTACGGTCGCGCGCCCAGAACGGCGGCAAGAATCCGACCTGGACCTCCTACGAGAAGATTCGCGATGTGATCGAAAAGCGGATATTCTCCCAGGTGGAGGACCTGCTTCCGGTCATCTCCTTCGGGTCGAAGAAGGACGGCGAGACGGAGAAGAAGCATGGCGAGTTCGTCGCACGCATGGTGGAGCGCGGCTACACCGAGCGCCAGGTTCGCCGGCTCGTCGAATGGTACATGCGCGTGAAGCAGGCCGGCTGAGACGGATGGGAGGCGAATGGTAAAGTGCCCATTCACATCATTGACAGGCGCCTGAATCCGGGCGGCAAGAGTCTTGAGAACCGCCAGCGGTTCTTGCGTCGGGCCAAGTCCCTGGTGCAGGGCGCCGTCAAGAAGACCTCGCAGGAACGCGACATCAAGGATGTCCTGGAGGGTGGTGAGGTCACGATCCCGCTCGACGGCATGCATGAGCCGCGCTTTCGCCGTGAGGGCGGAACGCGGGACATGGTCCTGCCCGGCAACAAGAAGTTCATCGAAGGCGACTATCTCCAGCGTTCGGGACAGGGCAGCGCCAAGAGTTCCGGCCCAGGCGAGGGCGACAGCGAGGACGCCTTTCGTTTCGTGCTGAGTCGTGACGAGTTCGTCGATCTCTTCCTCGACGATCTCGAGCTGCCCGATCTCGCCAAGCGCAAGATCGCGCAGACCGAGAGCGAGGGCATCCAGCGTGCCGGCTACACGACCTCAGGCTCGCCCGCCAACATCTCGGTGAGCCGGACGGTGAAGCTAGCGCTTGCCCGCCGCATCGCGCTCAAGCGTCCCCGCAAGGAGGAGATCGAGGAGCTGGAAGCCGCGATCGCCGCTTGCGAGGACGAGGACGAGCGCACCGAGCTGGTGGCTCAGCTCGAAAGACTCAAGGCGAAGTCCAGGCGCATTCCCTTCATCGATCCGCTCGACATCCGCTACCGTCGTTTCGAGACGGTGCCGAGGCCCGTCGCACAGGCCGTGATGTTCTGTCTGATGGACGTGTCCGGCTCGATGTCCGAGCACATGAAGGACCTGGCGAAACGCTTCTACATGCTGCTCTACGTGTTCCTGAAGCGGCGCTACAAGCATGTCGAGATCGTCTTCATCCGCCATACCGACCGCGCGGAGGAGGTGGACGAGCAGACCTTCTTCTACGGTCCGGCCTCGGGCGGCACGCTGGTCTCCAGCGCGCTGCAGGCGATGCACGAGATCGTGCGCGAGCGCTTCAATCCGTCGGACTGGAATATCTACGCCGCGCAGGCTTCGGACGGCGACAATTCCTATTCCGACGGCGAGCTCACCGGCATGCTGCTGACCGACAAGATCCTGCCGGTCTGCCAGTTCTTCGCCTATCTCGAGGTCGGAGAATCCGGCGGCAGCGCCTTCGATCTCTCCGATTCCTCGCTGTGGTCGCTTTACGAGCGCCTGCGCAACAGCGGCGCACCGCTCTCGATGCGCAAGGTCTCCGAACGCAGCGAGATCTTTCCGGTGTTCCACGATCTGTTCCAGCGCCGCGAAACTGCTCAGGAGAAAGCCGCTCCATGACGGAACGTTTGTTCGAAGGCGCCGATTGGGACTTCCACACCTTGCAGCGCATCACGGATGCCTGCGAGGAGGTGGCGTTGAAGGATCTCGGGCTCGACGTCTATCCGAACCAGATCGAGGTCATCACGGCCGAGCAGATGCTGGACGCATACTCGTCGGTCGGCATGCCCTTGTTCTACAAGCACTGGTCGTTCGGCAAGCATTTCGCGTTTCACGAGGCGTCCTACCGCAAGGGCCTGATGGGGCTCGCCTATGAGATCGTGATCAATTCCTCGCCCTGCATCTCCTACCTCATGGAGGAGAACACGGCGACGATGCAGACGCTGGTGATCGCGCATGCCGCCTTCGGCCACAATCATTTCTTCAAGAACAATTATCTGTTCAAGCAGTGGACGGATGCCGACGGCATCCTGGATTATCTCGACTTCGCCAAGAACTACGTCATGCAGTGCGAGGAGCGCTACGGCCGCATCGAGGTCGAGCGCACGCTCGATGCCGCGCATGCGCTGATGTCGCACGGCATCGACCGTTATCCCGGCAAGAAGAAGCTCGATCTGCGGGCCGAGGAGAAGCGGGCAGGGCGCCGCCGCCAGCACGAGGAGGAGGTCTTCAACGATCTCTGGCGCACGGTGCCCAAGGGCGCGGCCAAGAGCCGGTCCACCCTGAGCATCGAACGCCGCCGCAAGCTGCTCGGCCTGCCGCAGGAGAATCTGCTCTATTTCCTGGAGAAGAGCGCGCCGCGGCTGGCGCCCTGGCAGCGCGAGCTGCTCCGCATCGTCCGCCACATCGCGCAATATTTCTACCCGCAGAGCCAGACCAAGGTGATGAACGAGGGGACGGCGACCTACGTCCACTATCGCATCATGACCAAGCTGCACGAGCAGGGCCGCATCACCGACGGCAACTTCCTCGAATTCCTGGGATCGCACACCAACGTGGTGTTCCAGCCCGAATTCGACGATCCCCGCTTCTCCGGCTTCAACCCCTACGCACTGGGCTTTGCCGTGATGCAGGACATCGAGCGCATCGTCACCAATCCCGAGGACGAGGACCGCGAGTGGTTCCCCGACATCGCCGGCAAGAACGACGTCATGGGCGTGCTGCGCGACGTCTGGGCCAATTACCGCGACGAGAGCTTCATCGGGCAGTTCCTGAGCCCGAAGCTGATGCGGCATTTCCGCATGTTCCATCTGCATGACGATCCCGAGGAGCGCGCCGGAATCCGCGTCGATGCCATCCACGACGAGCGCGGTTTCCGCCGGGTGCGGCGCGAACTGGCGCGGCAGCACGATGTCGGCTACATCGATGCCAATATCGAGGTGGTCGACGTCGATCTCTCCGGCGACCGCCGGCTGATCCTGCATCACCACGTCATCAAGGGCGCGCAGCTCAACGAAACGGACGCCAAGCGGGTGCTCCAGCATCTCGCCGATCTCTGGACCTACGACGTCGCGCTGATCGAGGTCGATGCCAACGACAAGGTCCTGCGCGAATACGTCGTCAGCCCGCGCCCGATCCCGGCCGCGGTGGCTTGAGGCCGCTGACCTTGAACAATACGGTGAGATGCACGTCCGCGCGCCCTCTCCCCTTGCGGGAGGGGGCAGCGATGTCGGTTAGCACAAGCTCGCTCGGGTGAGGGGTACGTCTCCGCGCATTCTCGTGTCGAGAGAGACCTCTCATCCGGCGCTTCGCACCACCTTCTCCCGCAAGGGGAGTCCCACAAGGGGAGAAGCAGGGAGTGTGCGGCCGCTTGGCGGCTGTTCTAGACAGCTCGCTTCTTCCCCGGCTTCTTCTTCGATCCATTCAAGTCCACCGCCGCGCGGATCAGCGCCTTCAGCGCCTCCTCGTTGATCTTCCCGCCCTCGCGAATGTCGATCGCGCGCCGCACATTGCCGTCGAGGCTGGCATTGAACAGACCAGCCGGATCCTCCAGCGCCGCGCCCTTGGCAAAGGTCAGCTTCACCACGTCCTTGTAAGTCTCGCCGGTGCAGATGATGCCGTCGTGCTCCCAGACGGGAACGCCGCGCCATTTCCACTCCTCGATGATGTCGGGATCAGCCTGCTTGATCAGGCCGCGGACCCGCCCCAGCATCTCGCCGCGCCAGTCGCCGAGCTCCTTGATCCTGCCGTCGATCAGCTTGGAGGGGGAGGCCTGCTTCGTGTCCTTCGTGCGTGCCTTCTTCAACGTCACAGCCATTTTCATTCTCGCCTCGTTCACGCGTTGCTGCGGCGAAGATAGGGCAGCGCGAACAGATAGAGCCCGGTCGCGAGCAAGGGAATGAGTGGAACGAGCGCCAGGAAGCCAATCCATGCGGCTTGGACCTGCATGGTCATCGCCACGATGTTGGCGATGACCGCGATGGTGAAAGCCATCGACAGCCAGCGATGAATCTGCCGGATCCACATCTGCGTGCTCATTGGGTCGTCCCTTGGAAAAATTGATTGGAAGTGCGCCGGCTGTGCTAGCCCGCCCGCGCCAGCACGTCGTCCAACCTGGCGAAAAACTGCTTCCAGCCGGCATGCGCGCCGCCAAAAGCCTGCTTCTGCGTCGGTCTGAAGCCCGACTGCTCGACGCGCAGATGCGTGCCAGCGCTGGTCGGCGTCAGCGTGAAGGTCACGACGCTCTTCAGGTCGAACGCCGCGTCCTCATGCGAGAAATTCCAGGTGTAAGCCAGCGTCTTCTGCGGCTCGATGGTGAGCACCTCGCAATCCAGCACGCCGCCCCATTCGCCGCGCAGATTGAAGCGGTGGCCGACGACCGGCTTGAAGTCGTTCTTCATCAGCCATTCCTCGATCAAATGCGGCTGCGTCAGCGCACGCCAGAGCCGCTCCACCGGCGCCGCAAATTCGCGCTCGACGATGACGGAGCGCGTCTCAGGTTCGTTCATTGGTCCATCCTCTTCAGGAGATCGTCGAGCGCGTCGAGCCTCTTCTGCCAGAACCCAGCCATCTGGCTGGTCCAGTCGATCAGCGGGTTGAGCGCACCCGGCCGCGCGCTGTAATGGGTCTGGCGTCCTTCGTGGCGGTCGCGCACGAGCCCGGCCTGCTTCAAGGCGCCGAGATGCTTCGACACCGCCGGCTGCGAGACGCCTGATCGCATCGTCAGCGCCCCGACCGTCTGCTCGCCCTCGCGGCACAGCCGCTCGAAGATCGCCCGCCGCGTAGGATCGGCGAGGGTCCTGAACAGGAGGTCGGGGTCGGCGGCCATGTGGAATCCATAACCAAGGAGTTATGGATTAATTCATAACCGTGGAGTTATGGATGAGTCAAGTACGACGGGAGGCTGCGGCGACGCCATACTCCCCTGTCATTGCGAGCCAACGGTTCGCGCGAAGTGCGGCCCGATGACAGGCTCCGCGAAGCAATCCAGAATCTTTCCGCGGAGGCTGTCTGGATTTCTTCGTCGCAAGGGCTCCTCGCAATGACGCGGAAAGGGCTGCGCCAGCCATCGCCGTGCCGGCCTACGGCCGCAGATACAGATATCCTTGCGACTGCAACTCGGCCAACCGGACCACGCCGCCGCTCTCCGCGTTGACGAAGCCCGGCAGGAGATCCGCCAGTGTGACGTTCTGCGCCTTCATCGTGTTGCCGCAGGCGGCGAGCTCGATGCCGCCCTTGGAGAACTCGCCGACGCGCTTGCTGACGTCGGGGTTGGCCTGCATGGCGTGAAAGGCCTTCAGCGCCGGGCCGTGGATCACCAGCGCGATCGTCACATGCTCGGGGCCGCCGACGCCGTCGATATGGTTCTGGATGTTGCCGAGCACGAAATTGACCTTCTCGGCGTCGCTGAGATGATATGCCACCTTCAGCTTGCTCGGTGCAGCCTGGGCCGCGGCCTTCGCGCTGGATGCTCCGAACGCCGCACCCAGAGCTGACACGGCGCTCCACAAAATGTTCCGGCGGTTCATGGCGGTCTCCTCCGACTAAGCCCTGATGTGCCACAGGCATATCACTTGTGGCGCAGCGCTGCGAGCTCCTTGCGGTCGGTCACGAGTGAGGCGCACTCGCTGTTGTCGGTGCGATCGAGACGAAAGATCTTGTCGTCGGCACCGGCCGTCAGCGAATGCTCGGCATCGTCGTCCGGCTTGTTGTTCTGCCAGACCCGCACCCGCTCCAGCCGGACGATCGCGGACTTGTCGTCCTTGGACAGCGCGACGCCGATGCCGCCGCCGTCGCAGTCGACACCGCAGCCCAGGCGCACCTCGCCCCCGCTCGCAGTGAACACGACGTGATTACAGGAGCCGCTGGAGTCGAAATCGCCGCTCCGATGACGGTACCGGAACCCGAGGCGGAAGGAGCTGTGCAGCTCCTTGTCCTCTGCGTCGACCTCCGCCGAGATCAGCAGCTTCATCGCGGCGACCCTCTGCTTGGGGTGCCGCGCCAGGTGGTCGGCATCGTAGCGGCGGACGAAGCAAGCATAGGCCTTGTTGCCGGGCGGGCCGGCATACATCCGCACATTGAAGGTCTCGGCTTCAGCCTTTGTGGTCTCCCGAATTTCAGTCTCATCGGCGTGAGCGACGCCGGTCAAAGCAGCGAAAGCAAGAACAGCAACGAGGGAGAGCTTCATGACGGGCTCGGGGTGACAATCTACTGCAGCACAACAGGACTGCTGTCGTTTAGACGCCGGCACGCTGCACCGCGTTCAACCTTTGCACGTCACTCGTGCGAGCCGGTGCAGGGAAGCGGCCACGGTCGTTGGCGTCCTTAGTCAACTCCACGATCAAGAAGGTTCAAAAGGATGTCGCGCCTTGTCTCCTTGGAACCGACGCCGACGGTCGCAGCGACATTGTCTCGGCTCGTCGATGTGATAGCCTTCACAGACGGCTGCCTGTGGCAGCCGTAAGCTGGGGCTGCCTTGCAAGTTTGTGGAGTCCCCCGCATGGGCGAAATTCGCAACTTCAGATCCGAAAACCAGGATGAGCCGCCGCCGCACAGCGGAGTGCCTCGTCGACTCGCCGCCATCATCGTCGGTGACATCGCCTCCTACAGCCGGCTGATGCAGGCTGACGAGGAGGGCACGCATATTCGCGTCAAGCGTATCGAGCGAGATCTCATCCAGCCCAGCATCATCGAACATCACGGAAGTTTGGTGAAGACGACTGGCGACGGCTTCATCGCCATCTTCGACAGTCCTGTGGAGGCCGTTCGATGCAGCATCGTCATCCAGCAAAATCTCGTCGGCCGCAACGCGTCGGTTCCCAAGCATTCCCGGCTCGAGTACCGGATTGGCGTCAATCTCGGCGATGTGATCGTGGAGCCAGACGACATCTATGGTGACGGCGTCAACATCGCCACGCGTATCGAGGGCATCGCGGAACCGGGACAGGTCTACATCTCCGGCGCCATCTATGAGCAGATCAAGCACAAGATCGTGTGCGGCTATGAGTCGCTCGGCGACCGCAAGGTCAAGAACATCACTGATCCGGTGCGCGTCTATCGCGTGCTACCGGACGCGGACGCCGTCGGCAAAACAAGAAGCCGCCGCGAGACTGCGCTGATCTTCTTGCTTGCCATCACAATGCTGACGATGGCCACCGGCGTGCTCTGGTACTTGCTGGCGCAGCCCAGCAGGATGGGCGAGCAGGCTGCCGCGCCGCCCACCGCTCCGGTCGCGTCACCGATTGCTCAAGCCTCGCCGAGCGAAGCGGCCACGCAGATGTCGCAAGCGTCTCCGTCACTGGCCTCGTCGCCTCCGCCGCCGGTCCCGACTCCCAGCCCATCGGCAACGCCGCTTCGCGAGCCCGAGATGATCGCCATTCGCGGCGGCAGCTTCGCGATGGGAAGCAACGATGATCCGACCGAGCGCCCTGTCCACCAGGTCACGATCAAGCCGTTCTCGATCGGAAAATATCCGGTGACGGTGCAGGAGTGGAATGAATGCGCCGCCGCCAAGGCGTGCGGATTCACGGCCAGCGGCAAGGACGATGCCCCGGTCAGCAATGTGAGCTGGATCGACGCGAAGCAATATGTTGACTGGCTGGCGCAGGCAACGAAGAAGCCCTACCGGCTGCCGAGTGAAGCCGAATGGGAATATGCGGCACGCGGCGGGACACAGACGAAGTATTGGTGGGGTGACAAGCTCCAGCCGGGCATGGCCGGCTGCAAGGATTGCGGTGAACTTGCGGCCGAGCAGCCGGCCAAGGTCGGCAGTTTCAAGCCCAATCCGTTCGGGCTTTACGACATGGGCGGCGGCATCGATCAGTGGGTCGCAGACTGCTGGCACCGGACCTATCAGGGCGCGCCCAGCGACGGCTCGGCTTGGACCAGCGCGGACTGCAGCGCTCATGTCCTGCGGTCGGGCTCCTGGAAGAACGATTCGGGATATGTGCGGCCGTCGAACCGCGGTGGATACGACGCGGGTGTTCGTTACCCCACGCACGGCTTCCGCATCGCGCTCAGTCCGTAAGACTGGAGTCAATCTGATGAAAGTCACTTCCTGTATCGCGCTGGCAGCGGCAATTGCCTTGCTCCCAGGCACGGCCTGCTCGCAAGGCAAATCCGCGCCCAAGGACGCCAAGCTCTATTTCATCACGCCGTATGACGGCCAGAAGGTCCGTGGTGGATTTTGGGTCCGGTTCGGCCTGCGCAACATGGGCGTGACGCATGCCGGCGACGATTACCACAATGCGGGTCATCATCATCTGTTGATCGATGTGAAAGACCCCATCGATGTCAAGGAGCCGATTCCGCAGGACAAGTCCCATCTGCATTTCGGGGCAGGACAGACCGAAACGTTTCTCGAGCTTTCTCCGGGCACGCACACCCTGCAACTGGTGCTTGGTGATGCCAAGCACTATCCGTTCGAACCACCCGTCGTGTCGGACAAGATCAAGATACGCGTCAGGCCGGCGGTATCGGCGCGGAGCCGATGATCACCGCAGGCTGGCGTTGATCTTGTCCAGCACCGCCGAGCCCGGGCACAGCGAGTCCGCCTCCAGGCTGTTGAGCGGCGTCTCGACCGTGTTGAGATGCTCGTGCATGTCTTCCGCGTCGGGGTCGACATAGAGCAGGCCAGTGACGATCTGGCCCTTGGCGGCGTGCTTCTGCAGGAAGGTCATGGCCCCGAGCCGATCATGCGGATCGTAGTCCGCGTCGATCTTGCGCAGCGCAATCTTGCTGCCGTCATGCTGCTCGACCACCTGCACCGTGCCCGGCGCATAGTCCACCGCGATCGGATCGCGGCCGACCAGCACGTCGAGCCGGTTCACGGCGTCATTGTGCTCGCGGACATAGTCGAAGCTCTTGGTCGAGCCGGCATGGTTGTTGAAGGCGATGCAGGGGCTGATGACGTCGATGAAGGAAGCGCCCTTGTGCCGGATCGCGGCCGCGATCAGCGGCACCAGCTGGGTCTTGTCGCCGGAGAAGGAGCGCGCGACGAAGGTGGCGCCGAGTTGCAGCGCGATGGCGACGAGGTCGATGGCGTTATCGGTGTTGGTCACGCCCTTCTTGCTCTTGGAGCCGCGGTCGGCGGTCGCGGAGAACTGGCCCTTGGTCAAGCCATAGACGCCGTTGTTCTCGACGATATAGGTCATGTTCACGCCGCGCCTGATCGAGTGCGCAAACTGGCCGAAGCCGATCGAGGCGGAATCGCCGTCGCCGGAAACGCCGAGATAGATCAGGTCGCGGTTGGCGAGGTTGGCGCCGGTCAGCACGCTGGGCATGCGGCCATGCACGGAGTTGAAGCCGTGCGAATTGCCGAGGAAGTAATCCGGCGTCTTCGACGAGCAACCGATGCCGGAGATCTTCGCCACCCGATGCGGCTCTATCGAGAGTTCGTAGCAGGCCTCGATGATCGAGGCCGTGATCGAATCGTGGCCGCAGCCCGCGCACAACGTCGAGATCTTGCCCTCGTAGTCGCGGTGGGTGTAGCCGAGCGCGTTCTTCTTGAGGCCCGGATGATGGAATTTCGGCTTTGCAATGTAGGTCATGCGAGCACCTGAAATGTCCGCTGCTTCATGGCCGGCCTTGACCCGGCCGTCCACGTCTTTGCGGCGACGACGAAGCGCGTGGATGCCGGGGCATAGGCGAGCGGAAGCGACGCCGTTCTTCGAACGGCTATGCCCGGGCATGACGAAAGAGAGAGCAGGATGTTGGTCATGACACGGCCTTGCGGAGCGGGGTCACCTTGAGGTGATCCTGATGGTCGCCAATGGCCTTGGCGATGAAGCGGGCGGTGATCGGCGTGCCATCGTAGTGCACGATCGGCACGAGGCGGACGGGGTCTATGCCGTTCTCGTTGACGATGAGCTGGCGCAGCTGGCTGTCGCGGTTCTGCTCGACCACATAGACGAAGTCGTGCTCGGCGAGGAAGCTCGCCACGCTCGAATGGAACGGGAATGCGCGGATGCGCAGGCGGTCGAGTTGATGCCCGCGCGCTTCGAGCAATCCGATCGCCTCGTCCATCGCCGGCGAGGTCGAGCCGAAATAGATCACGCCGTACTTGGTCGGCCGCTCCGCATTGGCCTGCAGCGGTCTTGGCACCAGGTCCTGCGCAGTCTCGAACTTGCGCACGAGGCGCTGCATGTTGTCGGCGTAGACCGAACCTTCCTCGGAATAGCGTGCATAGCGATCGCGTGACGTGCCGCGGGTGAAGTAGGAGCCCTTGGTCGGATGCGTGCCGGGATAGGTGCGGTAGGGGATGCCGTCGCCATCGACGTCGAGATAGCGGCCGAAGTCCCGGCCCTCATCCAGCATTTCCGCGGTCATCACCTTGCCGCGGTCATACTGCTTGGAATCGTCCCATTTCAGCGGACGGCAGAGCCGGTGGTTCATGCCGATGTCGAGGTCGAGCATCAGGAAGATCGTGGTCTGGAGCCGCTCGGCGAGGTCGAACGCGGCCGCCGCGAACTCGAAAGCTTCGGCGGGATCTTCCGGGAACAGCAGCACATGCTTGGTGTCGCCGTGCGAAGCATAGGCGCAGGCGATGATGTCGCATTGCTGGGTGCGGGTCGGCATGCCCGTCGAGGGGCCGGCACGCTGGATGTTCATGATCACGGCCGGGATCTCGGCGAAGTATGAAAGGCCGATGAACTCGGTCATCAGCGAGATGCCGGGGCCGGAGGTCGCCGTAAAGGCGCGGGCGCCGTTCCAGGACGCGCCGATCACGATGCCGATCGAGGCAAGCTCGTCCTCGCCCTGCACGATCGCGTATTTCGCCTTCCCCGTCTCCGGATCGTGCCGGTATTTCTTGCAGTGGGCGGTGAAGGCCTCGGCCACCGATGAGGACGGCGTGATCGGGTACCACGCGCACACGGTGGCGCCGCCATAGACGGCGCCGAGCGCGGCGGCGCTGTTGCCTTCGATGAAGATACGGTCGCCGACCTTGTCGGATTTCTTCACCCGCAGCCCGATCGGGCATTTCAGGTTCGAGAGCGCCCAGTCGCGGCCGAGATGCAGCGCGTGGACGTTGGAGGAGAGCAGTTTCTCCTTACCCTTGTACTGCTCGCCGATCAGCTGCTCGATCAGCTTGGGATCCATGTCGAGCAGCGCACTGAGCGCGCCGAGATAGATGATGTTCTTGAACAGCTGGCGCTGGCGCGGATCGGTATAGGTCGAGTTGGTGATGGCGGTCAGCGGCACGCCGATCACATTGATGTCGTCGCGGAACTTGGTCGACGGCATCGGCTTGGTGGAATCGTAGAACAGGTAGCCGCCCGGCTCGATGCCGGCGACGTCCTTGTCCCAGGTCTGCGGATTCATCGCCACCATCATGTCGACGCCGCCGCGGGCGCCGAGATGGCCGTCTTCCGTCACCCGCACCTCGTACCAGGTCGGCAGGCCCTGGATGTTGGAGGGGAAGATGTTGCGCGGGGACACCGGCACGCCATGGCGCAGGATCGCGCGCGCGAACATCTCGTTGGCGCTGGCCGAACCCGAGCCGTTGACGTTGGCGAAGCGGACGACGAAGTCGTTTACGCTGCTGATCGGCTTTTTGTCGGACATGTCGAACCTGCGTGGGTCATCTCGATGAAATATTTCTGCATGTCCCAGGCGCCGGTGGGACAACGCTCGGCGCATAGCCCGCAATGCAGGCAGACGTCCTCGTCCTTGACCATCACGCGCCCGGTCTTGAGGTCGCTGGACACGTAGAGATCCTGATCGGGATGCAGCGAAGGCGCCTTCAGGCGCTGGCGCAGATCGCTCTCCTCGCCGTTGGCCGTAAAGGTGATGCAATCCATCGGACAGATGTCGGCGCAGGCGTCGCATTCGATGCAGAGCGAGGTCGAGAAAACGGTCTGCACGTCGCAGTTCAGGCAGCGATGCGCCTCGCCGAGAGCCAGCTTGACGTCATAGCCGAGCTCGACCTCGGCGCGGATGTCCTTCAGCGCGACAACCTTGTCGCGGTGCGGCACCTTGTAGCGCTTGTCGACGGAGATGTCGTTGTCATAGCTCCATTCGTGGATGCCCATCTTCTGCGACGAGATTTGCACGTCGGGGAGCGGGCGCTCGTCGATGGCCTCGCCGGAGAGCATCTTGTGGATCGACAGCGCGGCGTCATGGCCGTGCGCAACCGCCCAGATGATGTTCTTCGGGCCGAACGCAGCGTCGCCGCCAAAGAAGACTCTGGGATTGGTGGAAGCGAAGGTCTTCGGGTCGACCTTGGGCATGTGCCATTTGTCGAACTCGATGCCGCAATCCTGCTCGATCCAGGGGAAGGCGTTCTCCTGGCCGACCGCGACCAGCACGTCGTCGCAGGCGATGGTCTGATCGGGCTCGCCTGAAGGAACGAGATTGCGCCGCCCCTTGGCGTCGTATTCGGCCTTCACCTTCTGGAAGGTGACGCCGGTGAGCTTGCCGCCTTCGTGCACGAAGGCGACCGGAACCATGAAGTTGAGGATCGGGATGTCCTCGTGGATCGCGTCCTCCTTCTCCCAAGGCGAGGCCTTCATCTCCTCGAACCCGGAGCGCACGATCACCTTGACCTCTTCGCCGCCAAGCCGGCGCGCGGTGCGGCAGCAATCCATTGCGGTGTTGCCGCCGCCGAGCACGATCACGCGCTTGCCGATCTTGTCGGTGTGGCCGAACGAGACCGAGGCCAGCCACTCGATGCCGATATGGATGTTGCTCGCTGCCTCTTTCCGCCCGGGAATGTCGAGCTCGCGGCCGCGCGGCGCGCCGGAACCGACGAAGATCGCGTCGTACTTTTCCGCGAGCAGCGCCTTCATGCTCTCGATGCGATGGCCGCCCTTGAAGTCGACGCCGAGACCCAGGATATAGCCGGTCTCCTCGTCGATAACGGAATTCGGCAGGCGGAATTTCGGGATCTGCGTCCGCATCATGCCGCCGGCTTCCGGATCGGCATCGAACACGGTGCAGTGATAGCCGAGGGGGGCGAGATCGCGCGCCACCGTCAGCGAGGCCGGGCCGCCTCCCACCAGCGCGACGCGCTTGCCGTTCTTGGGTGCCGGGCGCGGCAGGCGTTGCCTGATGTCGTCCTTGAAGTCCGCGGCGACGCGCTTGAGGCGGCAGATCGCCACCGGGGTCTCCTCGACGCGTCCGCGACGACACGCGGGCTCGCAGGGGCGGTCGCAGGTGCGTCCCAGGATTCCGGGAAACACGTTCGATTTCCAATTGATCATGTAGGCGTCGCTGTAGCGGCCTTGGGCGATCAGTCGGATGTATTCGGGGACGGGGGTGTGCGCAGGACAGGCCCATTGGCAGTCGACCACTTTGTGAAAGTAGTCGGGGGCCGCAATATCGGTCGGTTTCATTCCTACCCTGTCCGCGCAGGCTCAAAGACCCCGCGGCCTTTTTTGTTTGAGCTTGGCGGGCGCTTAACGCGTCTCGATCTGGTTTCTGAATGACGTCATCGGGTTAGCTTATTAGAACCGTTCCGAAGTACAACGGCAAATTTGCGTAGCTTCCCTCTTTCATGGGAGCTACGCGCGCACAGCATTAACGCCCGCATGCGATGCGCGTGCGCTGCAGCATCACACTGCGCTCCATCCGCTCATTGCGAGGAGCCCTTGCGACGAAGCAATCCAGAATGTCACCGCGGCCGCAGTCTGGACTGCTCGCCGAGCCTGTCATCAGGCCGCGCGGCAATATGTCAGCCGTGCGCGATATCGCTCTTCGCGAGATCCCACATCAGGCAGTACGTGCCGACGGAGACGGGAGGCGGGAAGGGGGCCGCCGCAGGACCGGTGAAGCGCTCGGCGATGACGGCGGAGACCGCGCCGACATGCGTGCCGTCGATCAGCACGAACCAGTCGCGTGCGCCTTCGTTACGCGTCGCCGGGATTCCCGCTGTCGCACCCGACAGTTCGGGCTCGCTTTCCAGCAGATGCATCGAGATGATGCCGTCATGCGCTTCGGGCCTCAGCTTGTCTTGCAGCGCGTCCCGCCACGCTCCGGCATTGTCAGGCGTCGGCCGCAGCCGCACCAGGCCGAGCACAGCCCCGCGCCCGGTGCCCTTGCTGATGGTGATGCGGGCGACAACGCGCAGCATGTCCCTGAAACGCGCCATGGTCTGCCGCGACCAGTCGGTCGGGTTCGCCAGCCGCGCCCGGTAGGCGGGGCTGTCGAGCACGTCGAGCGTCGCGGTCGAGTACAACGACAGATATTTGGGATTGGCGGCATGCGCGACATAGCGCCGCGCCTCCAGGAATCCGTCGATCGCGACACGCTCTTCCAGATGCTCGCGATCGTACCAGCGGTTGAAATCGGCTTCGTCTGAAACGTCGATGTTCATCGACGTCAGCAGCATGCCCTTTCCGGCGAGCGGCATTCTTCTTGTCCTCTCATCGCCCGATCTTCGACGCGAGGTCCGCGATCGACTTCATGACGGCGTCCCTCACGCCGGCATCATAGAGCGAATGTCCGGCTGCTTCCACGAGGCGAAGCTCGGAACCGGGCCATACTTTCGTCAATGCCTGCGATGTCTCGGGCGGGCACAACAAGTCATAGCGACCCTGGACAATGATGCCGGGAATGCCGGCGAGCCGTCCCGCATTGCGCAACAGCTGGTCCTCGGTCATGAAGCTGTCGTTGACGAAATAATGCGCCTCCATGAACGGCGTCGCCGGCAGCGTGCGCCAGACACTGAGCGATGCAAGGTCCAGCCGGGTCCTGGCGGGCTTGTGCTCTGACAGCGTGCGCTCGGTGTCGTGCCAGGCGCGCGCGGCAGGTCCGTGCACGGCCGGATCGGCATCGAGGATGCGGCGCCAATAGGCGCCGACCGGTCGATCGCGTTCTTCCCCAGGCAGCACACCGAGAAAGTCCTCGTGCAGCGCGGGATAGAACTGCGCCAGGCGCGAGGTGAAGGCCGTCTCCACCTCGGCCCGCGTGCCGAGAAAGGTCGCGCGCAGCGCGATGCCGGAGACGCGCTCGGGATGTGCTTCTGCGTAGGCCAGCGCCAGCGTCGCGCCCCAGGAGCCGCCGACCACCATCCAGCGGTCGAAATCGAACTTCTCGCGGATCTTCTCCATATCGGCGATCAGATGCGCCGTGGTGTTGTGCTCGCGCGACCCCTTTGGCCTGCTGCGGCCGCAGCCGCGCTGGTCGAACAAGACGGCGCAGAACCGGTCCGGATCGAACAGCCGGCGATGGTCCGGCTGGCAGCCGGAGCCGGGCCCGCCATGCAGATAGACCGCAGGGATTCCGTCGGCACGGCCGACGCTCTCGACATGCAGCTCATGGCCGTCGCCGACGTCGAGCATGTCGGAGGTCAGCGGCGCAAAGGGATCGGCACGTTTGACGGAAGTGGCCGCGTCGGCGTCAGGTCCCATTCTCGGATTCCAGGGTGCCGCCGGCGAAGTTGCGGTAGATGAAGCGGCTCGTCTCGCCCTCGGCCTCGGCCTCCGCCTGCTTGAAGATGGTCTCGTGCAGCGGCGACAGAGCGCAGGCGGGATCGGTGTTGGCGGCATCGCCGGTCAGCGCGAAGGCCTGGCAGCGGCAGCCGCCGAAATCGATCTCGCGGAACTCGCAACTCTTGCACGGCTCCTTCATCCAGCCGGTGCCGCGATAGCGGTTGAAGGCCTCCGAGTTCTGCCAGATCCAGGCGATCGAATGGTTGGAGCGCACGGATTCGAATTCGAGCCCGGTGATGCTCTCGGCGGCGTGACAGGGCAGCACCTTGCCGGCGGGCGAGATGTTGAAGAACTGCCGGCCCCAGCCGCCCATGCACTTCTTCGGCCGCAGCGCGTAATAGTCGGGCACGACGTAGTCGATCGTCAGCCGGCCCTTCAGCCGCTCGCGCGCCTCCTCGACGATTTCAGTGCATTCGTCCAGCTGCGCCACGGTCGGCATCAGGGCGGCGCGGTTCTTCAGCGCCCAGCCGTAATATTGCACGTTGGCGACCTCGAGCCGGTCGGCGTCGAGATCCAGCGACATCTGGATCATGTCGGGGAGCTGGTGCAGGTTCTGCCGGTGCATCACCGCGTTCACGGTGAGCGGCAGATCGAGCTCGCGAGTCCACCTTGCGACCTCGAGCTTCTTGCGGTGCCCGCCCTTGTAGCCGCCGACGCGATCAGCGAGGCCTTCCTCGATGCCCTGGAAAGAGATCTGCACATGGCAGAGCCCGGCGTCGGCGAGATCGCTGAGCTTCTCGCGCGTCAACAGCACCGCCGAGGTGATGAGGTTGGTGTAGAGGCCGACGTCACTCGCATGCTTGACCAGCTCGACGAGGTCCTTGCGCGCGGTCGGCTCGCCGCCGGAGAAATGCACCTGCAGCACGCCGATCTCGGCGAGCTCGCTCAGCACCTTCTTCCATTCCTCGGTGGTCAGCTCCTTCGCCGAGCGGTCGAGCTCGACCGGGTTGGAGCAATAGGGACATTGCAGCGGGCAGCGATGGGTGATCTCGAGCAGCACCGCGAGCGGAATGCCGAAGCTCTCCGCTGTCGAGCGCTGCTTCTCCAGCACCGCGAGGCTGTCGCTGGGCGGGATGGTCACGTCGCTCATGACGTCTTCTCCCTGATCTCGGTGAGAAAGCCCTTGTCGGCGAGATCCTGCAGCATGGCAATGACATCAGCGAGGATCGCCTCGCGTGGCGCGGCGTATTTCGCCGCGAGTTGATCGGCGACGTCGCCGACATTGCGCTCGCCGTTGCAGAGCTGCAGAACCTCGACTGCGATCTCGTCGGGGGCCAGCACCCGTTCCGGCGCCAGGATCACCCAGACTTTCCGCGTCTCGTCATATTTCAGCTTGGCATGCCGCGGCAGCACGGGGCGGCTCGCCTCGCTGACGCTGATGTGACGCGGCCCGGCCATTGCTCTTGTCCTCAACTCGCTTTGGGCACGAACGCGCCCGGCGGAATGTGGCCCTCGACATAGGCATGCTGGAGCGCATCGAGCTGCACCCACAAGACGTTGGTCTTGAAGATCAGCGCGTTGCACACAAGCGCGCGTTGCTCCGGCGTCGTGGCATGCGTCTTGACGTAGTCGAGCGCGAAATTGGCATCGCGCGGGGCCTGCGTCAGGCGCCGCTTGAAATAGCTCATGATGTCGGGATTGACGAAGTCGTAATGCTCCAGCATGCCCGCGATGCGCTCTTCATGCAGGTTGGGCGCGAACAGCTCGGTGAGCGAGGAGGCGATCGCCTCCAGCGGGCTCTTCTCGCGGCAGTAATGGACATAGGCCTCTACTGCGAACCGAGTCGCGGGCAAGATGCCTTCGGTCGATTCCACGTAAGCCGTATCGAGCCCGAGCCCTTCGGTCAGCTTGATCCAGCGCTCGATGCCGCCTTCGCTGCCGACGTCGCCGTCATGGTCCTCGATGCGGTGGCGCCATTCCAGGCGCTTGGCGCGGTCGCGGAAGCGCGAGATCACCACCGCGTCCTTGATCGGGATGGTGCTCTGGTAATAGTAGCGGTTCAGCGCCCAGGCCTGCACCTGGCCCTTGTTCAGCTTGCCGCCGTGCAGGAGCTTATGGAACGGATGCAGGCTGTGATAGCGCGTCGCGCCGATATGCCGCAGCGCCGCCTCCAGCTCCTCGGCCGAGCCGAGCCTGATGTCCTTGCCGATCGAGAGCGCGGTCATTCCAGTCAGTGATGCGGCAATCACAGCACGATCTCCGTTCCGTCGGCGGGTATCTGCCAGCCCGCCTCTTCAGTGGCTTTCCGCTCGGGTGACGCGGGCAGCAGCGCCGGGTTCGAGTTGTTGATATGCAGAAATATCTTCCGGTCGATAGCAAGGTCGGCAAGCCGCGCGATGGCGCCGCCCTCGCCGGACATGGCGACGTGGCCCATGCTCTTTCCGGTCTTGTGGCCGAGGCCGGCCCGGATCATCTCGTCGTCGCGCCAGACCGTGCCGTCGAAGAACACCAGCGCGGCGCCGTCGATCTCGGCCTTGAGCGCGTCGGTCACCTCGGCGCAGGCCGCAATGAAGTAGAAGCACTTGCCGGTCGCCTTGTCGGTGATCTTGAGCCCCAGCGTATCGCCATCGCCGTTCTCGCCGCCCGGATGCGTCTTGCCTTCCAGATACCAGGCCGACTTGCCCGGCACCGCGAAGGCCATCACCTCCAGCCCCGAGCGTGCGCCATCGGTGAGGCGCGGCTCGAAGGGCTCGCGGATAGAGATCGGCTGTCGCCGCACGTGCTTCTCGTTCAGCACGTTGAAGATGCTGTTGCTGGCAAGGATCGCCAGCGCTTTCTCATGCGCATAGATGGTGAAGGGCGAGCTCTCGCGCATCGAGAGCAGGCCCGCCACCGCATCCACTTCGCTGTTGGTCAGGATCACGCCTGCAATCGGCGTGTGACGCAGCGCGCCCGCCCTGGGGTGCAGCTGCGGCGTTGCATTCAATTGCTGACGGAGATCGGGCGAGGCGTTGATCAGGAACCAGTGCTCGCCGTCGCCGCTGAAGGCGACCGAGGCTTGCGTACGGTGCAGCTCATGCCCGCCGCTGCGGGCCGCACGGCAGCCGTCGCAACCGCAATTCCACTGGGGAACTCCGCCGCCGGCTGCAGCGCCCAGGACGACGACGCGAAGCATGATCCGTCTCCTGGAGGGAACATGCGCGGTGGATCTCAGGCCGACGCAAATGCCGACACAGATTGTGTCTTTCGGAAACGCGTCGTGACTGAAAGATCCACCGGCGCAGAACGCGAAATCGCAAACCGCTTACTTGCGGGTTGCGCTCACATACATGTTGATTTCCATGCCACAGGGCACTTCGACGATCTTCGGGGCTTTCCATGCCATTTCGGCTCTCCATCTTTGCGAATTCGGACGTGTCCGCCCACGGGTTAAAGTAATGCGGGCTGAGAAGTTCGCCAGTGAAATTTTCCCGGACGTCGCTAGTCCATCTGCTGAATTGCTGCACTGCAAGAGAGCGTATTGCGGCCGTAAAGGTAAGCGACGACATTCCTAAAACCCAGATGGGTCGTGATCCCTGTCGGGATAAACGAGTTGTGAGTATAGAACGGCTTTCAATCGGCGACAGGCGACCCCATTGGACCAGGCATGCCCAGATATTTCTTCAACACCCGTATCGGCGACGAACTGATCGTGGATCCTGAAGGCGAGGACCTGCGCAACCCCGATCGCGCCTGGGAGGTCGCCCGCCAGATGATCCTGGAGGTGGTGAAGTCGGAGGGCACCCAGCGGGCCCTGCTCGAGGCGGTGATCGAGGTGACGGACGCTGAAGGCGAGATCGTGCTCGAGTTTCCCTTCACCGAGGCCCTGCTGGACCTGCCGGACCAGTCAGCGACGAGGCATTAGCTGCGGCCGAGGGCCGGGTTAGGGGGCGCGCAGCTCCCTCCATCGTCATTGCGAGGAGCCCTTGCGACGAAGCAATCCAGACCGCCTCCGCGGCGGCAGTTTCGATTGCTTCGCGGAGCCTGTCATCGGGCCGCGCTTCGAAGCAACGACGGAGGTACCCCCGCGAAATCCGCATGACTTTGCCGTGTTCCCGGCGCTAAAAGGACGCCGATCACACGGAGCAAGCCATGCAAGATCTCTGGCGCCTGTCAGCCGCCGACCTCGCCGCCCTCGTCAAATCCAAAAAGGTGTCCGCCAGGGAGGCCGCGCAGGCTGGCCTTGCCCGGCTCGATGCCGTCAATCCCAAACTCAATGCGGTGATCGATCACCGGCCGGAGGACGTGCTCAAGCAGGCCGATGGCGTCGATGCCGCCATCGCGCGGGGCGAGGACCCCGGTGTGCTTGCCGGCGTGCCCGTCACCATAAAGGCCAATGTCGATCAGGAAGGCTTCGCCACCACCAACGGCCTCAAACTGCAGCGCGACGTGATCGCGCGCGAGGACAATCCGGTGGTCGCCAACTTCCGCAAAGCCGGCGCCATTCTCCTCGGCCGCACCAATTGCCCGGCCTTCTCCTACCGCTGGTTCACCACCAATCTGATCCACGGCGACACCAAGAACCCCAGGGATGCCTCGCTGACGCCGGGCGGTTCCTCCGGCGGCGCCGGCTCCGCGGTCGCGGCCGGCATCGGCCACATTGCCCACGGCACCGACATCGCGGGTTCGATCCGCTATCCCGCCTATGCCTGCGGCGTGCACGGCCTGCGTCCCACGCTCGGCCGCATCCCTGCTTTCAATCCCGCGCTGCCGGAGCGCCCGATCGGCCCGCAGATCATGGCGGTGTCGGGCCCGCTGGCGCGCACGGTCAACGATTTGCGCATCTCGCTTGATGCGATGTCGGCCCGCGACATCCGCGATCCCTGGTTCGTGCCGGTGCCGCTGCAGGGCCCCGCTCGGGACAAGCGCGCCGCGCTCTGTCTCAATCCGGGCGGCCTTGCCACCACGCCGGAGGTGAAGGCCGCGGTGAGCGATGCCGGCAAGCGGCTCGAGCGGGCGGGCTGGACCGTCGACGTCATCGAGGACACGCCGCCGATGCGCGAGGCGGTCGAATGGCAGATCAAGCTCTGGCTCGGCGACGGCTACGAGGCGCAACTCGAGGCGGCCGAGCGCGAGGGCGATCCCGGCGCGCTGGCCTGTCTGCGCGGCAACCGCAGCAGGGTCACGCCGATGGATCAGGCAAATTACGCCAAGGCGCTGACGCGGCGAGCCACGCTGACCCGCGAATGGATGTTGTTCTTCGAGAAGTACGCCGTGCTGCTGACGCCGGTCTCGGGCGAATTGCCGTTCCCCGATCATCTTGACCGCAAGGACGACGAATCCTTCAAGCGGGTCTGGGAAGCGCAGCTGCCGCAGATCGCAATTCCCTTCATGGGTCTGCCCGGCCTCGTGGTCTCCACGGGCCTCGTCGGCAAGGCACCGGTCGGCGTGCACATCGTCTCCGGACGTTATCGCGAAGACCTTTGCCTGCTTGCCGGCGAAGCGATCGAGGCCGGCGGCGTGCCGCCGTCGCCGATCGATCCCGTGGACTAGCGATGACGGCCATCTACGACTTCAAGGCCAACTCGCTTGCCGGCGAGGAGATCGCCCTGCGCCGGTTCGAGGGACAGGTGCTCTTGATCGTCAACACGGCGAGCAAATGCGGCTTCACGCCGCAATATCGCGGCCTTGAGGATCTTCATCGCGATCTCTCCCCGCGCGGCTTCTCGGTGCTCGGCTTTCCCTGCAACCAGTTCGGCGCGCAGGAACCGGGACCGGCGAGCGAGATCCAGGAGTTCTGTTCGACCCACTACGAGGTCACCTTTCCCCTCTTCGAGAAGATCGACGTCAACGGGCCGAAGGCGCATCCTCTGTACGAATACCTCAAACGCCAGCAATCAGGGCTTCTCGGCGCCTCCATCAAATGGAATTTCACCAAATTCCTGGTGGACCGTGCCGGGAAGGTGGTCGCGCGCTACGCGCCGACCGCACGGCCCGAAGGATTGCGGCAGCAAATCGAAACACTGTTGTGAGCGAGACAATCATGAGCGACGAATTTCCCGACCGCCTGTCGGTCGATCCGAACAGCCCCTACTACAACGCCGACATTCTGGCGCGCGACGTTGGCATCCGCTTCAAGGGCATCGAGAAGACCAATGTCGAGGAATACTGCATCAGCGAAGGGTGGGTCCGCGTCACCGCTGGGAACGCCAAGGACCGGCACGGCAATCCGCTGACCATCAAGGTGCACGGCCCGGTCGAGCCGTACTTCCGGGACAAGAAGTAGTTCCTGAGCGCGCACGGGCTCTCTCCGCGTCATTGCGAGGAGCGCTTGCGACGAAGCGATCCAGACTGTCTCCGAGGATGCATTCCTGGATTGCTTTGCTCCGTTCGCAATGACGAACACAACCGCCGAAAGCTCATCCCATGTCCGTCCGCATCGTCGACGTCCGCGAGATCACCAAGCCGATCTCCTCGCCGATCCGCAACGCCTATATCGATTTCAGCAAGATGACGACAAGCCTCGTTGCCGTCGTCACCGACGTCGTGCGCGACGGCAGGCGCGTCGTCGGCTACGGCTTCAATTCCAACGGCCGCTACGGACAGGGCGGCCTGATCCGCGAGCGCTTTGCTTCGCGCATTCTCGAAGCCGATCCGAAGTCGTTGCTCGATGAAGCCGGCGGCAACCTCGACCCCGACAAGGTCTGGGCCGCGATGATGACCAACGAGAAGCCGGGCGGTCACGGCGAGCGCTCGGTCGCCGTCGGCACGATCGACATGGCCGTGTGGGATGCAGTGGCGAAGATCGCGGGCAAGCCGCTGTTCCGCCTGCTCGCCGAACGTCACGGCGTGACCGCCGATCCGCGCGTCTTCGTCTACGCGGCCGGCGGCTACTACTATCCCGGCAAGGGCCTGTCGATGCTGCGCGGCGAGATGCGCGGCTATCTCGACCGTGGCTATAACGTCGTGAAGATGAAGATCGGCGGCGCGCCGATCGAGGAAGACCGCAAGCGGATCGAGGCCGTGCTGGAAGAGATCGGCAAGGACGCGCAGCTCGCCGTCGATGCCAACGGCCGCTTCGACCTGGAGACGGCGATCGCCTACGCCAAGATGCTGCGGGACTATCCGCTGTTCTGGTACGAGGAGGCCGGCGATCCCCTCGACTACGCGCTGCAGGCCGCGCTCGCCGAATTCTATCCGCGCCCGATGGCGACAGGCGAGAACCTGTTCAGCCACCAGGACGCCCGCAATCTGATCCGCTACGGCGGCATGCGCCCCGATCGCGACTGGCTGCAATTCGACTGCGCGCTGTCCTATGGCCTGTGCGAATACCTGCGCACGCTGGAAGTGCTGAAGACTCACGGCTGGTCCCCCAGCCGCTGCATTCCCCACGGCGGCCACCAGATGTCGCTCAACATCGCTGCCGGCCTCGGGCTCGGGGGCAACGAAAGCTATCCCGACCTGTTTCAGCCCTATGGCGGCTTCCCCGACGGCGTCCGCGTCGAGAACGGCCACATCACCATGCCCGACCTTCCAGGCATCGGCTTCGAAGGCAAGTCCGATCTCTACAAGGAGATGAAGGCGCTGGCGGAGTAGCCCGCCTGCTGCCACACCCTCCGTCATTGGCGAGCGTAGCTAAGCAATCCAGAATCTTTCGTCGGCGACGGCCTGGATTGCTTCGTCGCGCTCCTTGCAATGATGGGAGAGAGCAGAGCGCTGCTACGACAACCGCATATCCAGCAGCCTTCGTCCTTCGCTCTTCAGCAGCTTCTTTACCGCGCTCGATGCCACGACCTCGCCGTCATTGGCATAGGCCTCGTGGTTCTTCTCGATATCGTCGAGACGGTAGAGATAGTTGACCATGACGCCGGCGGATTCGCGCACGCCCTTCGGCGAGAGGTCCCCCAGCCAGTTGATGCGCTCCAGCCGCGCGCCGTTTCCGAGGTGGAAGCGGGCGACGGAATCGATCAGCTTGCCCTTCGACGTGCGCGCCTTGAGGAAATAGTGCGCAGCCAGCGGCTCTATCACGCTGCGGAGCAGGGCCGTTGTCTCGGGGCTTTCGAACCATCTGGGATCCTCCAGACGCTTCAGCACCTCGCGGTCCTCGTCCGACAGCGGCAAATCCTTGTCCTGCTTGATCCATGCCATGAAGCCGGGCACAGGCGACAGCGTCACGAAAGTGTCGAGCTTCGGCAATTCGCGGCGCAGCTCTTCCACCACCTGCTTGATCAGGAAGCTGCCGAAGGAGATGCCGCCGAGGCCGCGCTGGGTGTTGGAGATCGAATAGAACACGGCGGTGCGCGCGCGTTCGATCGGCAGATGCTGGCGGTCCACCGCGAGCAGGGGCTGGATCGCGCCGGGGATGGTTTCGGTCAGCGCCACCTCGACGAAGATCAGGGGCTCGTCGACCATCGCGGGGTGGAAGAAGGCGTAGCAGCGGCGGTCGACCGGATCGATGCGGCGGCGCAGGTCGTCCCAGTCGCTGATCTCGTGCACGGCTTCGTAACGGATGATCTTTTCGAGGATGTTGGCCGGGGTCGACCAGTCGATCCTGCGCAGCACGAGAAACCCCCTGTTGAACCACGAAGAGAGAAGATGCGAGACGTCGCGATCGAGCGCGGCGAGATCGGTGTGCCCGTTCATCATGCCGAGCAGATCGGCGCGCATGTTGACGAGATCGCCGGTGCCACCCGGGGCGCGATTCAGGCGGCGGATCAGTTCCTGCCGCCGCGGCTCGGAGGCGAAGTGCAGTGCGCTCGCGTCCTCGTCGCTCGGCTTGGCGCGCCATGTCTCGATTGCCTTGGACAGGCGCTCCCGATCGGGACCGAAATCGCGAACCAATCCCTCGAAGAAGGCGCGGCGCCCCGCCGCATCCAGCTCCCGGTAGATGTCCAGCACCTCGCGCGCCATCGCGGTGCCGGAAGCTTCGCCCCGGCCGGACAGCAGCGCATCGCAGAGCTCGAGCAGTCCGTCGGCATCTCGTCTGGTGTCGGCGGAATCACCGCGGCGAAGCAGCGTGCGGCCGCGCTCGGAGATGGTGGCAAGCAGATCGGAGAAGAAGGCGTTGGCCATCTGGGCTTTCGTGTCAGGTTTGTGCAATGCGGGAGTTTACACAAGATTTGGGTGGAAGCCGATCACAATCAAGCGTCATTTTGATGATGTGGTACGTCTCGTCAGCCTCTTCGTCATGGCCGGGCCATCCATCCTAGTTGGAAAGTTTTTGCAAAGGGATGGACACGCGGGTCAAGCACGCATGTGACGAGCTAACCCTTTCCCGCAAACTCCGTCGGCGTCCGTCCCGTCACCTGGCGGAACGCGGCGGAGAACGCCGGCACGCTGGCATAGCCGAGCGACGTGGCGAGCTGCTTCACCGAGACGGTCGCATCCGTCGACAGCCGCTGGATCGCAGCCGCGATGCGGGCGCGCTGGCACCAGCTCTTGAAGCTCAGCTGCGTCTCGCTCGAGAACAGCCGGGACAACGTCCGCGCTGAGGTTCCGACCTCCCGCGCCAGCGTGTCGATGTCGTGCAGGCCGGTGGGATCGTCGAGCACGATCATCGCGGCGCGGCGGCAGCGCGGCTCATGCGGCAGCGGAACGAAGGTCGCGGAATCCTCGGCCTGGTGCAATTCCAGCATCACGAGCCGGACTAGCAGCTCGGTGCGCTCCTCGGTGTTGCGCGTGTCGAACAGCGCCAGGATCGCCTGATTGAGCAGCGGCGAGACCCGCACCACGAATTCCCTGGTCAGGCCGTCATAGCGACGCTCGCGCTTCAGCCAGGACAAGTCGAAGTAAAGCGTGCGCATCTCGATGTCGGCGAGCAGGTCGATGGCGTGCTCGAGCCCGGCGGGTACCCAGACGGCGCGGTCCGGCGGCACCAGCCAGCGCCCCCCGGGCGTCGTGACCTGCATGGTGCCTTTCGCAGCATAGATCAGCTGCGCTTCGCGGTGCAGGTGCGGCTTGATCCGCATGCCCTTGGGATAGTCGCGAGCGACCAGGTGCACGCCCGCGGTCGAGCGATGGTTGCCCCGGACTTCCCTGAGGATTGGCGTTTCCAAGACAGTCATTGGCAGCATTCCGTCATGGGGAGGACATATAACTCATTTCGGAGCAGGAGAGGATTCGCAATGAACAGCCCCGGTCGGGTCATCAGTTTCGTCAACGCAGGCCATTTCATCGACCATTATGCGATGCTGATCTTTGCCGCCGCCGTCATCATCATGGGGCCGGCGCTCGGCATGGCCTATTCGGAACTCCTGCCCTACGCCACGCCGGGCTTCGTCGCCTTTGGTGCCGGCTCGCTGCTGACCGGCTGGCTCGGCGACCGCTGGAGCCGGCGCCACATGATGCTGATCTTCTTCGTCGGCATCGGCGCCTCCATGGTTGCGGTCGGCTTCGTGCAAACGCCGGTGCAGCTCGGCGCGGCGCTGCTCGCGATCGGCATCTTCGCCTCGATCTATCACCCCGTCGGCACCGCCATGATCGTGTCCTATGCCGATAGGCTCGGCCGCGAGATGGGCATCAATGGCGTCTGGGGCAATCTCGGCGTCGCCTCGTCGGCCTTGGTCACCGGCGTGATCGGCCAATACCTCGGCTGGCGCTTCGCCTTCATCGTTCCCGGGGCCGTCACGATCCTCACCGGCATCGCTTTCGCGATGAGCGTCGTGCATGAGGACCGCAAGGGTTCGAAGCAGGCCGCCGCGCAGGCGCGCGTCGCCAAGCGGGACATGTGGCGCGTGATCCTGGCGCTGCTGATCGTCGTGATCGCGATCTCGACGACCTTCAACGCCGTCACCGTGGCGCTGCCGAAACTGTTTGCGGAGCGGCTTGCGGACCTGACCAAGAGCCCGGCGCTGCTCGGGGTCATCGCGGCTTGCGTCTACGTGTTCGGCGCGATGACGCAGTACACGATCGGCCGGCTGCTCGACCGCTATTCGTTGAAGACGGTGGCGCTGCCGCTGTCATTCATGCTGGCGCCGTTCCTGTATCTGGCCGCGAGCCTGAACAATCTGCCGCTGATCCTGGTCTCGATCGGCATCGTGATGGGTGCCTTCGGGCAGGTCACGGTGAACGACGCCATGGTCGGCAAGTACACCACCGAGGAGTGGCGCTCGCGCGCCTACGCCGTGCGCTACTTCGTCGGCTTCACCGCGGCCGGTGCCTCGGTCGGCCTGGTTGCCTGGCTCTACGAGCAGGGCGGCTTCGTCACCATGCTGCACGCCTTTGCCGCGTTGTGCCTGCTCGCAATCGCCGCCGCCTTGATCCTGCCGCGCGAGATCAGGACGCCGCAGACGGCGTGAGGGCGATGCTCCCTCCGCGCGTCATCCCGGGGCGTCGCGCAGCGACGAGCCCGGGTCCATTTGTCCGCACGCTCTGCTGCCCCAGGACTTCCGCGTTCGCGCCTGTCGGGGCGCCGGCATGCCTCCGAGACGCGGCACCCGTTCTCCACCGTCGTCGCGAGGAGCGTAGCGACGGAGCAATCCAGAATCGTTCGGCGGAGAGACTCTGGATTGCTTCGCTGCGCTCAATGACGGGAGGACGTGGGGTGGGGGCCTGGAAGATGGCAGCCCATCCACGCCACCGATGATGCCATCCTGCCAGTGTTTTGCCCGACGGAGCAAGTTTCTTCGGCGGAGCCGAAATCTCGAGCGCTTTCAACGCGTCTCTACTGTGCATGGGGTTGTTTTCGCAGTTTCGTCTTTGCCGTCTCGATCCTGACGCGTGCGGCAGGAACTCCCTGCGCGTCCCGCGGGTTCTGTCCCTGCCGTCCCGACGGTTCGGGGCGGTTGAAGGGGAAACCACACCTGCATGCAGAGCCTGCTCAGACCGATCGTCATTGTCCCTGCAGCGCTCGTCTTCACCACCATGGCGGCTTTTGCCGAGACCGGGAAAGCGGACGGCCCGTCCGAATTCCTGCTGGTGGCGCAGATCGTCCTGCTGATCGCGGTCGGCCGCGGCCTCGGCGAGATCATGATGCGTATCGGCCAGCCCTCCGTCATCGGCGAGCTGCTCGCCGGCATCATCCTCGGGCCGTCGCTGTTCGGCTGGATCTGGCCGGAGGCCCAGCACGCGATCTTCCCCAAGTCGCCCGAGCAGAAGGCGATGATCGACGGCATCGCCCAGTTCGGCATTCTCCTGCTTCTGCTGCTGACCGGCATGGAGACCGACCTCAAGCTGGTCCGGAAGGTCGGCAGGGCCGCGATCGCGATCTCGGTCGCCGGCATCATCGTGCCCTTCGCCTGCGGCTTTGCGCTCGGCGAGTTCCTGCCGGATGCGTTGCTGCCCGATCCGCAGCAGCGCCTTGTCGCGTCGCTGTTCATGGGCACGGCGCTGTCGATCTCCTCGGTGAAGATCGTCGCGGTGGTCGTACGCGAGATGAACTTCATGCGCCGCAATGTCGGCCAGATCATCGTCTCGACCGCCGTGATCGATGACACGATCGGCTGGATCATCATCGCCATCATCTTCAGCCTGGCATCCCACGGCACGCTCGATATCGCCTCGGTCGCCAAGGCCGTGCTGGGGACGCTTGCCTTCCTCGCGGTCAGCTTCACCATCGGCCGCCGCCTGGTGTTTCAGCTGATCCGCTGGGCCAACGACAATCTCGTCAGCGCGGCGCCGGTCATCACCGTGATCCTGCTGCTGATGAGCGTCATGGCCATGATCACGCACCTGATCGGCGTCCACACCGTGCTGGGAGCCTTCGTCGCCGGCATCCTGGTCGGAGAGTCCCCGATCCTGACGCGGCAGATCGACGAGCGGCTGCGCGGGCTGATCTCGAGCTTCTTCATGCCGGTGTTCTTTGGCCTGGCAGGGCTCAGCGCCGACCTCTCGGTGTTGCGCGATCCCAATCTGCTGATGCTCACCGGCCTGCTGGTCGTGATCGCGAGCGTCGGCAAGTTCGGCGGGGCGTTCGTCGGCGGCACCCTCGGCGGGTTGAATGCGCGGGAGTCGCTGGCGCTGGCGAGCGGGATGAACGCGCGCGGCTCGACCGAGGTGATCATCGCCACCATCGGCCTCTCCATCGGCGTGCTCAGCCAGAACCTGTTCACGATGATCGTGACCATGGCGATCGTCACCACGATGGCGATGCCGCCGATGCTGCGCGCGGCGCTGGCCAGGCTGCCGATGAGCAAGGAGGAGAAGGAGCGGCTGGAGCGCGAGGAATTCGAGAAGCGCGGCTTCGTCGCAAATCTCGAGCGCCCCCTGCTGGCGGTGGACGAAAGCGTCAACGCCAGCTTTGCCGCCCACATCGCGGGCCTGATCGCCGGCAAGCGCAACCTGCCGCTCACCGTGCTGCATATCGGCCAGCACGCCAAGGAGCAGGAGAAGGGTAGGGACGAGGAAGAAAGCCACGAAGCCGTGGTGAAGAAGGCCGCAGAAGTCGTGTCCGCTCGCGGCGACGGCGAGGCCGGCAACGTCGATGTCGTCAGCCGGGCGAGGCAGGCGGGGCTCGGCGAGACGATCGCCGACGAAGCGCGCAAGGGCTTCGATCTCCTGGTCGTCGGCATCGACACGGTCGTGACGACGAAGGATCGTTTCGACCGGAGGATCGACGATATCGCGGCGAAGTTCGAAGGGCCGCTCGCGATCGTGGCCGCGAAGGGCAAGCACCTGAAGCAGCCGATGCCCGACGCGCTCAACATCCTCGTTCCGGTTTCGGGCAGCAGTGTCTCCAAGCGCGGTGCCGAGATCGCGGTGGCGCTGGCACAGGCGGGATCAGGTTCGCTCCGGGTGATCTATGTCGCAACGACGCGGGACAAGGGCGCACAGCGCGGGGTTTCCGGCGGCCTGAGCCAGGAGACGGGAATCCTCAAGGACGCGAGCGATCTCGCCGCCCGCTACGACGTCGACATCACCACCACGCTGCGGGTGAACCGGGCGCCGGAGGCGGCGATCCTGCGCGAGATCGACACAACCGACGTCGATCTCGTCGTGATGGGCGTCGACCGCATCCAGGCCGATCACCTCTCCCTCGGCGGCGTTGCCGACGCCGTGCTAAGGCAGTCGAAGGTCTCGGTGCTGCTGGTGTCGAGCGGTGAGGCGCGCCGGACTCCGGCGGAGAAGGGTTAGACGGTGGTGCCGTCGCTCTCCGCAGTGATGATTGTGGTTGACCGCCGTTGTCTATTTCGCCGGCACCGCCTGCACCTTGCGCTTCTTCGACGCCCGCCAGTTCTCGAAGCGCTGCACCACCACGAAGAAGGCCGGAACGAACAGCACTGCGAGGCAGGTCGAGGCAAGCATGCCGGAGAACACGGTAATGCCGATCGACTTGCGCGCGCTTGCGCCTGCGCCGGTCGCCAGCACCAGCGGCACCACGCCGAGGATGAAGGCGAACGAGGTCATCAGAATCGGCCGGAAGCGGGCGCGCGCGGCTTCGATGGCGGACTCCAGGATCGGTCTGCCGTCGCGGCCGTGCAGCTCGAGCCCGACCTCGACGATCAGGATCGCGTTCTTGGCCGACAGCGCGATCAGCAGGATGAGGCCGATCTGGCAATAGAGGTTGTTGTCGATCTTGAGGGCGCTGAGAACCAGCATCGGCCCGAGCAGCGACAGCGGCACGGCGAGGATCACGGAGATCGGCGCATACCAGCTCTCATATTGCCCGGCGAGCACGAGATAGACCAGCAGCATGGCGAGCCCGAACACCCAGTAGATCTGGTTCGAGACCGCCTTCTCCTGATACGACATCGCGGTCCATTCGTAGCCGGTGCCGGGCGGCAGCGTCTTGTCCGCGATCTCCTCCATCAGCTTCAGCGACTGACCGGAGGAATAGCCCTGTGCGGGCAGGCCGATCACGGTCGACGACGGATAGAGATTGTAGAGGCTGATCAGCGATGGTCCGGTGGCGGGCGTGATCTTGGCGACCGTGCCGATCGGAATCATGTCGCCGTTCGAGTTGCGCACCATCATGTTGGCGATGTCGCGCTCGGTGACGCGGAACGCCGGGTCGGCCTGGGTATAGACCTGAAATACGCGGCCGAACTTGTTGAACTGGTTGACGTAGGAGGAGCCGAGATAGGTCGACAATGCCGAGAACACCTGATCCGTCGTCACGTGCAGGGTCTGGGTCTTGACGCGGTCGATCTCGACATTGAATTGCGGCACCGAGGAGCGGAACGAGGACTGCACCCGTTGAAGCGCGCTCTGGCTTTGGGCATTGCTGACCATCGCCCCGGTGATCGCCTGCAGCTTGGCGAAGTCGCTGTTGCCGTCGCGCAGCTCGACCTGCATCGAGAACCCGGCGGCATTGCCGATGCCCTGGATCGGCGGCGGGGGCAGAACGATGGTCCGCGCCTCCATGATGGCCGCGAGCTTGTCGTTCAGCCCGAACACCAACGAGCGCAGATCCTCGCCGGGGCCTTTGCGCGCGTCCCAGTCCTTCAGGATGATGTAGGCGACGCCGGCATTGGCAAGGCTGGCGCTGTTGTCGAGCGCGGAGATGCCGGCAATCGTGATGACCTGCTGGACGCCGGGTGTGTCCTTGATCAGCTCGCTCGCTCTGTCGAGCACGGCTTGCGTCCGCTCCAGCGCGGCGCCGTCGGGCAATTGCACGGCGGCGATCAGATAGCCCTGGTCCTCGATCGGCAGGAAGCCTGTCGGCACCCGCGACAGGCCGTAGCCGCTCGCTCCGATGATCAGCAGCGCGAACGCGACCGAGATGGTGGCGTGTTTGACGAGAAAGGTGATCAGCCTCGTGTAGGCGCGCTCGACGCGATTATAGATCGCGTTGAAGCCGCGATAGAAGAAGTTGCGCTGCTCGGGCGGGACGGCCGGCCGGAGCCAGAGCGCGCATTGCGTCGGCTTCAAGGTCGCCGCGTTGATGGCGGAGAGAAGCGCTGTCGCGGCGATCACCAGCGCGAATTGCGAATAGATGCGTCCCGTGAGTCCTGCAAGGAACGAGGCCGGCAGGAACACCGAGATCAGCACCAGCGTGATGCCGACGATCGGCGCGAACAGCTGGTCCATCGCCCTGATCGCGGCGTCGTGGCCGTTCATGCCCTGCTCGATGTTGTGCGCTGCGCCTTCGACCACGACGATGGCGTCGTCGACCACGATGCCGATCGCGAGCACGATCGCGAACAGCGTCGACATGTTGATGGTGAAGCCGAGCGCCGCCATCGCGGCAAAGGCGCCAATGATGGTCACCGGCACGGTGGTCGCCGGCACGAGCATCGCGCGCCAGTCCTGCAAGAATATCAGGATCACGACCAGCACGAGCAGGCCCGCCTCGATCAGCGTCGTGTAGACCTCGTGCACCGAGGCCTCGACGAATTTGGTGGTGTCGAACGGCGTGTCGTACTTGATGCCCTCGGGGAAGCGTTTGGCAAGTTCGGCCATCTTCTTCTCGACGGCATTCTCGACCTGGAGCGCGTTGGCACCGGGTGACTGGAACACGCCGATGCCGACGGCCGGCTGCTTGTTGAGCGAGAAGATCTGGTTGTACGTCTGCGCGCCCAGTTCGACCCAGCCGACGTCGCGCACCCGCGTGACGTCGCCGCTGCTGCCCGATTTGACGATGATGTTCTCGAACTGACTGGTGTCGTCGAGCCGTCCGTTGACATTGAGCGTGTACTGGAACGCCTGTCCTGGCGGGGTCGGCGGCGCGCCGACCTGGCCGGCCGAGACCTGCTGGCTCTGCTGCTGGATTGCCTGGATGACATCCTGCGGCACGAGGCCGCGCACTTGCAGCTTGTTCGGATCGAGCCAGACTCGCATCGAATATTGGCCGGCGCCGAACACGGTGACGTTGCCGACGCCGGGAAGGCGAGAGAGCTCGTCGCGGATGTTGATGGTGGCGTAATTGCTCAGGTAAAGGCTGTCGTACCTGGAATCCGGCGAGGTCAGCGTCACGAACAGGAGGATCGAGGTCGATCGCTTCTGCACGGTGACGCCCTGGTTCTGCACCGCCTGCGGCAGCTGGGACAATGCGCTTGAGACGCGGTTCTGCACCAGCACCTGCGCGAAGTTGAGGTCGGTGCCGATCTTGAATGTCACGGTAAGCGTGTAGGTGCCGTCCGCAGCGCTGTAGGACTGCATGTACAGCATGTCTTCGACGCCGTTGACCTGCTGCTCAATCGGCAACGCCACGGTGTCGATCACGGTCTTGGCGCTGGCGCCGGGATAGCGCGTGGTGACCTGCACGGTCGGCGGCACCACGTCGGGATATTGCGCGATGGCAAGGTTGAACAGAGCGACACCGCCGATCAGGATCATCAGCAGCGCGATGACGTTCGAGAGGACGGGCCGCTCGATGAAGAACTTCGAGATCATGGCTGGCGCTCCTACTTGGCAGACGCCTGCGGCTGCTCGATCTTGGTCACCTGCGGGTCGATCTTCTGGCCCGGGATGACGCGCAAGAGCCCTGCGACCACCACGCGGTCGTCCGGCTTCAGACCGTTTTCGATCACGCGCAGGCCGTTGTCGACGGGGCCGATCTGCACCTTGCGCTGCTCGACGATATTGTCGCCGTTGACCACCAGCAGATAGCGGCCGCCCTGGTCGCTGCCGAGCGCGGTGTCGGGAACCAGGAGGGCGCTCTTCTCCTGCTCGAACGGCACGCGGACCCGGACGAAATAGCCGGGCAGCAGCACCCGCTTCTGGTTCGGAACGAGGCCGCGGACCGCCAGCGTGCCGGTCGATTGATTGAGCGTCGGCGAGACGTAGTCGAGATGCCCCTGGTACGGGTAGCCGGTGTCGGTCTGGAGGCCGATCTGGATAGGAAACTCCTTGAGGTTGGCGGGTGTCATCCCGCGGCGTGCCGCTTCGGCGCGAATGCGCAGGACGTCCTGCTCGTTAACGGTGAAGTTTACGTAGATCGGATCCATCGCCACGATGGTGGCGAGCTGGGTCGGCGACGAAACGCCGACGAGCTCTCCGATCGAGACCATGTGCGCGCTGACGATGCCGTCGAACGGCGCCGTCACCTTGGTGTAGCCGTAGTTCACCTCGGCGAGTTTCGTATTGGCCTGGGCCTGTTGCAGATTGGCCTGGGCGTTGTCGCGGTTGGATGTCGAGGTGTCGAGCGTGGCCTGCGAGACGGCCTGCCGCTGCACCAGCTCCGCCTGCCGCTTGTAGTCGGCTTCCGCCTGACGGAGCGAGGCCTGCGCGCCGGCCTCGGCCGCCTGCGCCTGCTCGAGCTTGAGCTTGTAGGTCTCCGGCTCGATCGTGAACAGCTGCGTGCCCTGCTTCACGAACGTGCCGTCCTGGTAGTCGATCGATTGCAGGAAGCCCTGCACGCGCGCGACGAGATCGACGCTTTTGACCGGAGCGGTGTTTCCGGTGGACTCGATATAGCGCGTGACCGGGCGCTGCACCGGCGTCGCCACGTCGACCTTCGGCGGTGGCGGTGCCACGAAGGTGTTCTTGTCCTCGCAACCGGCGAGCGCAATCACGGCAATTGCCGCTGCCAAGCCTCGTGCCAAGGCTCGCCCGGCATGTCTCCGCACTCTATTGCATCGTGCGAGAGATGCGGGATTCGCGCGCGTCATTCGGTAGCCCCCGATTGCTGTCTGTCGGTGCGGCAGGCTAGCAACAAATGGGCGGCCTTGGAACACCATAGCCATGGCAGTCACAGGCCTTGCACTGCAAACGGTCGTGTGGCCTTTGACAGATTTGTCGTGACCAACGCTTTTCACCGGGCTCACGATCGGCCTGACCGCACCGATAATTATCGGATCGCTTTGCGCATTATGAGGTTACATTCCGGCCCCAGCCCGGCTGGTGCGCATGCCACGCGGCGAGCACATCCTTCTCTTCGTCCGCGGTGAGCCCGACGACCGGGCCGCCGCCGGCGAGGAGCCAGTGAAGCGTGTCGCGCGCGGTGGCGGCCACCGGTCGCGAGGTCAATCCGGCCGCGCGAGCCGGGGAGGTGTCGCGTGTCAGGAATCCGGCATAGTCCGGCAATGGCAGCCACATCGGCAGCGATCGCGGACCTGCCCAGCGCCGCACATCATGCGCTTCCAGAAAGGCACGGTCGATCCAGGTGAACGTGCAGGACGTGTTCAGCGCGGATGCGCATTCGCTCAGGAATTCGCCGCGCGTGCGAGTTGGCCCAATTCCGTCATAGATGCCGGTGAGGTGAATCTCGGCCGCATCGACGATCCATTGCGCGAGATCACGCACGTCGATGAACTGGACGGCATCCTCGGGCGATCCCGGCGCCAGCACCTCGCCGCCCTGCGCAAGACGCGCCGGCCAGTACGCGAAACGTCCTGTCGGGTCCTCCGGTCCGGCGATCAGGCCGGCGCGGCAGATGAAGGCGTCGCCACCGACCGCTTGCTCACAGGCAACCTTGGCGGCGCCATAGATGGCGTCGGTGCTGTGCTCGATCTCCGCCCCAACCGGCTCGCGCAGCGGCGCCGTGTCGGCGCGTTGCCCCGGGATCCGGTTGTCCGCATAGACACTGATCGTCGACACAAAGGTCCAATGCACGTCCGGTCGCTTCAGCGTGGCGACCGCGCGACGGACCTGGCCGGGCCGGCGCGAGACATCCACCACGGCGTCGAAGGTCTCAGCCGCGAGCGGGGCGAGACCGTCGGCGGCGTCGCGGTCGATCCGCACGAAGCGCGCGCCCGCGGCAATCGGCCCCGCAAGGCCGCGAGCTGCACAGGTCACGTCATGACCGGCAGCGCAGGCATGCGCGGCGATTGCCCGGCCGAGAAACTGGCTGCCGCCGAGAATGAGGAAGCGCATGGAGGGGCCCGTGCCGCCGATGAGATGAGGAGATTACAACGTCCGGTATCGGTTGCAACCGATCCATCAACGCGCCCTGATCTCCGCGTAACTCGTCATCGCGCGCTCGAACTTCCTGTTGAACAGCCACATCGCAGCGAAGATCTCGCGGTAGCTTGCCGAGCTGCGCGCCCGGTCGGCCTGTCCGAAGGCGAAGATGCTGTTGTTGCGCAGATACTTCATGACCGTTGGACTTGACACCCTGTAGTTCAGGAGATCGCCCGATCTCAGCGCGGACCGCGTCGGGGTCGGCACGATCTGGATCAACTGGAACAGCTTCATCTGGTCGATCGGGTCGGGCAGCGTCTTCACGATTCCGGGTATCTCACGGAACAGGTCAGCGTGCGCGTTCATCAGGCCATTGCGCACGTTGGTCCAGTGGTTGAAGCGGTGATCGGTGCCGCGGGCCCGGGCCTCTTCCTTGTCGTCTCGCGCACTCAGCGCCGGATCCAACGCGGCGACGTCCGACTTGATCTTCTCCCATTTCCTGCGGCCGTTGCGGTCTTCGGAGGGGCCGGTCTGGAAGCTGCCCATATAGGTGTTCGAGCGCGCATTGCGGACGTTCTGCTTGCCGTTGGTCTCGGCAAAGAACAATCCGAGACTGATGCGACCGGCCGTCTCGGCATGTTCAGGCGCGAGCCCCTTTGCGCGCGCGATCGCAACGGCGAGATCGACGACGTCCTTGACCGGCGTCGGCGAGTTTTGCGCGCCCGGAGGCGGCGCTTCCATGATGTCGAACAGCTTGCCGTACTCGTCGACCAGCGGCTCGATATCGGCATCGAAATAGGCCGGCGGAATCTCGAACTTGTTGGGCCGGCCGATGCGCGACGGCATGACGTCGGTGAGATCCTTGTAGGTGCTGATGACGGCGACACGGGCGAGATATAGCGCCTGTCCCGGCAGATTCGGCAGCGGCTCCTTCGCCTCGATCTGACGCCGCCGCTCCGAGAGGATGGCTTTGAAATCGCCTAGCGCGCGGTCATAGGCGGTGAGTGCCTCGGATTGCCTGGCTGTGAGCGCGGGCTGTTGTCCGTTCGCGGGCGCTGAGATGAAGAAGGCAATAGCCGCAAGGGCTGCAAGACGTCTGGATCCCATGGCCGGTTCCCTGTCGATTCGAGGCCAGCGAGATCGTAAGCACTGGATAAGAGGGCTGGCGAGATGCAAATCCCGCTCAGCCGCAATTCTTACGCGGCGCGATAGTCCGGCGCGGAAGCCAGGAACTTGGCATAGACATCCGCGTCCGGCGGCAGGAAGCGCCCAGCGAGTCCTTTACGCTTCTGGGTCTTCGTGCCGATGTCGGCCATCAGCTCGTCGAAATGGCGATAGTGATAGGGCGCGACGCACAGGCCGCCATAGACGCCGGCGGCCGGCCGCTCGACGCGCCTGAAATGCAGCATCATCTCGATGTTGTCGCGCATCGCTTGTGCCGTCGGCTGGTTGGCGAGCTGGCCGTCGGCGTAGCGCACCAGCCAGTTGGCGGCGAGGTCGGCGCAGAGCACGGTGCAGAATGACGAGTTGAAGCCGACGAAGCCCATGTCAGGCAGGTCAGGACTGGCGATCAGGCGATAGAGCCGGTACTGCCCGTCACCATCGACGAGTTTCTGTCTGTAAGCTTCGGGCAGGAAGGGCACGCCGAGCTTGTAACCGATCGCGAGCACCGCGATGTCTGCACCGACGCGCTCGCCGCCGCTCATCACGATGCTGTCGCCGTCATAACGATCGAAGGTGCCGAACACCGCCTTGATGCGGCCGTCGGCGACCATCGGATAGAAGCCCGGCGTTGCGATCGGCACCGAGCAGTTGACGCCGTCCTCGATCCGCTCGTTCGGCACCATCTTGCATTGCTTCAGCTTGAGCTGGGCCTTCAACAGACTCTCCAGGCCGCGCCAGTTCGCCCAGACCAGCGGCGCAGCGATGCGATGGGCAAGTCGTGACGTCGCGCTGATGCCCCATCCCGGAAACATCTCCTCCTGCGCGCGGATGTAGAGGATGCGTTTGAAGTTCACGAGGCCGCCGATGAAATAAGGGATGCGCCAGACCGGTTCGCGCATCACGATCGTGACCTCGCGCGCGCCCGATTTCACCGCGTTCACCGCGATGTCGGTTGCGGACTTGGATCCGCCGAGCACGACGACGCGTCGCCCTTTCGCCAGCGCCGGATCGCTGTATTTCGACGAGTGCAGAATCTGGCCTCCCTGCGCCAGGAAGGCGTCCTCGCCAGGGCAATGTAGCTCGCGCGGCTCGTTGAACTGCCCGGTGCAGACCGCGACGAAATCGAAGTCTTCGTTCGTGGTCGCGCCGTCCCTGTTTCTCAGCGCGAGCGTCCAGCCCGGCCTGCCGTCGGCGCGGCGAGCCATGCCGGCAACCTGTGTGTCGAGCCGCAGCATGCGGTCGAGACCGAAGCTCTTCGCGTAGTCGGCGAGGTAGGCATGGACCTGCGGCCCGGTCGGCCATTCCGGATAGGCGTCCGGCATGGCGCGATCGGTGTAGCGGTAGAGCTCCTTCGGGCTCTGCGTCTGCACGTCAGGATATGAGCGCGCCGGCTCCCAGACGCCGCCGAGATCGCTGCTGCGCTCGACGATGATGACGCGGTGGCCGTGGGTGGAGAACGCTTTTGCGGCGGCAAGGCCGGAGACGCCGGCGCCGATCACGCAGACATGCTTGAGGCTGACCATGGGTTGGCTCGCAATCGATGTGTTTCGCGCGCATGCGGCCACGTTCGGCCGCAGGGCGCGGCCGGCCGAGCTGCAAGCGGATGAAAGTGGACGGGGAAGCCGGCCGCCTAGTCGTTGGCCTCGGGCGGCAGGAAGTCGACCTCGTGCAGCGCGGAGATGCGCACGACCTCTGCGGGATCGGTCAGGTTGTGCAGCTGATTGAACAGCGCCTCCAGCTTTTGCATCGGCGAGACCCAGAACAGTGCCCGGCACGGCTTGTCGGACTTGTTGAAATAGCCGTGCGGGATTCCGCGGGGCATGCGCACGAGATCGCCCGCATGGGCCTTGACCCATTGACCATCGAGCTTGAGATCGAGGGTGCCTTCCTGCACCAGGATAAACTCGTCCTGGGTCGGATGGATGTGCACCGGCACGAACTGGCCGGGATCGCTGTTGGTCTCGAACGCAAAGGTGGAGTCGGTGACGGCCTTCGGGAAATAGACTTGGCCCAGGATGTTCCAGCTTTTGCCGCCGTAGCCCGTGCCGTTTGCAGTAATGCCCTTTTCGAGTGCAGTCATGCTCACCTCCTCATGGATACCGGCAAGGACGGAGCTTCGCCAGCGGTGAGCCGTCTGTCTATCCGATAAACGAATCCCGGCACGGCTGTTGCCATGCAGCACGGAATTTCAGGGGCGCGACCCTTTCCGCATCCGCGAAACTATTATAGGCTTAAAGCAATTCGAGACGCGAAGCGTGGCCGATCATGTCCGCAGCCGTGCTGGAAATGAGCGCAAGGGCGCCCGCAGCCGAGCGGCTCGCGGCCTTCGCCCGCGTCACCACGGATGACGTTGACGAGGCCGCGGAGCAGATCGGGCGCATCTTCTGCCCGCACGATCTCAAGCCGGAGCGGGCGCGAGCGGCCGGCTTCTCCGCCCGGCACAATTGTGCGGCCTTCGACGGCTTCTCCATCAACTACGTGGCCTATGGCGGATCGGTGAGCATCGATCCGGGCTGCCTCGAGCGCTTCTTCCTGGTGCAGATTCCGCTGGCGGGCAGCGCCCGTATTCGTTCAGGCGTCGGCGAGTTCGATGTCGTGCCGGACCGCGCCGCGTCGCTGTTGTCGCCGACCATCCCGACCCGGATGATGTGGAGCGATTGCGCGCAGGCGATCCTGCTGCTCGACCGCCGCATGGTCGAGCAACGCGCCGCGGCGCTGTCGGGCAGAACGGCCGGCACGGTCGAATTCGATCCGGTGATCGACCTGGACGCGCCGTCCGGGCGGGGCTTGCAGGCCAGCCTTGCCGGGCTGATGAATCTCGCCGAGCGTTTTGGTCCTTCCGGCCGGCTTTCGCCGGTTGCCATGGCCGACTGGCGGGAGCTGCTGCTGGATCATCTCCTCAACGGGCAGCGGCATGGCTTGTCTGATGCGATCAGGACGTTCTCAGGGCAGGCAGAGCGCCTGCCGCGTGCGCTCCGTGCCGCGCGCGACCATCTGGCGGATCATGCCGGCGAGCCGCTCGATCTCGGTGAGCTCGCTTGCGTGTCCGGCATTGGCATCCGCGCGCTCCAGCTCGGCTTCCGCCGTCACTTCGGCGTCTCGATTTCGGAGATGCTGCTCGACATGCGCCTCGCGAGCCTGCACGCGCGCCTCGCGCAGGCCGCACCCGATGCCTCCATCACCGACATCGCCTTCGATCTCGGCTTCACCCATCTCGGCCGCATGGCCGGCGCCTACCGCGAAAAATTCGGCGAGACGCCGTCGGCGACACTGCGGCGGAGGATGAGCTAGCTTACCGACCCAGGCCAGTTCCGCGACTGCACCACGCTGCTCACGAATTAACGTGTACGAAATCGCGCAGCAGCGGATAAATCTCGTTGTTCCAGCGCTTGCCGGAGAACACGCCGTAATGGCCGACGCCGGCCTGCATGTGGTGGACGCGCCGATAGGCGCGCACGCCCGTGCAGAGGTCCTGCGCGGCCAGCGTCTGCCCGATCGAGCAGATGTCGTCCTTTTCGCCTTCGACCGTCATCAGGCCCATGCGGTTGACCGCCTTTGTGTTCACGGGGCGGCCGCGATGCATCAGTTTGCCCTGCGGCAGGAGGTGCTCCTGGAACACGTCGCGCACGGTCTCGATGTAGAACTCCGCCGGAAGATCCATCACCGCGAAATATTCGTCGTAGAAAGTCTTGATCGTCGCGGCCTTCTCCGTCTCGCCCTTGGCGATGTGGTTGGCGAGATCGAGATGCTGCTTGATGTGGCGCTCCAGATTCATCGAGACGAAGGCGGTGAGCTGAACGAAGCCGGGGTAGACCTTGCGGAGCGCGCCGCGGCACTGCACCGGCACGTAGTTGATCAGATTGCGCTCGAACCACTCGATCGGCCGGCTCTTGGCGAATTCGTTGACCCTGGTCGGCTGGATCCGCGTGTCGATCGGCCCGGCCATCAGCGTCAGCGTCGCCGGCCGCGCGGGATGATTGTCCTCGCACATGATCGCGGCGGCCGCGAGAGCCGACACCGACGGCTGGCAGATCGCAACCATATGCGGGCGGGGGCCGAGCTGCCCGAGGAAATCGATCAGGTGCTCGGTGTAGTCGTCGAGCCCGAAGCGGCCTTCGCTGCGCGGAATGTCGCGCGGATTGTGCCAGTCGGTGATGTAGACGTCGTGGTCCTGGAGCAGCGTCTTCACGGTGCCGCGTAGCAGCGTCGCGAAGTGGCCGGACATCGGCGCCACCAGCAGCATGCGCGGCTGCTCGCCCACGCCCTCCTTTCTGAAGTGCAGCAGTGAACCGAACGGAGTTGCGTAGGCGATCTCCTCGGTGACGGCGGCCTCGCGGTTGCCCACCATGACGCTGTCGATGCCGTAGGCGGGACGGTCATAAGTGAGGGTGGAGCGCGAGATCAGCTCCAACGCCGCCGACAGCCGGCCGATGACCTGATCGGACGCGCCCTGCGGCACCAGGTTGAGGAATTTGAGCGCAGACGAAGCCCCCGCCCGCCACGGCGCCGTCAGGTCCATGTGGTTCTGAAAGGCCTGATAATACATCGACATCATACTGAAATGCCCATCCGTCCCCTGCTGCCATGCAATAAGGACGCCAGACGACAGTCGCGGCCTCCCAAACTGGCACGTCGCTTGCTGCTTATGCCGCGGCAAGCGCGGGCCGCGGGCAACCGGGCCGATGTCGGGACGAGGGAAGGGGCCATATGGCGAAGGCGACACTGACCATCAGCAGCAAGAATTACTCGTCCTGGTCGCTGCGTGGCTGGCTGCTGACGAAATTCTCCGGGCTGGATTTCGAGGAGATCGTCACCGCACCGGATGATGCGTCAGCGCGCGCCGAGATCCTGCTGCTGTCGTCGTCCATCCTGGTGCCGTGCCTGCGGCACGAGGGCGCCGTGGTCTGGGATACGCTGGCGATTGCCGAATATCTCAACGAGGTGATGCCGGACGCCGGGCTGTTGCCGGCCGACCGCATTCAGCGCTCGCATTGCCGCTCGATCTCGGGCGAAATCCATTCCGGCTTCACCACGCTCCGAGCCTCGCTGCCGGTCAACCTGAAGGGACACTTTCCCGGCTTCAAGATCTGGTCCCGGGCACAGGCCGACATCGACCGGGTCTGGTTCATCTGGCGCGACTGCCTGGAGAAATCCGGCGGCCCCTTCCTGTTCGGTGCGCAGCGCACCATGGCGGATGCCATGTACGCCCCGGTGGTGACGCGCTTCGTGACCTATGACGTCAAGCTCGCGCCGCCGCTGCAGGCCTATGCCGACACCATCATGGCGATGCCGGAGATGCAGGAATGGGTCGCGGCGGCGAGGGAGGAGCCGGCCGAGATCGAGGAACTCGAGGTCGAATATTAGGCAGGTGCTGCGCAGCCCTGCCTGTTTCGGCAGCCGAAGTCCTCCCGAGGCAGCCCGGATAGCTCCACCCTTGCGACGATTAACCTTTGGAGCCGGGGCCAGGCTTGGGCGATCCCCCGCGCCGCAGAGATGTTGTGCGTGCCTGCGGAGCCGTCGCGACATCTAGCCGTGAACAGGCGCGTACACGGCGCTTCCGCTGATTCGGACGCGATTCGTTCGGCCCGCGTTCCGGAGGTTAAGCCGGAGCGCGGCGCCGTCGCATTTTGAAACAGAAACTGCCTTCAGGCGGCCCCGCGCTGCTTCACGCGCGGCAGGCGCCAGCCGATCACGGTTGCTTCGACCGCAATGCCGGCCTCATGGTTCTGCCAGCGTCCCTCGACATAACGGCAGGCGAACGGCAGCTGATACGTTCCGCTGTGATCCTCGCATAGCACTTCGAGTGGCAGGCCTGGCGGTGGTTCTCCGGCGCCATCGAATTCCGCCAAACGTCTATCGCGCGTTGCCATTCCAATATTCTCCCCTAAACAAAGCCGCGGATAGAGCGCCCACTTCTTTCCGCGCGCGGATCATCGTTCCCCGTCCGAGGGAACAAGCGCAAGCTCACCGCGAGAATGCGGTACGAGTGTGGTAGCGTCGCGTGGCCGTGCACAAACAGTGCACATTGCCGTGAACGATTGGATGAGGAACCTTCATGCTGCTTCGAGGACCCGGCATTTGTTTCGCAATGTTGCTGCTCGTCACGCAGGTAGCCCTGCCTGTGCACGCGCAGGACGTGCCTGGCATCGAGATCTGCACGGTCGAGAAGACCATGGAGCGGCGTACCAGCTGTCTTCAGAGCAACGTAGATTTCCTGCAGAAGACCATCACCAAGCTCAATCTCGATCACCAGCAGAAGCTGGATGCTGCGGGTCGCCAGATCGATGCGCTGAAGACGAGCCTCGCCGGCATGCAGAAGACGCTCGCCGATCTTCAGGCCGCGCAGGCGAAGTTCGCCGACGATCTGAAGAAGAAGCAGGACGCGGCGCCCGCGAAGGACGGGAAGTAAGCGGCGATCACGTCACGCGATAGCACTCCATCACGCCACGATCCGGCTCATAGCCGAGCCCCGGGCCTGTCGGCACGGCGACATGTCCGGTGGCATCGCTGTCCGCTCGGCCGCCCCAAAGGCAAGCTTCGCGCTTGAGATAAAATATCTCGACCAGACCATCGTCACGTGTCGCGAGCAGGTGCAGCGTGGCCAGCAGGCCCGGACCGAAATACGGCGAATGCGGGACGATCTTGATGCCGCGCCGATCGGCCAGCGCGGCGACCTTCAGGAATTCGCTGATGCCGCCGACCTTGATCACCGAGGGCTGGGCGTGGCTCACCGCGCCCGCTTCCATCATCTGGCGGAATTGATATTCGGTGCAGGCGTTCTCGCCGGCAGCAATGCCGAGGCCACCCTGGTCGCGCACCTCGGCAAGCGTGGCAAAGTCTTCCGGCGGCCAGACCGGCTCCTCCAGAAACATCGGTTGCGCATCCCGGCATGTCTTCGCGAACGCGATCGCCTGCTCGCCGGTGAGTGGACAGTTCATGTCGACCATCAGCGGAATCTCTGGCCCGATCGCTTCGCGCGCGGCAAACACCGCCGGCGCCGTCGTCTCGTGCAGCTTGATCGCGCCATAGCCGAGCGCGAGCGCCTTCCTGCATTCACTGGCGATGTTGTCGGGCGAGCCGATCCGTAACAGGCTCGCGTAGGCCGGGATCGCCGTGCGCCTGATCTCGCCGAGCAGGCGATGCAGGGGAACGCCCTCGATCTTCGCAGCCAGGTCCCACAATGCGATATCGAGCCCGGAGATCGCGAACATGGTGATGCCGTAGCGGCCGAACAAATGCAGATTGCGCTGGATCTGCTCCATCGCGGCGGGAATGCCGGCCGCGTCGGGCACCTTCAGTCCGTGGGCCTGCGGCGCGATCATCTCCTCGACGGCGCTGCGCGTGGTGCGCGGGCAGACATAGGCGAAGGCATCGCCCCAGCCGGTCAATCCGGAATCGGTCGTGACCTCCACGAGCACCATATCGAGCGCGGAAATGGCCGAAGCGCCCTGGCGGAAGCTCGCGACACCGGCGTCATAGGGAATGCGGATATGGTGCGCCCGCACATCGGTGATTTCCATGATCCGGTTCCTCTTTCTCGTGAGCGGTTTCTAGGAGTGTAGCCACGAACGCCGGGGCGTTGCCAGTGGCTATTCCGGGACTATCCTCATGCAAAGGATAGCAATGCCGATCAAGCAGATCGGTACCGACGGTCGCATCATTGCCGCGCTTCGAACGAGGACGATCACCGTGAACCCAGCCCAGCGAGCGCTCTGGTATATCGAGAGCCATCTGGCCGAGCCGATGACGCTCGACCAGATCGCTGCGATATCGGGCGTGTCACGGTTCCACATCGTGCGTGCGTTTGCCGCAGCCACGGGATTTCCCGTGATGCGATACGTGCGCGCGCGACGGCTGACGGAAGCGGCGCGCAGCCTGGCAAGGGGCGCACCCGACATCCTGTCATTGGCGCTGGAGGCGGATTACGGCTCGCACGAAGCCTTCACCCGCGCGTTCCGCGACCAGTTCGGCACCACGCCCGAAGCGGTCCGGGCCACGACTTGCGTCAGCCATCTCAGGCTACAGGAGCCGATCCTCATGGACTCCACCATGCTCGACCATCTTGCCCCGCCGCGTTTCGAAACCGCAAAGACCTTCCTGGTCGCCGGACCCGTCGCGCGCATCTCCTGCGACAACGGCGCCATGATCCCCGGCCTGTGGCATCGCTTTCAGCAGGAGGTCGCCGACATTCCGGCGAGCGTCGGCCAAGGAAAAAATCAAGCCGCCTATGGCGTCTGCTGCAATGGCGACGATGCCGGCAATTTCGACTACATCGCGGGTGTCGAGGTCGCCGATTTCTCCGATCTGCCGCGCCGCTACGGGCGTATCCGCATCCCCGAGCAGCGCTATGCCGTGTTCACCCACGAGGACCACGTCGCCTCGATCCGGCGCACGGCGAACACGATCTGGAATCAATGGCTGCCCGCCTCGGGCTTGAAAGCCGCGGATGCGCCGAACTTCGAGCGCTACGACGAGACATTCGATCCCTCAACCGGCCATGGCGGCTTCGAGATCTGGCTGCCGGTGCGAGAGTAGCGCGCAACGCTGGCATACCGCCTCGCTTGCTTGGCAAGCCCCGGCGACTTTGTCATAACCGCAGGCAAATCTTGCCTGCGGGGCCCGTGCCGGACATCCCGTGCAAGCCATAACAAGCAGCCGGGAGGGTCCCACATGTCCAACATCCGCGTTCTCGCCACCGACCTCGAATTTCCGGAAGGGCCGGTCGTGATGCCGGACGGTTCGGTGGTATTGGTGGAGATCCGGGGCCAGCGCCTGACCCGTGTTTATCCAGATGGCCGCAAGGAGATCGTCGCCAAGATTCCGGGCGGCCCGAACGGCGCTGCCCTCGGGCCCGACGGCAAGATGTACATCTGCAACAATGGCGGCTTCTCCTGGATACCGACCCGCAACATGATCATGCCGGGTCCGCAGCCCGACGATTATCTCGGCGGCTCGATCCAGCGCGTCGACCTGCAAACGGGCAAGGTCGAGACCGTCGTGACGAAATGCGGCGCGCACGATCTGCGCGGGCCGAACGATCTGGTCTTCGACAAGCAGGGCGGCCTCTGGTTCTCCGATCTCGGCAAGCGCCGCGCACGCGAGATGGACGTCGGCGGCATGTATTATCTGAAGCCCGGCATGAGCGAGCTTGTCGAGATCGTGCATGGCATATTGCCGGCGAACGGCATTGGCCTGTCGCCGGACGAGAACACTGTCTACATCGCGGAGACGCCGACCGGGCGGCTCTGGGCCTATGAGCTCTCGGCCCCGGGCACGCTGAAGCCGCGCGATGTGATCTATCGCGGCGAGCGGGGCAAGCCGATCTGCGGCCTCGGCGGCTACCAGATGTTCGATTCGCTCGCGGTAGAAGCCGGCGGCAACGTCTGCGTCGCCACGCTCGTCTCCGGCTGCATCTCGGTGATCGCGCCCGACGGCACGCTGGTCGAGCAGGTCCCGACCGGCGACCGCGTGACCACCAACATCGCCTTCGGCGGCCCCGAGCTGAAGACCGCCTACATCACGCTGTCGGGCAAGGGTGAGTTGATCGCCATGGACTGGCCGCGCGGCGGTTTGCCGTTGAATTTCTTGAATAAGTGAGCCAAGCCGTCATTGCGAGGAGCGAAGCGACGAAGCAATCCAGACTGCTTCTGCGGTAAGACTCTGGATTGCTTCGCTTCGCTCGCAATGACGAAGGAGAGACTTTCAATGCCCTGGCCCGATCCCGTAACCCTGCGCGGACAGCACGCCCGGCTCGAGCCGCTGACGCATGATCACCGCCAGGGACTGATCGAGGCCGTCAAGGACGGCGAGCTGTCGAAGCTCTGGTACACCGCAGTCCCAACGCCGGAAGGCATGGCGAAGGAGATCGACCGCCGCCTGGCCTTGCAGGCCGCGGGCTCGATGCTGCCCTTCACCGTGTTCGATTCGACCGGCAGGATCGTCGGCATGACGACCTACATGAACATCGATGCAGCCAATCGCCGCGTCGAGATCGGCTCCACCTGGTATGGCAAGAGCGCGCAGCGCGGTCCGCTCAACACGCAGTGCAAGCTGCTCCTGCTGCGACACGCCTTCGAGACGCTGAACTGCATCGCAGTCGAGTTCCGCACCCATTTCTTCAACCACCAGAGCCGCCGCGCCATCGAGCGCCTGGGCGCCAAGCAGGACGGCATCCTTCGCAGCCATCAGGTCGCGCCGAACGGCACCTTGCGCGACACCGTGGTCTACAGCATCACCGCCGCCGAATGGCCGACGGTGCAGGCGCATCTGGAATTCCAGCTCAACGACAAGCCGCGCTAGTCATGATGTGCACCAATCTTGCCGCGAGCTCGATCACCTCTCCCATAGGGAGAGGTCGCGCCAGAGGTGTTGGCACGTGCGGCTGCAATTTACCTGATCTCACGACACGATAGGGGCGCCCGAGGCACCATGGACAGATTTGATTATGTGATCGTCGGCGCGGGCTCCGCCGGTTGCGTGCTCACCAGCCGGCTGAGCGAGGATCCCAACACCAGCGTCTGCGTGCTCGAGGCTGGCCCGAGGGATTGGCATCCCTACATCCATCTGCCGGCGGGCTTCATCAAGACCTTCCACATGAAGAGCATCAACTGGGCCTATCAGCAAGAGCCTGGGCCCTGGACCGGTGGCCGCAGCATCTATGCGCCGCGCGGCAAGACGCTGGGCGGCTCGTCCTCGATCAACGGCCACATCTACAATCGCGGCCAGCGCATGGACTTCGACACCTGGGCGCAGATGGGCAATCGCGGCTGGGGCTATGCCGACGTGCTGCCCTACTTCCGGCGGCTGGAGAAGCGCATCGGCGAGGGCGAGGACACTTATCGCGGCCGCGAGGGCGGCCTCACCGTCACCACGATGGACTGGCGCGATCCGCTCTGCGAGGCCTTCATGGAGGGCGCGGTCTCGCTCGGCATTCCCCGCAATCCCGATTACAACGGCAAGACGCAGGAAGGCGTTTCCTACTGCCAGCGCACCATCAACAACGGCCTGCGCGTCTCCGCGGCCACCGCGTTCCTCAAGCCGGCGATGAAGCGGCCGAACGTGCACGTGCACACGCATGCCCACGCGACCGAGATCATCTTCGAGGGCAAGCGCGCCGTCGGCGTGCGCTACATGAAGGGCGGACGCGGGGGGCACCCCGTCGAGGTGCGGGCCAACAAGGAGGTGATCCTCTCCGGCGGCAGCTATAATTCGCCGCAGCTCTTGCAGCTCTCCGGGATCGGCTCACCCGATCTGCTGCAGCAGCACGGCATCGCGGTGCGTCACTCGTTGCCGGTCGGCGAAGGCCTTCAGGATCATTATGCGCCGCGCACGGTCGCGCGCGTCAAGAACATCAAGACCATCAACGAGCTCCGCCGTGGCGTCTCGCTGTGGATCGAAGCCATGAAATGGGCGACCGCGCGGCGCGGCCTGCTCTCGCTGTCACCGACCATGGTCTATTGCTTCTGGCATTCCGGGGAGAGCGCGGAGAGCTCCGACCTCCAGCTTACCTTCACGCCAGCGAGCTACAAGGAGGGCGTGCAGGGCCAGCTCGAGGACGAGCCGGGCATGACCGTCGCGTCCTGGCAGCAGCGCCCCGAGAGCCGCGGCTATGTCCGCATCCGCTCCAGCGATCCGTTCGCGCCGCCGATCATCCAGACCAATTATCTCGACGCCGAGCTCGACCGCCGCGTCGTCGTCGGCGGCATGAAGCTCGCCCGCCGGCTTCTGAAGAGCGCGCCGCTGTCGCCCTATTACGCCTACGAGGATTTCCCCGGCCCCAACGTCAACACCGACGACGAATTTTTGCAGGCGGCCACCCAGCGCGGCACCACCACCTTCCATCCCGGCTGCACCTGCCGCATGGGCCCTGCGGATTCCACCTGGGCGGTCGTCGACGACCAGCTCCGCGTCCACGGGTTGGAGGGCCTGCGCGTGATCGATGCGTCCGTGATGCCGCGCATGATCTCGGCAAACCTCAATGCCTCGACGATGATGATCGCGGACCGCGCCTCGGACTTGATCCGCGGCAAGCAGCCGATGGAAGCCGCGCGCATTCCGGACGCGGCGATGGCATGAGAGCTTGATAAGGTAGGTTACGATATCGAGCGCTAGGAAAAATCTGGCCACACCAAGAGAGATCTGCTTGCGGTCAGCGACATCCTGAGCTGACAAAGGCGGATTTCGCCAAGGCCTGGCCGTTCTCTGAAGTCTTTCCTGATCTCAGCGCATCCAAGCGTTGGCGAGTGCGGCAATCGCGTCAGTGGCGCGATCCCGGCGACTTTCGCGCGGGTGGAGGAGACCGGAACGAACTTGGCTCGCGGGAGAACGCGGCATAAGCCGTCCGATCGTCGCAGTGAGGCGGGCACGTGCGACACTCTCACTGTCACCGCCCGGCTGACCGGGCGGTCCAGTACTCCGAGACAGGAGTGATTCAATCGACACGCCGCGCGGCGTACTGGATCCCCCGCTTTCGCGGGGAAAGACGTCGGTGGTTGGGGCAGCGGCGGAGCGCTCTCGCAGGTCCGCTTGCTTCCTACACTTCCCGGCGACTCAGAAACGCCAGTCGCTCGAACAGATGCACGTCCTGCTCGTTCTTGAGCAGCGCGCCGTGCAGCGGCGGGATCAGCTTGCGCGGGTCGCGCTCGCGCAGCTGTTCGGCGCTCATGTCTTCGTTGAGCAGCAGCTTGAGCCAGTCGAGCAGCTCCGAGGTCGACGGCTTCTTCTTCAGGCCGGGCACCTCGCGCACCTCGAAGAAGATGCGCAGCGCTTCCTCGACGAGGCGCTTCTTGATGCCGGGGAAATGGACGTCGACGATGCGGCCCATCGTGTCGGCGTCGGGGAACTTGATGTAATGGAAGAAGCAGCGGCGGAGAAATGCGTCCGGCAGCTCCTTCTCGTTATTGGAGGTGATCATCATGATCGGGCGCTGCTTCGCCTTGATCGTCTCGCCGGTCTCGTAGACATGGAATTCCATGCGGTCGAGCTCGAGCAGGAGGTCGTTCGGGAATTCGATGTCGGCCTTGTCGATCTCGTCGATCAGCAGCACCGGGCGCTGCTCGGCGGTGAAGGCTTCCCAGAGCTTGCCGCGCTTGATGTAGTTCTTGATGTCGGACACGCGGGCATCGCCGAGCTGGCTGTCGCGCAGGCGCGACACCGCGTCGTATTCGTAGAGGCCCTGCTGCGCCTTGGTGGTGGACTTGATGTGCCAGGTGAGCAGCGGCGCGTTCAGCGCTTTGGCCACTTCCTCCGCCAGCACCGTCTTGCCGGTGCCGGGCTCGCCCTTCACCAGGAGCGGGCGCTCGAGCACGATCGAGGCATTGACGGCGACCTTGAGGTCGTCGGTCGCAACATAGTCCTTGGTGCCGGTAAATTTCATCGCACGTCCTTGTTGGTCGTCGTCCCAGGGCAATGCCTTGGTCACGACAAGCGAACGGCCGCGCATGGCGGCCGTTCCTGGTTCGGTCAGGCTTTCAGACCCGTTTTATCAGCGAAAGGATGACGAGCACAATCACCGCACCGATCGTGGCGTCCACGATGGCGCCGATCGTGCCCGTTGCCAGCTGGATGTGGAGCTGGGGCAGCACCCAGCTTGCAACCAGGGCGCCAATGATGCCGACGACGATGTTGCCGACCAGCCCAAATCCCGCCCCGTGGACAATCTTGCCGGCAAGCCAGCCGGCGATCGCGCCAATGATGAGCGCTGCGACAATTCCCATTGCAAATGTCCCCAAACAACCCCGTATGGCCGCCAATTCTAGAGCAAAATGCCTCTCGGTCCAGTACGGAGCAGGGGCCTCCGCCCTTGACGTCAGCCACCCGACGGGCAATCTGTCACCCATGTTCCTGCAATTCTTCACCTCTCTGCGCGACGCGCAGGTCCCCGTGACGCTGCGCGAATACCTCACGCTGATGGAGGCGCTCGACGCTGATCTCGCCGACTACACGGTCGAGAACTTCTATTATCTGTCGCGCGCCTCGCTCGTGAAGGACGAGCGTAACCTCGACAAGTTCGACCGTGTCTTCGGCACGGTGTTCAAGGGCTTGGAAAATCTGCTCGATGCCATGGAGAAGGCGGAGATACCCGAGGAGTGGCTGAAGAAGCTCGCCGAGAAGTATCTCACCGAAGAAGAGAAGAAGCAGATCGAGGCCATGGGCTGGGACAAGCTCATGGAGACCTTGAAGAAGCGCCTCGAGGAGCAGAAGGGGCGCCACCAGGGCGGCTCGAAATGGATCGGCACCGCCGGCACCTCGCCGTTCGGCGCCCACGGCTACAATCCCGAGGGCGTCCGCATCGGCCAGGAGAAGAACCGCAACAACCGCGCCGTGAAGGTTTGGGACAAGCGCGAGTTCAAGGATCTCGACGGCAATGTCGAGCTCGGCATCCGCAACATCAAGGTGGCGCTGCGCCGCCTGCGCAAGTTCGCCCGCACCGGCGCGCCCGACGAGCTCGATCTCGACACCACCATTCGCGAGACCGCCAACCATGGCTATCTCGACGTGCACATGCGCCCCGAGCGGCGCAATGCGGTGAAGCTGCTGGTGTTCTTCGACATCGGCGGCTCGATGGACGCGCATATCGAGCAGGTCGAGGAGCTGTTCTCGGCGGCGAAGAGCGAGTTCAAGCACATGGAGTATTTCTACTTCCACAACTGCCTCTATGAAGGCGTGTGGAAGCAGAACAAGCGCCGCTTCACCGACCGCACGCCGACTTGGGACGTGCTGCACAAATACCCGCACGACTACAAGGTCGTGTTCGTCGGCGACGCCTCGATGTCGCCTTACGAGATCATGGTGCCCGGCGGCTCGGTCGAGCACGTCAACGAGGAGCCGGGCTCGGTCTGGCTCGATCGCATCATCCGCACCTATCCGCATACGGTGTGGCTGAACCCGGTGCAGCAGAAGCACTGGGACTATTCGGAATCGACCACCATCATCAAGCGCATCTTTGCCAACCGGATGTATCCGATCACGATCGAAGGGCTGGAAGCCGCGATGAAGGAATTGACGCACTAGCTCCCGCCGTCATTCCGGGGCGCGGCGAAGTCGCGAACCCGGAATCCACCGGGCCGCAGCGCATTCAGAGAAATGGATTCCGGGTCGCGCTGCGCGCGCCCCGTAATGCCAACAAGAGGGAGACCTATATGCCCCAGACCATCACCCGCGGCATCAAGGCGTTGATCGACGAGGCCAATGCCGAGATCGAGACGCTCTCGGCCAAGGACGCCATCGAGATATCCAAGAACGGCGACGTCGTCATCGTCGACATCCGCGATCCCCGCGAGATCGAGCGCGACGGCCGCATCCCGGGCGCGTTCGCGTGCACCCGCGGCATGCTCGAATTCTGGATCGATCCACAGAGTCCCTACGCCAAGCCGATCTTCCAGGAGGACAAGAAGTTCGTCTTCCACTGCGCCGGCGGCCTGCGCTCCGCGCTCGCAGCCAAGACCGCGCAGGACATGGGCCTCAAGCCTGTTGCCCACATCGCCGGCGGCTATGCGGCCTGGCGCGATGCCGGAGGGCCGACGGAGAAGTGGGAGCCGAAGAAGAAGGGGTGAGGTGAACACCCTCACCACGTGCTCCGTCATGCCCGGGCTTGACCGGGCATCCACGTCTTCGCCGCAAGAAAGAGCGAGGATGGCCGGGACAAGCCGGCCATGACGACTGAGACCATTGCCGGAGGACTCCAATGATCGCCCCCACCGACCCCCTCGTCTCCACCGAATGGCTCGCCGCCCACATCAACGATGGCAACGTCAAGATCCTCGACGCCAGCTTCAAGTTGCCGGGGGTCTTGCCGCTGCCGAAGGACGACTATCTCGCCGCGCATCTGCCGGGCGCGGTATTCTTCGACGTCGACGCGGTGTCGGATCATTCCAACCCGCTGCCGCACATGTTTCCGAGCGCCGAGCAGTTCGGCCGCGACGTCGGCAATCTCGGCATCTCCAACGCGGACACGGTCGTGCTCTACGACGCCGGCGGCTGGGTCGCGGCGCCCCGCGCGTGGTGGATGTTCCTGTCCTACGGCCACAGCAATGTGCGCATTCTCAATGGCGGATTGAAGAAGTGGCGCGCCGAGGGCCGCCCGGTCGAAAGCGGCGACGTGAAGCCGAAGCCGGCAACGTTCGAGGCGAGCTATGATTCAAAGCGCGTGCGCAGCATGCAGCAGCTGATCGCCAACGTGGAAAGCCGCGCCGAGCAGGTGATCGACGCGCGCGCCGCCGACCGCTTCGAGGGCCGCGCGCCTGAGCCGCGGCCGGGCATCCGCTCCGGCCACATCCCGGGCGCCCGCAACGTGCCCTACAATCTGCTGTTCGATACCGCGACCGGCACCATGAAGCCCCTCGATGATCTCCGCGCGGCGTTCGCGGGCGCCGGCGTCAAGCTCGATGCACCGATCGTGACGAGCTGCGGCTCCGGCGTTTCGGCCGGCGTGCTGACGCTCGCGCTCTATCGCCTCGGCATCACCGACACCGCGCTCTATGACGGCTCCTGGTCGGAATGGGGCCAGGCCGACGGCCCGCCGATCGCGACCGGCCCGGCGTGAGGTCGGTGGCGGTACGCCTCTCGCCCTAAGGCGAAGAAGCGCGTTAACGCGAGCGCGCCGTTGTTGTCGTCGCGAAGGCCGGCTGCGGCTGACCGAACGGATCGAGCTGTTGCTGCAATTGCTGAGGCGGCGGACGTCGTACCACGCGAGGCCGCTTCTTCACCTTGGCCTTGGATTTGATCGCTTTGCTGTCAGGCTTGGCATCAACCTTGGCTTTCGCTGCTGTGTCCTTCACGGACGTCGCCGTCGGATCGTTCAGCGCCGATAGCTTCGTTGAAGTGTCCTCGAGCGCCGAGGAGGGGAGGGCGGCGCCCACCTGGGCAGGCGCCGACTCGGATGTGGCTGAGGCTGGCGCGGCCTGGGGGATCGAGGCCGTGGTGTCGTCTGGTGTGAGCGTATCGCGCGGTGTCGCCTCTGCGACCTCCGCGGCCGCTTCGGGCTCGACGGGCCGGATCGCAGCGACTTCGGTCGGCGTTGCAGTCATTTCGGGCTGCGGGTCCGGTTCGGGCGTCAGCGCGGCGACCTGCTCGGCCTCCTGGGCCGGCAGTCCGATCGTCGGTATCTGGTCGCGCAGCGACGGCTCCGGCGCGGCGGCTACGGGCTCGTCCGGCTCCGCTCGCAACACCGCGAGCACGGGCTGGGCCGGCTCGGGCGCCTGCGCAAACACCTGTTCCTGCGGACCGTTTCGCCAGGAAGGGTTGCTGACATACTGCTGATGGGTCGCCCGCAGCAGCGCGGCGGCCCCTAGGCCGAACACCAGGATGGAGGTTGACAGCAGGATCGCGGCAAACAGGAAGCGAAAGCCGGGAAGCATCGAGCGATTGCGAATTTCCGCCCCGGCGGCGACGTGGCCGGGACCCAAGAGCCATCTGAACGCGGTGACGGTACTGCTTGCCGCGTTCGCCGCATGGAATCGGAGCTCAAAAAGGTGGCGAATCAGGCGGATTCGACCATATCGCAACGTTTGCGCATCGTTCCGTGAAAAACGCCGCCGACCATCGCTTCAATGGACGGCACGACACGATTTCAGCCCCGTGATGCAACGGGGCAACGGTAGTCTAGCGGATCACAAATCGGCAAATCCGGCGCAAATAAGCCTGATATGTCTTGAATGTGCCGCTATCTTCCGTCATCTGGCCGTTAACGGTCCGATCGGGCTTGGGGACTATACAAGAGCGATGATGATCAAACATTTTCTGACGATATGCGCTGCCGCAACAGTCGCTGCGGCGGGAACCTCGCTCGCTCAGGCTCAGAGCTATCCGGTTCAGCAGGTGCCGGGCTATGGAGCTCCGGCGGAATACCGCCCCGGCGATCGCGTGCCGAATTTCGACGCGCTGGACGAAGACGACGAAGCCATGCCGCAGGCATCGCTGCCGCCGCCCGGTCCGGCTGATGATCCGCGCTATGGCCGCCCGATGGGAGGTCCGCCAGTCTATTCGGCCGCTCCCCCGCAAGGGCCGGTGATGTCGCCGGATGATCCGCGTTATGGTCGTCCGGCTGGCGCCACGCCGGTCTACTCGGCGGCGCCGCCGCAGGGCCCCGTGATGTCACCCGACGATCCCCGTTATGGCCGGCCGGCCGATCCGCCGCCGGTGATCTATGCCAATCGCCCGGGTCAGCAGGCGCCTGGCAATGACGGACTGCGTCCGCCGGAAGCTGTTGGCGGTCCCGCCGCGACCGGGACGGTCCAGGCCGCGCAGCCGCCCGTCGGTGCCGATGGCCGGCCGATCACGCTGGCCGCGCTGCCGCCCGAGGAGCAGCCCGACGCCGCGCCGGTGCAGCTGCCGCCGAACCTGCGCCGCCAGGAGGTCGCGTTCCAGACCAAGGAGCCGGTCGGCACGCTCGTGGTCGATACCTCCAACACCTACCTCTATTACGTGCTCGGCAATGGGCGTGCGATCCGCTACGGCGTCCGCGTGGGTCGCGACGGCTTCACCTGGACCGGCGTGCAGAAGATCACCCGCAAGGCCGAGTGGCCGGATTGGCATCCGCCGACCGAGATGATCGAACGACAGCCTTACTTGCCGCGCTTCATGGCCGGCGGCCCCGGCAATCCGCTTGGCGCCCGTGCGATGTATCTCGGCTCGACCGTGTACCGCATTCACGGCACCAACCAGCCCTCGACCATCGGCAAGTTCGTCTCTTCCGGCTGCATCGGCATGCTCAACGAGGACGTCTCCGACCTGTTCGAGCGCGTCAAGGTCGGCACCCGCGTCGTGGTGCTGCCGGGCGGCCCGCCGCCGGGAACGGCGACCGCCTCTGCGGCGCCGACACCCGGCGCTGCCGCACCCGGTACTGCTGGTCCGGCGCCAATGTCGGCCCAGGCTGGTCCCGTCCCGGGCACCCAGCCGACCGTCGTGCCGCCGCTGCCTGCGCCGGTCACTGTGCGCTGATCCCTGCAAGAAGAGCTCGACTGCAATGGGCGTGCCTTGGCACGCCCATTGTCGTTTCAGGCCAGCTTGCGCGGCAGTTCGCCGCTCCTTGTGAAGGCATCGATCGCCTCCACCATCTGACCGTAATGAGCGCGCAATCCGTCCGAGGTGGCGTAGCCGAGATGCGGCGTCAGCACGAGGTTGTCGAGCTTGCGGAAAGGATGGTCGATCGGCAGCGGCTCGACCGCGAACACATCCAACCCCGCGCCCGCGATCTGCCGCTGCTGCAAGGCTTCCAGCAGCGCCTGCTCGTCCACGATCGGCCCGCGCGAGGTGTTGACGAGGAAGGCGGTCGGCTTCATCCGCGCGAGATCGGCGCGGCTGACGAGACCGCGCGAGCGCTCGCTCAGCACGACATGGATGGTGACGATGTCGGCCTTGGCGAAAAGCTCGTCCTTGCTGGCATAGCCAACGCCAACCTCCCCGCACTTCTCAGGCGTGAGGTTCGGGCTCCAGGCGATCACGTTCATGCCGAAAGCCTTCGCGATCCCGGCCATCTTGCTGCCGAGCTTGCCGAGCCCGACGATACCGAGCGTCATCCCCTCGATTTCGACGCCGGCAAAGCTCTGCCAGGGCTCTCCGGCGTGCATGCGCGCGTTCTCGCGGCCGATGCCGCGCGTCAGTTCCAGAATCAGGCCCATGGCGAGCGGCGCCGTCGGATCGCGGGAATATTGCGTGCCGCCAACGGCAATGCCGCGCGCCTTGGCCGCCTGCATGTCGATCGCAGCGTTACGCATCCCCGAGGTCAGCAGCAGCTTCAGCTTCGGCAGGCCCTCGATGAGGCTCTTGGGAAATCCGGTGCGCTCGCGCATCGCGCAGATGATGTCGAAATCAGCCAACGCGCTGGCCGCCGCCTGCTCGGAGGCGAACGGGTGCCTGAACACCGTGACGTCGACCCGGTCGGACAGCTTCGACCAGTCGGCAACGTCGAGGGCGAGATTGAAATAGTCGTCGAGAATTGCACAGCGCAGCCGGCTCATCAGCGTTCATCCATGGCGAGAGGTGGGGGCGCTGGCGGGCGCCGTCTTCGGAACCTGGCCATGGTTGCGCGCAATCCAACCCGCACGCAAGCTGCTCGCGCCTTCAAAAATCCGATAGCGGAGAGCGGCTCAGAAGTTGCGTGGTTTCAGGCGGAGCGGCGCATCCATGCCGTGCTTGGCGCGCCAGGCCGGGCCCGGTCCGCGCATGTAGTGCAGCTCGGGCCGGTACGGGTTGAAGGCGGCGGCGAAGAAGCGCTTCCAGAAGCCCTGGATCTCCGAGACGAACCCGGAGACGTGGCCGGCTTCTGCCGGAGCATGAAGAGAGCTGGTCTCGGTCAGAGACATGATGCGGCCTCGCTGTGCTCCCGTTCGTTCTGATCGGGTGGCGCTGTTTCCGCGCGAAACCGAGCTTTCAGCCTGATTTACTAAAAGATGGTTTCAATTGTCCGGATCAGCGGCGAGATGGTATCCGGACCGTATTCATCCGTGGTGAACGGACGGAAAACGTTGCCCTTTGGGGGCGGGATCGTTACATCGGCGGCAAGCAAATTTCCTCAAATCGAAGGTTTCACGGGACCGATGGCGCGCCAGTTCATCTATTTCATGCAGGGCCTGACCAAGAGCTACCCGACCCGGAAGGTGCTCGATAACATTCACCTGAGCTTCTACCCGGATGCCAAGATCGGCGTGCTCGGCGTCAACGGCTCGGGCAAGTCGACGCTGCTCAGGATCATGGCCGGCCTCGACAAGGAATACACCGGCGAAGCCTGGGTCGCCGAAGGCGCCCGCGTCGGTTACCTCGAACAGGAGCCGCAGCTCGATCCCAAGCTGTCGGTACGCGAGAACGTCATGCAGGGCGTCGCCAAGCAGAAGGCGATCCTCGACCGCTACAACGAACTGGCAGTCAACTATTCCGAGGAAACTGCCGACGAGATGACCAAGCTGCAGGACGAGATCGAGGCGCAGGGCCTCTGGGATCTCGACAGCAAGGTCGACCAGGCCATGGACGCGCTGCGCTGTCCGCCCGACGATGCCGACGTGACCAAGCTTTCCGGCGGCGAGCGCCGCCGCGTCGCGCTTTGCAAGCTGCTGCTCGACCAGCCTGAACTGCTGCTGCTGGACGAGCCCACCAACCATCTCGACGCTGAATCCGTGTCGTGGCTGGAAGGCCATCTGCGCAACTATCCCGGCGCGATCCTGATCGTCACCCACGACCGCTACTTCCTCGACAACGTCACCGGCTGGATCCTCGAGCTCGACCGCGGCCGCGGCATTCCCTACGAGGGCAACTATTCGTCCTGGCTGGTGCAGAAGCAGAAGCGCCTCGAGCAGGAAGGCCGCGAGGACGCGGCGCACCAGAAGACGCTCGCCCGCGAGCAGGAATGGGTCGCGTCATCGCCGAAGGCGCGCCAGGCCAAGTCAAAAGCGCGCTACCAGCGTTATGAGGAGCTGCTCAAGAAGGCGAGCGAGAAGCAGACCCAGACCGCACAGATCATCATTCCGGTCGCCGAACGGCTCGGCGCCAACGTGGTCGATTTCGACGGCCTCAGCAAAGGCTTCGGCGATCGCCTGCTGATCGACAATCTCACCTTCAAGCTGCCGCCCGGCGGCATCGTTGGCGTGATCGGCCCCAACGGCGCCGGCAAGACCACGTTGTTCAGGATGATCACCGGCCAGGAGAAGCCGGACGCCGGGACCATCACGGTCGGCGAGACCGTGCATCTCGGCTACGTCGACCAGTCGCGCGATGCGCTCGACGGCAAGAAGACCGTGTGGGAGGAGATTTCCGGCGGCAACGAGCTGATCCTGCTCGGCAAGAAGGAAGTGAACTCGCGCGGCTATTGCTCGGCCTTCAACTTCAAGGGCGCGGACCAACAGAAGAAGGTCGGCGCGCTCTCCGGCGGCGAACGCAACCGCGTGCATCTCGCCAAGATGCTGAAGTCCGGCGCGAACGTGCTGCTGCTCGACGAGCCGACCAACGATCTCGACGTCGACACGCTGCGCGCGCTCGAAGAGGCGCTGGAGGATTTCGCCGGCTGCGCCGTCATCATCAGCCACGATCGCTGGTTCCTCGACCGCATCGCGACCCACATCCTGGCCTTCGAGGGCGACAGCCATGTCGAATGGTTCGAGGGCAACTTCCAGGACTACGAGAAGGACAAGATGCGCCGGCTCGGCCAGGACAGCATCATTCCGCACCGAGTGAAGTACAAGAAACTGACGCGGTGATCTCGGCATGATGCGGCGGACGTTCATCGCTGCTTTGATCTTGCTCACCTGCGGCTCGACGTCCGGCCGCGCCGCAGACGCTGGCTTCACGCAGTTCATCGCCTCGCTTTGGCCGGAAGCGCAGGCCGCAGGCGTCTCTCGCATGACGTTCGAGCGAGAGACGCGCGGGCTCGAGCCCGACTACAAGCTGCCGGACCTGCTTCTACCCGGGCGGCCCGCGACCGGCGCCCCGTCGCAGGCCGAGTTCGTCCAGGTGCCGGCGGACTACGTCAAGGAAGCCTCGATCGCGCGGCTCGCAGGCGAGGGGCAGCGGCTGCTGCAGAAATATCGCCCTGTGCTGACCGAGATCGAGAAGAACTCAGGCGTGCCGGCGACCGTGATGCTGGCGATCTGGGGCCGCGAGACCGATTACGGCCGCTACAGGCTGCCTTACGATCTCGTCCGGGTGCTGGCGACGCAGGCCTACGTCGGCCGGCGAAAGGATCAGTATCGCAACGAATTCATCCTCTCGCTCAAGCTTCTCGGCGAAGGCGTGGTGACGCGCAAGGACATGCGCTCATCGTGGGCCGGAGCCACCGGGCTCACGCAGTTCCTGCCCTCGGAGTATTACAAGCACGGCGTCGATTCCGATGGCGATGGCCGCATCGATATCTGGCGCTCCGTGCCGGATGCGCTGGCCTCCGCCGCGCAGCAGCTCGTCAACAAGGGCTGGCAGAGCGGCGTTCGCTGGGCCTATGAGGTGCAGGCTCCTGCGAAGGTTGATTGCACGATGGGCGTGCCCGAGGTGACGAAGCCGATCGGCCAGTGGCTGCGCGAAGGCTTTGTTCCGGTGCGTGGCCAAAAACTCAGCGCGGCCGAGCAAGCGCAGCCGGCCTCGTTGCTCCAGCCCGAAGGCATCTACGGCCCGTCGTTCCTGACCACGAAGAATTACTTCGTCATCAAGGAATACAATTTCTCCGATCTCTACGTGCTGTTCGTCGGCCACCTCAGCGATCGCATGACGAGCCCGTTGCCTTTCGCGACACGTTGGTCGGCTTCCAGGCAGTTGCGCACCAAGGACGTCGAGATCATGCAGCGCGAGCTCACGCGGGTCGGGCTCTACAAGGACAAGATCGACGGCAAGGCCGGCATGCAGACCCGCGCCGCACTCGGCGCCTACCAGAAGTCGGCGGGTCTCAAGGTCGATTGCTGGCCGAGCGAAGACGTGCTGCGCGCGGTCCAGGCGGCGCGATAGCAGAGGGTCAAACGAAAAACCCGGCCGAGGTGCTCGGCCGGGCTTCGATCGCGGCGCGAATGCGCGCGCCGATCAGATCAGTAGCAGACGCGGACCGGGCGAACGACCCAGCCATAACCGTCCCAATAGCGCTGGCGCTGCCAATAGCAGGGCGGGGGCGGCGGGCCGGGCTCGGCCACGTAAACGGGACCGCCATAGGCGGGACGGCTCGACGCGATCGCGCCGCCGACGATGGCGCCGCCGATCAGGCCGGCCGCGATGCCGGCGCCGATGCCGTCATGGGCCTTCGCGGACGGAGTGGCGGTCACCAGCGAACCGGCGACCGTCGCAACCGTCAGGACGGCAACTAGTGTCTTCTTCATGCTCAAGGCTCTCCTGGGAGATGGGCTCCCCTTGTTAGGGGCGCTCGGGTTTCAAAGGTTCACGCAGACGCGGATGGAATTGGCCGTGCAGCTAGGAAGCGCGCAATTGGTCAATCCACGGTAAACGCGCACGGAGCTGTGACGAGAAAAAGCGGTCTTTTTCAGGCTTCCAGATGAACGGTGCATCCATGCCGAGGTGGGCTCCAGCGCCTCAACGGCAGACTCTGACGCGGCGGGCGCGCCAAGCATAGCCGTCCCAGAAGCGCTGCTTCTGCCAAATGCAGCGACCGCCGTAATAGTCGTCGACGACGTAGGCGGGGGCGGGCGCGTAATAGCGGGGCGGGTAGTAGCCCGGCTCGTAATAGCCCGGTCCAGGTCCGTAATAATACGGAGATGCCAGCGCGCCGCCGACGATGGCGCCGCCGATGATCCCGGCCGCCACGCCCGCAGCGACGCCGCGCTGCGCCTGGGCCGGTGTGCCGGCCGTGAGGGCCAGGGTGGCGACGGCAACCACCGCCAGGAGTGGCTTCTTCATGAGCTTGACCTTTCGCACAAATTACGCGGGAACTCTTTGGGAACAGAGTTCCACACTTCGATTGAATGATCAATGAACGGCACCCCTGCCGGGGACGACCAACCGGCACGGGCCGAAGCTCCGACAACGAGGCGAGAATGAGCAAGGCGATGATCAATGCACTGATTGGCGCCGGGGTCGTTTTCGCGATCGGCTACGGTTGGATCACACACCTCCAAAATCGCGCCCGGCGGTCCCGTGTGACAGCGGGGAGCGATGGCGGGAGTGGCGGCAGCACCTATGCCGGAATAAGCGACGGCTCCTCCCTGAGAGACTTGTTTTCCGGCACCGGGTCGGGGAACTCGGCTGACACTCGCAGCTGCTCCAGTGGCGAGGGCGGCAGCAGCGGAGGCGATTGTGGAGGTGGCGGAGACGGCGGCGGCGGTGGCGGCGGTGACTAGATCCGCTCTAATCTTGATGCAGCGCAACGCTCTGCTTTGGAGCCGATCTAGGCTGCGTCCGGGCTAGTTTGGAATAGCTTCAAATACTGGTTTTTCCTTTTGCATCCGGCCGGCCCGTTAAATATCGATGATGACGCATCACCGAAGGGCGTGCCGCTTCCATGATCGTTTGTTCCTGTAACGTGCTGAGCGATGACGACATCCGCGCTGCCGTCGCCGAGTCCGACGATGCCGTGCGCCATGCCAAGCAGGTCTACGGATGTCTCGGCTGTAGCGCTGAATGCGGCCGGTGTGCCCGGACTATCAAGACCATCATCGATGAAGCGCTTGGACCCTGCGCCGATTCATGCTGCGCCGGCTGCCCCCATAGCCACGCCGTGGCCGCCAATGACGAGACGGCCGAGCCCGCCGAGTTTGCCCTCGCGGCCTGCTGAAAGCTTCAGCATCCTCCCCAGCGTTTTCCCCGGCTGCGTCTCCGTAGCCGGTTGCCCCGGTCTACGAACTCATTTAGAAGCGTTCTAAATACGGTTATGGCCGATTTGGACTGCAAGACTGGAGTGAACCATGCAGGGCGACGCAAAAGTCATCGACTATCTCAACAAGGCGCTGCGTCACGAACTGACTGCGATCAATCAGTACTGGCTGCACTACCGCTTTCTCGACAATTGGGGCCTGCTGGACATGGCGAAGGTCTGGCGCAAGGAGTCCATCGAGGAGATGGAACATGCCGACAAGCTCACCGCGCGCATCCTGTTCCTCGACGGCTTTCCGAACATGCAGGTGCTTGATCCCCTGCGCATCGGCCAGAACGTCAAGGAGATCATCGAGTGCGACCTCGCTGCCGAGATGAGCGCGCGTGCGCTCTACCAGGAGGCGGCGACCTACTGTCACGGCGCCAAGGACTACGTCACGCGTGACCTGTTCGAGAAGCTGATGAGCGACGAGGAGCACCACATCGATTTCCTCGAGACCCAGCTCGATCTGATCGGCCGCATCGGTCTGGAGCTCTACACCCAGAAGCATGTCGGCGGCCTCGAGGGGGAGGGGCACTAAGCTCCTCTCGCTTCATCGTCATGGCCAGGCCTGACCTGGCCATTGCTGCCTCAAGACGGCGTGTCTGGAAAGCTGCCCGGCTACAACTGCGTCTTGTAAAGCTCTTCCACGGCCTGCTGACTCTGCGGCTCGCCCAGGCCCGTCTGGTCGTGAATGACCTCGACAATGCTCGGCATCACCGAGCGTTGCACCTTCTCGGGCGACCAAAGCTTCGAGCGCATCAGCGCCTTGCCGCAATGGAAATAGACTTCGCTGACGGCGACGTTCAGCACGGCGCGCGGCGGCTTCCCGAACTCCACCATCGTGGCGAGCAGATCCGGATCGGCCGACAGCGTGCCGCGTCCGCCGACGCGCAGCGTCTCGTCGATGCCGGGAACGAAGAACAGCAGATGCACGAAGCCCGAGCCTTCGACGACGTTCCGAAAACTGTCGATCCGGTTGTTGCCGGAGCGGTCGGGCATCAACAGCCGGTTGGGGCCGGCGACGCGGACGAAGCCGATGCTGCCGCCGCGCGGCGAGGCATCCACGCTGCCGTCCGCGCCTGATGTCGCGAGCACGCAGAATGGCGACATCTCGATGAACTTCCTCGCATGCGCATCGATGGCGGGACGCGCCTTCGCGATCACGCGCGGAGTCGGCTTGGCATAGATGGCGGCGAGGTCTTTGGCGCTAAGATCGGTCAACGGCATGGCTCCGCTATAGCTTGGCATCAGGCTACCCGATCAAGCCGCGCCAGCCAACGAAATCCATCGTGCTAAACTGCATCAGCCGGCACGAAGCAGCTGATGATGACGGCGCCGCGGTGATGGACGTACCACACCACGGCTTGGCCGACCGGATTGCCGCGATTGCGGATGATGGCGCGTTCCGGGACCTCCGTCCATTGTCCCTCGATCGGCACCCAATAAGCGCCGTTGCGCACGTCGTATTCGGTGCGATGGCCATCGGAGATGTCGCAGCAGGGAACCCCGTTCGGCGCGATCACACTCTTGAACCAGGCGCGGATGTCGGGCGGGACGTGGTCGTACTGGCCGTTGTCGCGCGCGAACGCGGTGTTCGTCAGCATCGTCGCAGCCAACCAGACGCACAGAGCCAGCCTGTGCATGCGATCCTCCTCATCGCGTCTCGATTCGTGTCGTTGATGCGATTAAGCCCGAGCTGCCATCACAATGCATGCTCAAATAATATGCGGCGGCAAGGCGCGCATGATGCGATGCGAAATCAAGCCGTGCCCGCGTGAAGCTCAGGGGCGCCACCGAACTTAACAGGCGTGCGGGCGAGGATGTAGGATTTCGTCGCCGCCGTTCGTCGTTGAGGAAAGATCCGGAGAGATTGCATGTGCCGCAACATCAAGACGCTGTTTAACTTCGAGCCACCGGCTACCGAGGACGAGATCCACGCCAGCGCGCTGCAGTTCGTGCGAAAGCTGTCGGGCTTCAACAAGCCGTCACAGGCCAATGAGGAGGTGTTCGAACGCGCCGTGGCGGAAGTCTCGGACGCCGCGCGAAGACTCCTGACGTCGCTGCATACGCACGCGCCGGCGCGCGACCGGGAGGTCGAGGCGGAGAAGGCGAAGGAGCGCTCGCGGCTGCGGTTCGGTTAGCTCTCCCCTGGAGGCTATTGCGTGATCTGGCTCACGGAAGAGGTCGCCTGATCGCGCGAGGATGCTCGCCGGGCTTTTGGCAACCCGGAGCACGAACATGAGCCGCCCTCTTCTTCCTCTGAAAGCAGGCGCCGTCGCCTTCACGGTGCTGTGGACCGCCTGGATGATGTGGTGGAGCGGCTCATACAGCAGCGTCAACCTCGTCATCCTGACGCTGCTCGGCACGATGGTCGGCTATCTCTGGTATCGCGCCATGCGCTGGCAGTTCGAGCGCATGGGCATGCTGCCGCGCAAGGATGATCCGTCCGGGGCGTCTTGACTGCTGCGCGCGTTCTGGCGCCCGGCTAATCCTTGCCGTGTTTCTTCTTTCTCTTCCTTTTCTTGTGCTCACCGCTTTCGCCGTCATCGCTCTCGTGATCGGCGACCGGCTCATCAACTTCCCGCACGGCGGCCTCGAGCGCGTCGCGCTCGGCGGCTTCGCGCTCGCGCTGGCGGCGACGTTCGTCCCAGGCATCGAAGAGCTGCTCGAGCCACGGCAGCACCTGCTCGATCGACGGCAGCTGACCGGGGGGACCTGGTTCGCCGCGCGGTCCTTGCGGGCCTGCCGGGCCCTGAGGTCCGGCGGGTCCCTGCGGCCCGGCCGGCCCGCGCGGGCCGGCTTCGCCCTGCTTGCCTTGGGGGCCGGGCTTGCCGGGCGGGCCCGCCTTCCCGACCGGACCCGGCTTGCCCTGCGGTCCCGGCTTGCCGCGCGCGCCGTCGGGCCCGCGCCGGCCGGGATGACCTTGCGGCCCCGGCCGTCCCGGTTCTCCTTGTCGCCCGCGAGGGCCCTGAGGTCCCGGCCGTCGTCCCTGATCGTCTGCCACGCCGCTGCTCCCTTCACCGAAGCAAGCTACTTAGCGGCGTTTGACGACAGCAGCAATTCTTCCCGTGCATCGCGGGACGCCGTCCACGTCGAAGCACGCGACCCTCGCTCTAGTCCTGGCAGGCGGGCACGTCGATGCCGGAAGCGGCATAGAGCCGGATCTTGTTGCGCAGCGTGCGTACCGACAGGCCGAGCACGCGCGAAGCGCGGGTGCGGTTGCCGTCGCAGCGCGCCAATGTCTGCAGCACGAGCTCGCGCTCGACCTCGTCGACGGTCGCGCCGATCAGCAGCGGAACGACCTGGTTGGGGGCAAGAAACTGTGCGGCCGATTCGGACGCAGCGACATGAACAGTGGTCATCAACACACTCCCCGATCAACGCCCGCTCCCATCGTCGGAAGCGGATCGAGAACAAACGACCCCCAAGCCGTAGATCTACGGTGGTCGCGTTTGGTTAATGAAAGGTTAATCGCAGGGCGCCGCAGCAAATTGACCTTGAGAATGCCAAGATGCGGCCGCGATTCCCGCGGGCGGGAGATGTCTTCCCTCACACCGTCCGATATCCGCCGTCCACCATCACGATCGTGCCCGTGACATAGGCGGACATGTCCGAGGCCAGGAAGATCGCGGGTCCCACGATGTCCTCGGGCTTGCCGGTGCGCGCCAGCGGGGTGTGATCGAGGAAGGCCTGCACCAGCGCCGGATTGGTCGCGCGCACATTGGCGTTGATGTTGGTCTCGATGAAGCCGGGGCCGATTGCGTTGACGCGCACGCCTTCCTTGCCGAGTTCGGCCGCGAGCGCCTTGGTGAAGCCGAGCACGCCGTGTTTCGATGTGGTGTAGGCCGCCGAGCTCGGCGTGCGCAGATGCACGAAGGACTGGATCGAGCCGATGTTGACGATGCGCCCCTTGCTGGCGCGCAAGGGCGCGAGGAACGCCTGCGTCATGTTGAAGACGCCGTTGAGGTTGAGCGAGATGATGTCGTTCCAGTCCTTTGCCACCGTCTCGGTCTCTGCGGTGAAGGCATTGCGGCGGGTGATGCCGGCGTTGTTGACGAGGATCGAGACCTGCCCGACCTTGCCCTCGACCTGCTTGGCCAGCGCGAAGCAATCCTCGCGCCGGGTCACGTCGAGCGCGAAGCTCTCGGCCTTGCCGCCGGCTTTGCGGATCTCCTGCGCGGCCTCCGCGACGGTGTCGGCGTTGACGTCGAGCAGCACGACCTGCGCGCCTTCCCGCGCGTAGCCGGCAGCGATCGCCCGGCCGATGCCGGAGCCGGCACCCGTGACGACGGCGATGTGGTTTGCGAGCTGCGCCATGACATATTCCTCCCGGTTTCTTTTCGAAGTGCCACGAAAAGCTAACTCGAAATTAAGGGGTCGGAAACGGCGGCCTTGGCATACTGATTCTGATTGCTAAACGTTGCGCGCATGATGGAACGGCTCGACCCCTGGAAACTCGCCCTCGAACGATTGCGGTCGGCGCACTCGCCCGACTGGGCCGAGGCCGGCCGGCTGGTGGCCGAGATCGCGCGGATGAGCAGCGACGTCACGCTGCGCCAGGCCGCCGAGCAGGCCCTCCCGGTGCTGCGTCAGGCGGTGGACAACGACGATCATAGCGTGACGCTGGCGGCGCAGCGCCGTCTCGGCGTGGTGCTCGAGGTCGTCCACGATCTGACCGCGCCGCGCTTTGGTCGCCGCAATGCGATGCCGAAGAAGCTGTCGAGCGAGGATCGCGCCCGCAAGATGCTCGGCCTGCCGCTCGCCGTGCAGCTCACCTGCGAGGACATCAACCAAGCCTATCGCCGCGCCGCCAAGGGCATGCATCCCGATCACGGCGGCAGCGCGCAAGCCTTCATCGACCTCGCCGCCGCGCGCGATATCCTGATCCATCCCGGCGCGCACAAGGACGCGTGAGCGCGCATCAGCCCGCGATCACGCAACACAAACAAAACCGGGCAAGGACGGATGCCCGTCCTTGCCCGGCTCTTCGTCCGCCGATCGAATTACCAAGTGCAGCTGCCGCTCTTCAGCGCGGCATCCTTCAGCACGAGAGCGTCGATGAAGGTCGGCACGCTGGCGCTGGCGCGGTGATAGCCGGCCGGCCACGGCGTGGTCGGGATGCTCTCGTCCCAGATCTGGCAGAAGCCGCTGTCCTGCCAGCGGATCAGGTGATAGCCGGCTTCGGCCGGGCTCGCGGCGACGAACGCAGTGACGGCAAGGCCGGCGGCAGCGCACAGCACGGAAATACGACGCATGATCAGCTCCTCGAAATGAATGATGTGATGCGCCTCCCGGCAATGCGGGGAGGGCTGGCGCGGGACGCTTCTGGGCAGGCGCCCCGGACAAGATGTGAGTAGTTCCGCGGCTGGGACAGGTTCAAAGCGGGCGCGCGAAACGCAGGATCATGGCTGGAAAATGCGGGGCCGCGTCCGCAACGAGAAAGGGCGGATCGCGCCCGCGACCCGCCCTTCGAATGCGATCTGCCGCGTCCGGCTCAGAGCGTGCACTTGCGCTCGGCGCGCATCTTGATCTGGAGGTCGGAGGCCTGCTGGAAGGTGGGGAACGACTTGCTGACGACCTTGTAGGTGGAGACGCCGATCTGGAGCGGCTTGTACTGCAGGTCCTCGTTCCAGACCTGGCAGATGCCGGTGTTGTCCCAGCGGATCACGTAATAGCCGACCTTCGCCGAGGCCGGCACGGCGAACACGGAACTGGCAATGCCGGCAACGGCACAGAGGGCGAGAACGCGACGCATGAAATATCTCCTGGTGGGGAATGTGATCCAAAAACTCGTGCGGTAAAAGCCAAGCCTTGGCAAGCCGGGGAGCCGCCGCTCACGGACATGTCAGGTGCGCACGAGGCATTTGGTTCGGCCGCGTGCCCGGCAGGCCACACGCTCACCCCGCCAGCGACGCCACCGCTTCGATCTCGATCAGCATCTCCGGCCTGGGCAACGCCTGCACCACGCAGGTGGTGCGCGCCGGATAGGGCGGCGGGCCGAAGGCGCCGGCATAGAGCGCGTTCATGGCGGCCACATCGCCGGCGCGGGTCAGCAGCACGTTGACCTTGACGAGGTCGCGGAACGTTGCGCCCGCCTCGCCCAGCACGCGGCGGATGTTGACGACGACATTGGCGAACTGCGCCTCGAAGCCGTCGGGCAGCGCGCCCGATGCATCGAAGCCGGGAATGCCGGAGACGAACAGGAGATCGCCGACGCGCGTCGCAAAGGACAGCGGCGGCGCCTGGACGTGCGGCGGGGGCGCGAAATGCTGGATCGGCATGGGATCACCTCGATTGCGGTCGCTGACGCGTGAGCGTAGCGGCAGACGGCGGCCTCTCAAAACGAAAATGCGAAAACAACCCCATGCACAGTAGGCGCTGCACGGAAATCATTGATGTTTTCCAGAATTCGTGAAAGTCGAAGTAGTCGCTTGCGCCGTCGGGCAAAACAGGGGCAGAATGGCATGCTGGCGACGGTCGGTGCGCGGCCCAAGACTCCGCCGTCATGCCCCGGCCTGGACGTGGCATCCAGTGCGCTGCGTCTGATATGGCGAGAGTGACTTCCAAACGCGGACCTCTGGAATGCCGGATCGCCCGGCTGAACCGGGCGATGACAATTGGGGCGTTGCTACAACCCGCAACCCGCGTCCTCCGCCCCATCATGTTGCCGCCGCGATCGATCGGGTAAATTCCTCGCGTCTGATTCGCCAATCCTGCCCTGGAAACAGCCCCCGGAGACACCCATGAAGATCGCATCCACCTTTCGCGCCGCGCTGCTCGTCATCGCCGCTTTGGCCGGCCTCTCGAGCGCCGCGCGGGCCGACAGCGGCTTCGTGACGCTGACGATCTACAAGGCGGGCTGGATCATCGGCGGCTCGGGCGGCTCGGGCGTGCTGAACTTCCGCGGCCGCACCTATGCGCTCTCGACCGGCGGGCTCGACTACGGCCTCGTGTTCGGCGGCTCCAAGACCGTGCTGCGCGGGCGCGTCTCCAACATCAACCGTCCCTCCGACGTCGCCGGAGTCTACGGCGCGGCCGGTGCCGGCCTTGCGGTCGGCCGCGGCGCCCGCGCCATCGTGCTGACCAACCAGAAGGGCGCGGTGCTGGAGCTGACCGGCCACCAGGTCGGGCTGATGGCGAACGCCGATCTCAGCGGGTTTGCGATCACGATGCGGTAGGGGATCGCAGAATGGATCAGCGTGCCGGCTCCTTGGCACGCCTTTCGGTCGTTACCGCCTGCGCAGGCTTGCCGGCGCGGATCATCAGGAACGATCCGGAATGGCCCGGCAGGCGCCAGCGCCCGTCGATCTCGGTCGCCTCGGCGTTCACCGTGCCCTCATAGGTGACACGGTCGTAGCCGAAGCCGGGGGGCTCGTAGCGCTTGATGAACGAGACCGCACTGCCGGAGCGATGACCCGAGATCGAGGAATTGTGCGTGCTCACCGGGCAACCCGGCATCATGCAGGGCTCGGTCACGCTCCCGCTCAGCGCGCCCCCGGTCTCGACGAGGGTCGCCGTGAACGTGATCATGCCGACGCCGGGCTGGATGTAGCTGCCGTCCCAGACGCCGGAGAGATCGTCGCTCATTGCGCAGGTTTCCTCAGGTGTGGAGGCGGTTGATAACCGGCTCATTCACCCGGAGTGGTATCGCCGGAATGTCGCGGTTGCAATACGCGGGCCTGCGGCCATCGTTGCATCGAAGCACGCGCGGCATCGCGCGTTCGACGTTTAGCCGAGAGACGATGCAGCCGGCCCGTGGTTGCTACGAACGCGCGGCGTTGAACACCGCAAGCTGCGCAGCGAAGGCCTGCTGAAAGGCCGGCCGCGCTTCGCCGCGGGCGACATAGGCGGCGAGGTCAGGATACTCTTCCAGCAGCCCCGACGTGTTCAACCGCCGCAGCACCGTCACCATCATGAGATCGCCGGCGCTGAACGCGCCATCGAGCCATTCGGCATTGCCGAGGTGGCAGGACAGTTCGCCGAGCCTGACACGGACGCGGTCCTGCAGCATGGGCAGGCGCTCGGCGTACCAGCTCCTGTCGCGCTCGAGCAGCATGGCCATGCCGAGCTCGACGATCGGCGGCTCCACCGTGTTCAGCGCCGCGAACATCCGGGCGATCGCACGGCACCTGCCGTTCGCGTCAAGCGGCAGCAGCCCGGCATGGCGCTCGGCGATGTGCAGCACGATCGCGCCGGACTCGAATAGCGCGAGATCGCCGTCCTCATAGGTCGGAATCTGCCCGAACGGATGCAGCGCACGATGCGGCGGCTGCTTCAAGTCCTCGAACGAGACGAGGCGAACGTCGTAGGGCTGGCCGACCTCCTCCAGCGCCCAGCGCACGCGCATGTCGCGCGCCTGTCCTCGGCCACGATCGGGAGAGCTTTCGAAGGCGGTGATGGTGGGCATCGTCTGTAGCTCCATACTCCGTCATTGCGAGCGCAGCGAAGCAATCCAGCTTTGTCGCGGCGCAGGCAGCCTGGATTGCTTCGTCGCAAGGGCTCCTCGCAACGACGGGTTTTTGCGTCCTGGCACTCTGCTTCCAAGGACGAACGGGCGCGCCGGCTTCCGACAATGCCCGCCCTTCAATTGGTCGTACCCGGCCTTCGCCGGGACGACAGCGGAGCATGAGGCGCTATTGTTTGCTGACCCTATGAACAAAGCCACGCCGCAAGCTCCCGCCAAGGCTCCAGCGTCCAGCTCCCGGACGCCGCGCCCGACGGCGAGGGCAGCACGAAGATCTCCGGCAGGCTCGCATCGCGCGTCTGCCGCCCCAGCGCAATCGCTGCCGACGGCCGGCCGTAAAACAAGCTCGCCGCCTTCTTGCTCGTGAACGCAATCGCGCGCGGCTGGTGCTTCTCCATCTTCGCCCTGAAGCCGGCTATGTCGATCGTCTCCGGCGCGATCTGGTGATCCATCCCGGCGCCGGTCTTGGAGAGATCGGTGAAGCCAATCCCGAGTTTGATCAGCGAAGCGAACTCGCTTGGCTGATAGCGCCGCGGCGTGATGCCGGCCTCGTGGAGCGCACGCCAGAAGCGGTTGCCGGGATGGGCGTAGTAGTGCCCGAGCTCCGCCGAGCGCGTCGAGGCGGCGGTGCCGACGAAGACGAGGCGGAGGTTGGGGCGGAGGAGATCGGGGAGGCGGTGGGCTTCGCTCCTTAGCTTATTCACTGCGCAAACTGGACGGGCTATGGGCTGCGGAAATCATTCGTGCGAGGGGGGCAGGGCGGGTTAGCCCATTTCGGAAGCCAGCAAGACTGAAGTCATCTTGCCCCCGCATTTGAATTATTCAATCGCTTGTTGTGCCACAAAGCTCGCTGTAGTTGAATGTGGGTCGTTTCAACTCGATGGGCTGCGAATATCTTGAATAATGATCAGATTAAACCTGGCCTATCGATCGATGGGCGATACTCGCTGGTCAGGCAATTAGGTCTAGGGTTGTCTGGGGCAACTTGGCTTGCGAGAGATACCCTGGCAAGCTCTGATGTCGTAGTTAAATTTTTTCCCAAGCGCACCTCCGCTCAAGGCGACTACCAGCGCCACTTGATCGCACTGCATAGTCTCCTGTCTGGCATCCCCTTAGCGAGATGGGCGGCTCCGATAGCTGTAGGAGAACTTGACCAATTTGATTATCAGATACTGCCATTTTTTAATGATTACAATAGCTTAGCTGATATTATAAGGAACGGTACGGAGGGGCTACGAACAAACTTCCATTTTATTGCGGAAGTTGCCGAAGCTCTGGCCGAGTTGCATGCCGCGCAGGTCGTTCATGCCGATCTCAAGCCTTCAAATATCCTCGTTCGATCAGATCATGAAGAGGTCCGCCTTATCGACTTCGGGATGATCCGTAGACTTGATAATGCTGTGGAGCTTGTTTCGACGTGGCGGTACTTGCATCCCGTGTTTAGAGAGGGAGCTTCAGCCCACAGCGAGCGGGTTCATACCGATCGCATCACCGTTAGTCGAGGGATGTTGGCTGGCACGCCTGTTGATACCTACGTCGATGTTTATGCTTTGGGGATTATCTCCCTCGAATTGCTCACCAGCCAGACAAGTTACGATCGGCCTCTAACCGATCGTTCCGTTTCGGATCTCATCGCAAAGCATAATGAGGCATTCACGCGTCTTCCAGGCGGTCTGAAGGCGCGCATAGCAAACTTCGTAGCTCAACTGCTATCCGTTAGCCCCGATCGCGAAGTTATTGAAGCTCGTACTGCTGCTTCAATAGCGAGATCAATTTTATCAGATATACCATCTGATGTATCGTTTACGACAATTGAGCAACGGCAGCTTCGCGCAAAACACGATCAGGATGCTGGCACAGCAACGGCGGTGGTTGCACTACGAGATATTCGAGCCAATCTCGAACAGGAAACGCTAGTATTATTTGCAGAGGGAAATCGGCAGGTTTCCATTTCCGCTGCAGAGCCCGAGGCAGCAATCCTCGATCAGGTTTCGGAGGTGTTTACAAGCGCTCGCGAAAGAGTGAAGTCGGCTTGGCGCATTGGGATGGCAATGACAGTCATCTGTTTCTCGTTGATCATATTGATGATCGTAATTGCGGTGGTTATGTCGATCACAACGGGCAGCTTCGCGTGGGGCGGAATATTTGGCTCGCTGGGAGTGTCGTCCGTGATCGGAACTCTTATCTGGCGACCTTATGATAGGTTGTTTCGTGCGACGATATTCGCTCAGCAGATTGAGGTTATCCATATTCGCGTGATCGCTGGCCTGCGAAGCATTGATCGTGGAGAACAGCTTCGCGTATGCGAAGAAGCGATTGCGTCATTAAGTGACGTATTCAAGGAGCACACTGTCGGAGATAAGAGCCTCGCTACAGCGCGCAGGAAACCGGGGCGGAAAAAGCTCACATAGAAAAAAGATTGCTTTATCGAATCGCATCATAGAATGTCGATACATATGGCCGAATAGTCGTCTCTAGGGTCACGAGATTCGACCTCTCTCATGAGGCGGGCGCAGAATTCCTGCGCGGTTTTGCATTCGAGTGATAAGTCACGAAGCTCTTTGGCAAAGATTTTGGACGATATGCCGTCGGTGCATAAAACGAGCCGGTCACCCTCTTGTAGTTCAAAGTCGGTTTGAAATAACTGAAACTCACTTGCAGGGGACAAGACCGATAGGAGAACATTTCGTCTAGAGTAGCGGCGAGCGCTTGCCTTCGAGAGTACGCCACGAGCGATTAGTTCCTGAACTTCAGTTTGATCTACGGTCCTCGCGACGATGCCTTCGTTTCGAAGGTGATAGATTCGCGTGTCCCCTACATGACCCACACTAGCGTGTGTTCCTTCGATTACTACTAACGTCAGTGTTGTGCCCATGCGCGATAGTTCTGGGCGCTCCTCAGAGCGGCGCTGGAGTTGATGTTTGGCTTCTGCAAAAATCTCACTTATGGACGGTCGGGGTATCTTATCTACGGCCCGATCCACGGCCTCAACGGCTATTGTTGATGCGACTCGACCTCCAGCTTGTCCCCCCATTCCATCGGCGATTGCGGCCAACCAGGTTCCGTCCTGCGCACCCCGAGACAGCATAGCGTCTTCATTTTCAATTTTCTTGCCGACGACGGAGAAGCAGTAGCTATTTATCGTCATGTGTCTGCCGCTTCAGATTTCTCGCGAAGAATTGGATGAAGATTTCCTCTTTGAGCTCCTATTGACCGTTCGAGTCGATCCATCTCGTTGCTAAAATCTATTCCTTGAACGTCGATCTCAGTTGCGATTCGCTTTGCCAGATCGTCGGATATGCCCGTTCCCACCATTCGGACGAAGGTTCTTTCAACAAACCATCGATTGTGGCTAATGCCCAAGTCCAGAAGGGCAAGAGCAATGTTCGCCTTTAGATCGAATTCGCCCTCCCTATAAAAGACCTCCGCCCGATTGGCGATTACATCGCAATAGTCAAAATCAAATCCGCCGCTGGTTGCGTATTTTGCATAGTCTTTACCGAGTGAGGCGAAGAGATCCGGCGCATCCTGCGCGAGCTTCTCGAGCTGAGAAATGCTGAGCGAGCGAAATAGTGCATGGTTTGTGTTGCCCTTTTCGTCGTTATCATCGATCTGTTGAAAGACGCGATCCCATTCGTCGGGCGTAAGTTCCTCTTTCGAGTGAAGTAGATTGACAACCTCCTCTTCTTCTTTGGAGGTAAAGGATATTTTCTCCTTGCTCAGGGCTTCGTAAAGGTCCTCTCGAAGCTTGGCGACATTCGGGTATCGTCGTCGAACGTTCTGCTTTGTGCATCGTTGAACGATGGGTGACAGGCTACCAGAAACATTTAGTTCCACGTGCGGAAGCCGATTTACGCCACCGCCGAAGATGTCATGTAAGATCGCGCCCACAGAGTAAATGTCGGATTGAATCGTGGCGCGCTTGAAATTAAGTGCGCATTCTGGCGCTCGATACAGTGGTGTCCCGCCGCCCATGTTGCTCGCCGTCAACGTTGAAGTCAGGCCGGCCTCAGGGGACATCAAGCCAAAATCCGAGATCGCGTAGCGACTATCTTTCTTCGAAGAGTTAAATTTCAAGACATTCGCTGGCTTGAGGTCACGATGCTTGTACCCTTTTTCGTGAATGGCTTCTAGCCCCGCAAGAATATCAAACAATGGTTTTCTGGGGTCGCCGCCCAGCGTGCGATCCGCTTTCAGCTCATCTGCTAGACTGCAGCTCGCAAGCTCCATAACGAACCACGGCGGATTTGCATCCAGATCGAAATCGTGGATGTTCACAACATTTGGATGGTCGATTTGAAGCTGGTAGCGAACTTCCCGCTCAAATCGAGCTCTCAATTCCTCGGCGGTCACCCCGGGCAATGTGGGCGGTGTGAAGGTCTTCATCGCCCACCGATGACCTTTGGAGTCCTCGACTAAATCGACGACGCCAAAGGAGCCTTTTCCGATTTCTTTTAGTCTTTTGTACTTCGCCAATGTTCACCCAATCGCTAAGGGCAGTCAGTCCCTCACAACACCCGGTTACTCTCCTTCACCTTCTCCGCATCCAGATAAACGCTGCTGCCCATCTCCTTGAACTTGGCGCTCATCCTGGCCATGCCGTCCTCGGCCGTGCCGCTCATCGACATCCCCACGCTGTTCGGATCGTTCAGCGTCGCCGCGTAGTCCCGCACGTCCTGCGTGATCTTCATCGAGCAGAATTTCGGGCCGCACATCGAGCAGAAATGCGCGACCTTGTGGGCTTCCTTCGGCAGGGTCTCGTCGTGGAAGTTCTTGGCGGTCTCGGGGTCGAGGCCGAGGTTGAACTGGTCGGTCCAGCGGAATTCGAACCGCGCGCGGGAGAGGGCGTCGTCGCGCAGTTGCGCGGCGGGGTGGCCCTTGGCGAGGTCGGCGGCGTGGGCGGCGATCTTGTAGGTGATGACGCCGGTCTTGACGTCGTTGCGGTCGGGCAGGCCGAGATGCTCCTTCGGCGTGACGTAGCAGAGCATGGCGCAGCCGAACCAGCCGATCATGGCGGCGCCGATGCCTGAGGTGATGTGGTCGTAGCCCGGCGCAATGTCGGTGGTCAGCGGCCCAAGCGTGTAGAACGGCGCCTCGCCGCATTCCTTGAGCTGCTTGTCCATGTTGATCTTGATCTTGTGCATCGGCACGTGGCCGGGGCCTTCGATCATGACCTGGCAGCCCTTGTCCCACGCGATCTTGGTCAGTTCGCCGAGCGTCTCCAGCTCGGCAAACTGCGCGCGGTCGTTGGCGTCGGCGATCGAGCCCGGGCGCAGGCCGTCGCCGAGCGAGAACGAGACGTCATACTTGCGCATGAGGTCGCAGATCTCGTCGAAGTGGGTGTAAAGGAAACTCTCCTTGTGATGCGCCAAGCACCACTTCGCCATGATCGAGCCGCCGCGGGAGACGATGCCGGTGACGCGGCTGGCGGTGAGGTGGATGTATTGCAGGCGCACGCCGGCATGGATGGTGAAATAGTCGACGCCCTGCTCGCACTGCTCGATCAAGGTGTCCTTGTAGAGCTCCCAGGTCAGCTTGACCGGATCGCCGTTGCACTTCTCCAGCGCCTGGTAGATCGGCACCGTGCCGATCGGCACCGGCGAGTTGCGCAGGATCCATTCACGCGTGGTGTGGATGTTGCGGCCCGTCGAGAGGTCCATCACGGTGTCGGCGCCCCAGCGGATCGCCCACACCATCTTCTCGACCTCCTCCTCGACCGACGAGGTCACCGCAGAGTTGCCGATATTGGCGTTGATCTTGGTCAGGAAGTTGCGGCCGATGATCATCGGCTCGAGTTCGCTGTGGTTGATGTTGCAGGGGATGATGGCGCGGCCGCGCGCGATCTCCGAGCGCACGAACTCCGGGGTGAGGAAGGCGGGCACCGAGGCGCCGAAGCTCTCGCCGTCGGCAAGCGCAGCCTCCGCACGTTCGAGCTGCTTCTTGCGACCGAGGTTCTCGCGCTCGGCGACGTAGATCATCTCCTTGGTGATGATGCCGGCGCGGGCGAATTCGAGCTGGGTGATCTTGTGGCCGTCGAGGCCGCGCAGCGGCTTGTGATAGGCCGAGAAGGCACGCGCGGCGTTGTCCGTGGAGACGCTGCCATTGTCCTCCGGCTTGATCTGGCGGCCCTCATATTCCTCGACGCCGCCGCGCTCCAGCACCCAGGCCTTGCGATTGCGCGGCAGGCCGGCGTTGACGTCGATTGTCACGCTCGGGTCGGTGTAGGGACCGGAGGTGTCGTAGACCGGCAGGTTTGGTTCGCCCGCGCCTTCGGACAGGATGATCTCCCGCAGCGGCACGCGCAGGTCCGGCGCGGCGTCCGGCGTGGCGAAGATTTTTCGGGAGGAGGGCAGGGGACCGGTGGTGACGGCCGGCACGGTCTTGTCAGGGTTGGAGCGGATGTTCATGGGGAATCCTCCGGGTTAATTCTGGTGTGCGTGCGTTGGAGCGACGGCGTTGAATTCTCGCTCCGTCATTGCGAGGAGGCCGCGACAAAATTGCGTAGCAATTTTGCGCTGGTGCGACGAAGCAATCCAGACTGTCTCCGCGGAGGGATTCTGGATTGCTTCGCTTCGCTCGCAATGACGAGCGGAGAGAGTTTCGGTCATGCCGTCTCCTTGGTCACGCCGAGCCACTGCCGCACGCGGGCATCCGGATCGGGGTTCTGGATGACGTCCGAGACGACGGCGATCGAATCCGCGCCCGCGGCAAAGATCTCCGCGGCGTGCTCGAACTTGATGCCGCCGATGGCGACCAGCGGGATATCGCCGATGCGCTTCTTCCATTCCGTGATTTTGGGAATGCCCTGCGGCTCGAAGCGCATCGATTTGAGCGTGGTGAAGAAGATCGGGCCCAGCGCGACGTAGTCGGGCTTGGCTTCGAGCGCGGTGGCGAGCTCGGCGTCGTCATGGGTGGAGATGCCGAGCTTGAGGCCGGCTTCGCGGATCGCCGCGAGGTCGGCCTCGGCGAGGTCCTCCTGGCCGAGATGCAGATATTGCGCGCCGGCGACGATCGCCGCGCGCCAATAGTCGTTGACGACGAGCTTCGTCTCCGTGCCCTTGGTGATCGCCAGCGCGTCGGTGACGATCTGCAGAGCGGCGGCGTCGTTCAGCTCCTTCGCGCGCAGCTGGATGGTGCCGACGCCGAGCCTGGTCAGGCGTTCGACCCATTGGAGGCTGTCGACGACGGGATAGAAGCGATCAGGATACGGCATGCCAGAACGGGGTCCCAACGACAGGGGTGGAAGGAGAGGCGAAGTCGCGGGCGTTCATCAGCCCGGCCTCGTAGGCGGTGCGCCCGGCCTCGCAGCCGAGGCGGAAGGCGGTCGCCATCGCGACGGGATCGGCGGCCTTGGCGATCGCGGTGTTGAGCAGCACGGCATCGTAGCCGAGCTCCAGCGCCTGCGCGGCGTGGGAGGGCGCGCCGAGACCGGCGTCGACCACCAGCGTGATGTCGGGCAGCCGCTCGCGCAGCAGCCTCAAGGCATCGCGGTTGGTGATGCCCTTGGCGCTGCCGATCGGCGCGGCCCATGGCATCACCACCCTGCAGCCGGCATCGACCAGGCGGTTCGCGACCGAGAGATCCTCGGTGCAATAGGGGAACACCTCGAAGCCGTCCTTGGTCAGGATGGTCGCGGCCTCGACCAGGCCGACGACGTCGGGCTGCAGCGTGTCGTTGTCGGCGATGACCTCCAGCTTGATCCAGGCCGTGCCGAACAATTCGCGCGCGAGCTTTGCCGTGGTCACCGCCTCGCGCACGGTGCGGCAGCCGGCGGTGTTCGGCAGCACTGACACGTCGAGCTCGCGGATCAGCTTCCAGAAGGCGTCGCCGGTCTTGCCGCCGGCGGATTCGCGCCGCAGCGACACCGTGACGATGTTGGCGCCGGACGCGCGGATCGCGTCCTGCATGATCGCGGGCGAGGGATAGAGCGCGCTGCCGATCAGGAGGCGCGAGGCGAAGGTCTTGCCGTAGAAGGTCACCATGTTGAAGTCCCCGTCATTCCGGACGGGCCGCGGTACGCGGGCCGATCCGGAATCTCGAAGTTGTGGCGCGAGATTCCGGGTTCACGCTTCGCGTGCCCCGGAATGACGGGCCAAAAAGAGCCGTCGCCGCGAAGAGAGTGCGCCATCCCGCTCACCCTCCCTGCCGCGGCGTGATGATCTCGATCTCGTCGCCGGCCTTCAGCCGCGTTTCGGCCCAGCGGCTTTTCGGCACGACGTCGTAGTTCAGCGCGATGGCGAAATGGGTGCCCTCGTAGTCGAGCTCGGTGAGCAGCGCGTCGACGCTGGCCGCGTTCACCTCGCGCTGCTCGCCGTTGACGATCACGCGCATCGCATCACCTCGTTGTCGATCTGGCCGCGCTCGACATAGGCGAGGGTCAGCTCGGCGAGCGCGGGCGCGATCAGGAAGCCGTGGCGGTAGAGCCCGTTGACGCTGATCCTGCCGCCGCGGATGCCGATGCGCGGCAAATTGTCGGGATAAGCGGGGCGCAGGCCCGAGCCGAATTCGACGATGCGGGCCTCGCCGAAGGCCGGATGCACGGTGTAGGCCGCGCCCAGGAGCTCCAGCGCCGAGCGCACGCTGACGCCGGTGTCCTCGGCCTCGATCGAGGTCGCGCCCAGCATGAACCGGCCGGCCTCGCGCGGGATCACGTAGAGCGGCCAGCGCGGATGGATCAGCCGCACCGGGCGCGCTAGCTGCACCTCGTCGGTCTCGATCAGGATCATCTCGCCCTTGACGCCGCGAAGCTCGCTGTGCTCGTCGCGGGCACCGAGGCCGCGGCAGTCGATCACGATGCCCTCGGGATCCGAGTTGGCGAGATCGCTTGCGGTGACGTCGCTGCAGAACCTGATGGTGCCGCCGGCGGCGCGGATGCGCGCGTGCAGCTTCGGCAGCACGCGGCGCGGCTCGACATGGCCCTCGGCCGGGAAGAACAGCGCGTCGCGGAAGCGGCCCTCCAGCGAGGGCTCGAGCTCGGCGAGGCCCGCGGCATCGAGCCGGCGGTGGTCCTCGGTCATGCGCGCGAAGCGCTCGAAGTCGTTGCGCTCGCGCGGATGAGCGACGACGAGCGAGCCGTTGAAGGGCGTGTCGGGCAGCTCGCGCCGCCATAGATCGAGCGAGCGCAAGCCCAGGCGGCTGATGATGGGTTCTGCGACCTCGGCCTCGCAATAGGGCGCCAGCATGCCGCCGGCCCAATGGCTGGTGGCCTCCGTCATCGCCTCGTCGCCGCGCTCGTGCAAGGTGACGGCGTGGCCGGCCTGCGCGAACAGCAGCGCCTGCCATGCGCCTGCAATGCCTGCGCCGATGATGGATACCGGGGAATCCGGTCGCTTGGTGGTCTGCAACATCCCTGTCCCTTCGCCGGCATGACCCGGATCAGGTTCAAAGGGTCACCGCGGTCTTGGGCAGCCGGTGTTGGCGGATTGCCCATTTAGCGGTATCTCAGCTCCTCCTCGGAGCACCCCTCGGAACGGGTCTAATGTATGCCAGTGGCGGGCGGTGTCAACGCGTGTTGCCGCGGACGAGTCATTCCGGGGCGGACCGCAGGACCGGGCCCGGAGTCTCGAGATTCTCGGGTGCGCAATTGCGCACCGGGGTTCGATGCTTCGCATCGCCCCGGAATGACGGTGGTTAGTGCGGAACCTGCGCCCGCGCGTTGCGGACGCGCTGAGCCAGCTTGCGAGGCGGCGCCGTGCCGAACATCGGCTGCGGATTGCCGTTCGGCTCGAGCCAGGGCTGGCCAAAATTGCCTTCGCCCATGCCGGCGAGCTGCACGGACTGCTGACGCTGGCGCTTTGCAGCGTAGTAATAGCCGCCCGCGAAATAACGCACGGCTCGGGCGTGGTCGCCATTGGCGGCGCGATAGGCGCCGGCGAGGTACTTCACCGCATAGGTGAGGTTGGTGTTGGGATCGCGCAGGCCGGCGGCATCGCCGGTGTAGCCGACGCCGCGGGCGGTCGCGAGCTTGATCTGCATCAGCCCGATGGTGCCGCCACGGCCGACGAGGTGGGGCTGGTAGCGGCTCTCGCGCATGATCACGCGGTGCACCAGCGCTTCCGGCACGCCATTGGCGCGGGCATGGGCTGCGACCATCTCGGCATATTCGGCTTCGCCGGCGAAGGCGGCCTGCGGCAACGTCAATCCGGCCGCGAGCAGCGCGACAACGCGTAAAATTTTCATCAGTTATTCCTTGAGCAGCCTGCGCCCGCTGCGGTTAAGCGACCAGAACGCGGCGATGATGTGACCAAACGCCGCCGATGGCGTTTTTGCGGTGCCGTGCCGCCGTTACGACCCAAAGCTGGCGTAGCGTGATCGGGATGGAACCCGCGCTCGCGGCAGCACGCCTGTCTATTCGCGCCGGCGTGTGAAAGCGAGTATGCAAGCGCTGCAAATCGGGAGAGGTGCCATGACAAAAGCCGGTCTCGTCACTGCACACGCCGCCGTCATCCCCAGACACAATCCCTGCGCCCAATGCGGCACGCCGATCCCCGCACCCGATTGGATCGAGCCGGGCGAGGGGCGCGTCTCCTACCTCTGGACCTGCCACGCCTGCAATTATCGTTTCGAGGCGGTGGCGATCTTCGGGGAGGTTGCCGCCGAGCATCCGCCGCTGGCGGCCTGACATCAAGCCGCCAGCCGGGTCGCCTGCGATCGCGGCAATTGCATCCGCACGATGAGCCCGTGCGGCTTGCGGTCATGCAGCGACAGCTCGCCGCCATGGGCGAGTGCGATCGCGCGCGCGATCGAGAGGCCGAGCCCGAAGCCGGTGGAATCGTCCATGGTGCGCGCGTCGTCGCCGCGCACGAACGGCTCCAGCATCTCCTGCTTGCGCGCATCCGAAATGCCGGGGCCGTCGTCCTCGACGTCGACGACGAGCGCCGTGTCCGAGACGGCGAGCCGGATCGTCACCTCGGCGCCGAAGCGCGCCGCGTTCTCGACGAGATTGGTGATGCCGCGATGCAGGTCGTCGGGCCGCGCGGCGGCGGTCGCCGACGCCGGGCCTTCGTAACGCACCACGTGGCCCATGTCGCCGAACTGGTCGGCGATGAGCTGCAGCGTGCTGGCGATGTCGACCAGCGTCACGGCCTCGATCTTGCGGTCGTTTCGCAGCAGCGACAGCACCGATTCCAGCATCGCGCGCATCTGATCGAGATCGACCAGCATGCGCTTGCGGTTGCCCTCGTCCTCGATGAACTCGGCGCGCAGGCGCAGCCGCGTGATCGGCGTGCGCAGATCGTGGCTGATCGCGGCCAGCATCCGCGTGCGATCCGACATCAGCCGCGCAATGCGCTCGTGCATGCGGTTGAGCGCGCGCGCCACCGAGCGGATCTCCTCGGGGCCGCGCTCGGGCAGCGGCTCGGCGGTGCCGTCGAGACTGAAATTCTCGGCGGCCTCGGCAAAGGAGGACAGCGGCCTAGTCAGCGCGCGCGCCGCCCAAAGGCCGAGCACGGTGACGCAGATGAAGGCGGTCATCAGCGCCATCAGCCAGGGCGCCCCCCAGAACCACGGCCGGGGGCCGCCATCGACACGAGCTACGATCATGGTGCCGTCGGGCAGTTCGACGCCCACGCGCTCCGGAGTCCCGTTCGGGGCAAGCTGCATTGCCTTGAAGCCCGGGCCGAGATGGCGGCGCATCCCGTGCAGGTGCGGACTGTCGCTGGTCTCGACGGTCGCGGTGCCGGGTGCCAGCATCTCGATGCCGAGCCTCGGAAAGGCGCGCGCCAGATCCGCAAGCAGGCGCGGCCGCTCGCCGGGCTCGGCCGCGCCGAGCAGCAGCGCTGCATCGGCGAGTTGATGCGCCCCGTCCGGCGGCGCGTCGTGGCGGTCCGACCGGTTGATCAGGAAAGCGGTCGTGACGACGAGATGGAGCGCGACGGTCGAGGCCAGCACCAGTGCGGCGATCTGCCCGCCGATCCCCTTGAGGTGGAAGAATCCGAACGGCTTCATCGTCGGCATCCCCGCTCAGCTGCTCAGGGAAACCGTGACCGCTTCAGTCCTCGGCGTGAACAGATAGCCGCCTGAGCGCACCGTCTTGATCATGGTGGGATCGGCCGGGTTCGGCTCGATCTTGCGGCGGATGCGGCTGACCAGCACGTCGATGGAGCGCTCGAACGCGCCGGTGTTGCGGCCCTGCGTGAGGTCGAGCAGGCTGTCGCGCGACAGCACGCGGCCCGGCCGTTCGCAAAAGGTGCGCAGGAGATCGAACTCGGCGCTGGTCACCGCCACGCGTGCGCCTTCCGGATTGCGCAACTCGCGCAGGCGAAGATCGATGCGCCAGCCGTCGAAGGCGAGCGTCGAGGCGCCCTCGATCGCGCTCGCCGCCTGCGCGGCAGCCTGGCGGCGCAGCACCGCGTTGATGCGGGCGAGCAGCTCGCGCGGGTTGAACGGCTTCGGCAGATAGTCGTCCGCGCCCATCTCGAGGCCGACGATGCGATCGACGTCCTCGCCGCGTGCGGTCAGCATGATGATCGGCGTCTGCGATTCGGCGCGGACCTTGCGGCAAAGGCTGAGGCCGTCCTCGCCGGGCAGCATGACATCGAGAATGATGAGGTCGACGCGGTGATCGGTCATGGCGCGGGACATCTCGCGGCCGTCGCTCACGGCGGTGACGTTGCACGCGTTGTTGCGCAGGTACTTCGCGATCAGCGTCCGCGTTTCGCGGTCGTCCTCGACGACCAGGATGTTGGGATTGGAAATGGCCATGCGTTCTGTTTGTCCAAAATTCGGGCCAAATGGCGAAGATTTTTGTTTCAGATTGTTTCTGTCCGCCTGTCCGCAACGGGCGGCAATCGAGGTGGTGTGGAGCGGCAAGATCTCGTTAAGGCCGCTAACCATAGCGTGGAGTCGTCAAGCAACGAAACCCCGCAAGATCCACGGAGCCATCATGACCTCGATCTCGGCGGCTTCCGCCGGCAGCTATCAATCGCCGCTCCAGCGGCTTCAGCAGGAACTGCAATCGCAAGTCTCCGCCGGCACGATCTCGTCGACGGACCAGTCCGCGCTCTCGACGGCCCTGACGGATATCGACACGGCGCTGCAGCAGAGCCGATCGAGCGGCCAGTCGAGCGGTACGCGTCCGTCGAAGGAGGCGATGCAGTCGAAGATCGACGATCTCATCTCGAACGAAGTGTCGAACGGGACGCTGACCTCCGATCAGGCGGAGGAGCTGAAAAGCGTGTTTCAATCCGCCTTCGCGAGCGGTCCCGCCAGCGCGGGTGGACCCGGTGGCGCAGGTGGCCCGCCGCCCGGACCGCCGCCGGACGACAGCTCTTCGGATTCGGCGACGACGGATTCGACGAGCAGCAGCTCGACCGAGCAGACCACGGCCGAGATCCTCCAGCAGTTCCTGCAGGCGCTGCAACAGTCGCAATCGTCGGCATCGTCCTACGGCGCCAACGGCAATTCATCGAGCAGCTCGAATTTCTCCGCGCTGCTGATCGACTTCACGAGCTGACCCGAGCCAAGCGAGGTCGGCGCGGTCCTCGCCGCGGTCATGCGTCGCCCAGGACGTATGATCGTCGGCGGGAACCGTGCATCGCAGAATGTTCCTGAGTGACGCAGGAACAAGCCTCGCCTGCTCGCATCGCGCGACGAAATTGTGGCGCGCACGGAACCGGGCGAGATCAGAGCTGTTTTCTCCGCACGAGTTTTCTGTGAAGGAGAGGACAACATGATGAAGTCGATCGTTGCCGGCCTCGCCGGTACTGCACTGCTCACCACCGTCGCGTTTGCGCAATCGCCGACCGCCACCGGCGACAAGGCTGCGCCTTCGGCCACGGCCCCGACGACCTCCACATCCACGACGGCGTCGACCACGGCGTCCGGCCAGTGGCGCACGTCCAAGATGGACGGCCTGAAGGTCTACAACGAGGCCAACGAGAACATTGGCACGATCAATGATCTCTTGATGGACAAGAACGGTGACATCAAGATCGCGGTGATCGGCGTCGGCGGCTTCCTCGGCCTGGGCGAGCATCTCGTGGCCGTGCCCTATGAGAAGCTGAAGTTCGTCAACGAGCCCGTTGCCTCGACCACGGCGAACATGGGCACCAAGCCCGCCGGGACCGCCGGTACTACGACCGGCGCTGCGACCGGCACCGACAGGCCCGCGGCGACCGCGACGACGTCGTCCACGTCGAAATGGTATCCGGACCACGCCGTGTTCAATGCGAGCAAGGACGAGCTGAAGAACATGCCGGAGTTCAAGTTCTCGGAATAATGTAGCTCCGACGCTCCAACGAAGCGCGCCCGGTTTTCACCGGGCGCGTTATCGCTTCTTTGTGGAGCGCCATCTGGTGGCCTACATCCCCGACAGCTTCGTCACGAAAACGTTCAGCGTGCCGCCGGCTTCCGCGACCACGCGAAGCGTCTTCGAATCGAAGGCGATGTCGGCGAGAGTCAGGCTGTCGATCTTGGCCTCGACCCTAAGGCCATCCTCGATCTTCTGATAGTCCGCGATCACGGCGGCGATCTTCTCGCGCGCATTGGCGGCGATCGGCTTCAGATCGAGCGTTGCTCTCTGCAGCAGCGCCTGCTGCATCTGCGGCACCACCGCGCGCGCGGCGGCGCCGAGCAGACCGAACGCCGCCTCGGATTCCACCGCGAGCTCGATGTCCGTCAGGCGCAGCGTTTGCCGCGCCTGGTCGAGCACGGGCCGGCCCCAGATGTGCACCGTCGCCTCGGCGCCCAGGCCGAGCCAGCTCTTCTTCTCCTTCGCTTGCACCAAAAGCGAGATCAGCAGCCGGTCACCCGAGGGTGTCACGTTGGCGCTCCTGACGGTGACGTCGACCGGGCCGGAGCCGTCCTCGGGATAGGTCCGGCCCACCATCTGGGCTGCGATCAGCTTGTTGATCTCGGTGAAGGGCACGTCGATCGGCACGCCGATGTTCACGCCCGTGCCGGTCGGCGGCACGATCGAGATCTTGTCGGGGAAGGGGCAGTCGGGTTTGGTCGGTGTCGAGGTCACGCGTGTCTCGGCTTCGAGGCCGAGCAGCAGCGTCACGGCCTGCGCGTCGACGCGCGGCTGCGCTGCGATGGCGCGGACCGGCTTCATCTCGAGCCAGAGCGGCGGCAGTGCGGCTGACGAGCCCGAGCCTTGCAGCGGAATCGAGCGGCACGCCTTGACCCATTGTGCCCTTGCATTGTCGCGCAGCGAGGGATCGTTGCGGATGCGCTCGGAGACCGCGTTGATCTGCTCGCCGACGGTCTTGTCGATCAGCGGCTTCACCTGCGCCGGCACGTTGACCCTGGCGCCGGCGACGTTGAGGTTGGTGTCGCCGAGATTGACCTGGGCGCCGAGATTGGGCTCCAGATGCCAGGCGGCCGCGAGCTTGGGACGCGAGGTGACGACCACGTTGCCCTTGATCTCGGCGTTGGCGTTCAGGTTCTTGATGTTGACCGCGCCGATCCGTTTTGCTGCGTCACCGCCAAGCACGCTGCCGAGCGCGTCGCCGAGTGCGCCGGTGGCTTTCGACGATAGCGAGCCCGTGACGTTCAGCCTGCCGGTGAGCGGCGTCGAGATCGTCAGCACGTCCTTGTCGCCGCTGGTCGCCATTGGCCCGCGCACGGCGGACCAGCCGATATCGGCGTTCTCCAGGATCTGCGAGATCGGGTTGTCGGCCTTGCCGGCAAAATTGCGCGGCGCGGCCTTCTCGGCCTGCTCGCGGATCGCAGACAGCGCGATGGCCACCGGCGCGATCACGATGGAGCTCTTCGAGGCGGGCGGAAGCGGCGGCAGTTGCGCGACCGGGGGTGCCGAATTCGTCGCCCGCGGCGACAGCAAATCCATTGCCTTCAGGCTGATGAAGAACGACGCCGCGAGCACAGCGACGCCGACCAGGATAGTCTTCAGATTCAATGTCGGTCGCATCAATCCCCCAAGCCGCCCCATCGGGGATTCTACAGGGCAGGCGAGGAGGGCGCTAGAGCGCACCGGTGGGGTAGAATTGGGGCGGACAGGTTAACGGCTGCGAACGCGCCCCTCGATACGTGTTCAGGCCGCCACTGGTAGCTAGCTGCGCTTCGGACGGCGGATGGCTCTCACGTTGCCGCGATCGCCGCCGCCGCAGAAGAAGCGATCGCCGCCATCAGACTCGAGCCCCGACACGACCGTTCCGGCGGGCAGATCTAGCTGCTCCATCACCTTGCCGGTTTCGGGGTCGATGCGCCGCAAGTCGCTCTGCTCGTTCTCCCAGGTGCCATGCCAGAGCTCGCCGTCGACCCAGGTCACGCCGGTCACGAAGCGCTTGCTCTCGATGGTGCGGAGGACCTCTCCAGTTTCGGGATCGACCTGATGGATCTTGCGCTCGCGATATTGTCCGACCCAGAGCGAGCCCTCGGCCCAGGCAAGACCGGAATCGCCGCCGCCGCCGGGCGCCGGGATGGTACCGAGCACCCTGCCTGAGGCTGCATCGATTTTCTGGATGCGATCCTCGGCGATCTGGAACAGGTGCCGGCCGTCGAACGCCGTTCCCGCATGCGCGGCGACGTCGATGGACCGCGCGATGCTGCCGTCGGCCGGATCGACCGCGTTCAACTTGTCGCCGGATGCGAACCAGACATGCCTGCCGTCATAGGTGACGCCATGCACGGTCTCGACGCCTGGAAAAGGCCCATACTCCGTGATGATCTCGGCGGCTGAACGTTTCATGTGCGCGATCCCTGTTGGATGTGACCTGATCTCATCCTACGTTTTCAGAAACGGTCCGGGGAGTAACAAGCCTGTCGGGAAACCTGGAACGGGCGGCGTCATCCAGCGGCGCGCCCGGCCGTGTCCGAATGACTGCACCTTGCCGGATCGCGCCAGCTCCTCGAGGGCGCGCTGCACGGTGCGCGGACTGATCCCGAGCGCAAGCGCGAGCGCCGAGCTCGACCATGGTTCGCCATCGGCAAGGAAGGCAAGAACGGCGGCGTGCTTCTCCTCGACGGGCCGCGCCAACACGAGGACGTCGCGCGTCTTCCGCGGCGCAAGCACGAAGCCCTCCCTGGTCGCGCTGATGTCGGCCAGAGGTTTGAGCTTGGTGCGAAGCCGTCCGATTTCGACGCGCAATCGCGCGCGGTGCGACTCGTCGGCGTGCCTGGCTCGAAAAGCGCCCGATATCAGCATCTCGCGCGAGACATCCGCGGGCCATGCCTGCGCCAGCAGACGAGCGAGCGCGAACAGCACCGGGCGCGTTCCGAGCGACACGACGACGCCTTGCCTGCGCACGACGTGATGAAAGGTGTCCACGAGGAGCGCGGCCGAGGTCGTCAGTCGTTCGACCTCGCCGAGCAACAGCGTATGTTCGCTGCCGCGACAGATCAGGCGCGCTGCGGGCGCATCGAGGATGAGCTTCGCGCCATCGACCTCGGCCGCGAGCGCCGGGATTCTCGCCATCCGTGCTGCGTGAGCTGCGCGGCTGAGTGCCGTGCGTGCTTCCTTCGTCCTGAGGCGCCTGATTGCAATGCCTGCGACCACAAGCTCGCGGGTGACTTGTGATGCCGGCGGGAGCGGCGTGGGTCGGATTTCGGCCAGCGTGCGCTCGGCCTCATCAAGGCGCCCGACCAGAAGCAAGCGGCGCGCTTCGACGTGACCCGCATGGGCGGCATTGGCGAGATCGCCATGCATTTCGAGCGTCGCGCGTGCTGCCCGGAGGGCCGTCACGGGCCAGCTCAGATCGCGCGAGACCAGCGCGATCTCGGCTTCGGCCACGACGCATCTTGCGCGCGCGACCGCCTCGCGCGGACCGAAGGCGCGCGCTGCGCTTCGCAGCAGCGCCTTGGCCCTGGCGAGATCGCCGAGTTGCGCCATCGCGATGCCGCGCAGCGCAAGCGACGGCGCATCGTTGCGCAATGCAACGCGGTTGAGCGCGCCGAGCGGATCGCCGGCCTCCAGCGCGCGCGCCGCGGCGGTGATCAGCGACTCCATGTCAATCCCGCCACACTTGTTACTCCCACCACGCAGCTGTCCGGTGCCAGAAATCGCAGACGGCCGAGAAGGGGCGGCAGGTTCCGCTTCCGGCACGGCGGGGTGTGCAACGATGGCCGAGGCAAGAGATTTGGAGAGTGATCATGACATCAGTTGAAAACGCAGGGACCAACGGAGGGACCGCCATGCAGACCCCGCCTGTGGTGTCGCCGCAGGACTGGGAGGCGGCTCGTCTGCAGCTGCTCGTGAAGGAAAAGGCGCATACTCGTGCCCGCGATGCCCTGGCGGCCGAGCGCCGGCGCATGCCGTGGATGGCAGTGGACAAAACCTATGCGTTCGAGGGGCCCGGCGGCAAGCTCAGTCTGCTCGACCTGTTCCAGCGGCGGCGGCAGCTGATCGTCTACCGCGCCTTCTTCGAGCCCGGTGTGTTCGGCTGGCCCGATCATGCCTGCCGCGGCTGCTCCATGGTGGCGGATCAGGTCGCGCATGTCGCGCATCTGAACGCCCGCGACACCACGCTGGTGTTCGCCTCGCGCGCGCCGCAGGCCGAGATCACCAGGCTGAAGCAGCGGATGGGCTGGACCATGCCGTGGGTCACCATCACCGACAATTTCGATGCCGATTTCGGCGTCGGCGAATGGCACGGCACCAACGTGTTCTACCGTGACGGGACGCGCATCTTCCGCACCTATTTCGTCAAGAGCCGGGGCGACGAGCAGATGGGCGGCACATGGAACTATCTCGACATCACGCCGCTCGGCCGCCAGGAGGTGTGGGAGGATTCGCCGAAGGGCTATCCGCAGACGCCGACCTATAAATGGTGGAACTGGCACGACAGCTACACGAAGGGCGCGGCGCCCGACAAGAGATGGGTGGAGATCTCGGACGCCGGCGAGAAGGCCTTTCGCGAGGAGGCCGCGGGGGAAAGGAAATGACCGGTTCGGTCAGCGCGGCCGCCGGCACCGGCCACGACGGCATGCGGGCCGCGCGCCACCTCGCCAGGTGGCTCGGGCTGGCGGCCACCCCGACCTTCGCGATCATGGCCGCGTCGACGGCTGTGCTTGGCGACGGAGCGGCGGACATGCTGTGCGCCGGGCAGGGCTCCGTGCTCGGCGGGATGGTGCCGATGTATCTCTTGATGAGCGCGTTTCATTCAGGGGCGTGGCTGAAGCTGATTGCGGAGCGGAGGCTTCGGCCGTCGTGAACGCCTCGTCGTTTCGAGACAACCGCTTGGCGGTCTCCTCAGGATGAGGCTAACTGTTGGCCGTGCCTTGGCGCGAGCATCGTGGAAGGACTGGCGGCCACTTGCTCAGCCCTCATCCTGGGGGCCCGCCAAAGGCGGGCATTTCGAAGGATGCGCAGCGACTTCCGAATCGCCGACGTCGGGCGGGCTATTATTGCGAGCCCGCCTCCTGCAAATACGCCACCACCTTCGCCGCCTCATCGGCCGAGATACCGCCATAGGGCTGCATCTTGTGGCCGGACACGACCTCGTCCGGCTTGACCATGAAGCGGGTGAGCCTGTCCTGGTCCCAGACGAAGCCGGCTTCTTTCATGGACGAGGAGTAATTGTAGTCCGGCAGCGAGCCGGCCTTGCGTCCGACGATCTTGTTGAGATTGGGACCGAGGCGATTGTCGCCCTCCCTTATGGAATGGCAGGTGCGGCAGGAATTGTTGAAGGCCTGCTTGCCTGCGTCTTCATTGGCGGATTGCTGCGCGAGCGAGGACGGCGCGGACAGCAGCAGCATCAGGGCTCCAGCACCGACGAGGACGTGCAGCCACGGGTTCGGCGAGGATTGCAGGCATGATTGCATTTGCGCCTCCATCGGGGACCTGCGCCGCAGCAAGCGCGCGTCGGGAATGCCGAGGGCAAACTAATACGGCCCCGGCGGGTTCCGGGGCCGTTTGCGTCACGATGTCCTGTCGCTTTACCGCGTTGCGGTGCCGAGGTCTGCGCGGCGCTCCGTCATCGGAAGCACGATCACCTTGGTGCCGACGTTGACGCGGGAATAGAGGTCGGTGACGTCTTCGTTGGTCATGCGGATGCAGCCGGAGGAGACACGCTTGCCGATGGTCTCGGGGGCGTTCGTGCCGTGGATACGGTAGATGGTGCCGCCGAGATACATGGCGCGTGCGCCGAGCGGATTGCCGGGGCCGCCTGCCATGTGACGCGGCAGATACGGCTGGCGAGCAATCATTTCCGGCGGCGGGGTCCAGGCCGGCCATTCGGCCTTGCGGCTGACCGACTGGATGCCGGACCAGGTGAAGCCTTCGCGCCCGACGCCAATGCCGTAGCGCAGCGCCTGCCCGTTGCCGAGCACATAATAGAGATAGGTGTTGGGCGTATCGATGATGATGGTGCCCGGCGCTTCGCGCGTTGCGTAGGCAACGGTCTGGCGGCGGAAACGGGCCGGCAGTTCGACTGCGTCCTGATCCTCGGACGGCGCGGCCTGGTAAGGCGTTGCCTGGTTAGGCTGATAGGGTTCGAACGGCTGCGGCGCGGCCAGCTGCGGCAGCGGCTGGAAGAACGGGAAGATTTGCATTGGCGCGGCGTTGGCCGCGCCTGCGAACGCGATTGCGGAGATCGTGGCTGCACCGAGCGCGACGGCGCGCGAATAGGTCTTGAAGGTGTCCAGATTGAACATTTGATCGCCCCTGTTTGCCCGGTGTCGTTGCTCACCGCGGCACCGTTTCGGTGCTCCGTTGCCTAAATCACTAACGGAAAAGCGTTTCGGGACATTTGCGCGGAAAACCGAAATTGGTTTCGTGGCCGCAAGGATTGTTTCATGACAGTTTCGTGGCCTTGACGGCCCGTTAACGAACAAAACAGCCCGCCGACATTTCGATGACGTCACACGCGTGAAATATCCTTCGTTGATGGTCGATGCCTGAGAATCATCAAACTCTCGGGATTTTCCGATGCGGGTATTAATCGCGACCGACGCCTGGCATCCGCAGGTCAACGGCGTGGTGCGGACGCTGACCTCGCTGGCGAATGCGGCCAAGGGCCTCGACGTCGAGATCGACTTCCTCACCCCGGACGGCTTTCCGTCCTGGCCGCTGCCGACCTATCCCGGCCTGCGCTTCGCGCTGCCGGGCGGAAAGGAGATCGCGCGGCGGATCGAGAAGGCCGCGCCGGACGCGCTGCACATCGCGACCGAGGGCCCGATCGGCTGGGCGGCGCGGGCCTATTGCCGGCGCAACCGGCTCGCCTTCACCACCTCTTATACGACGCGCTTTCCGGAATACGTCGCGGTGCGGACCGGCATCCCGGCCGCGGTCGGCTATGCCGTGCTGCGTCACTTCCACGACGCCGCCGCCATGACGATGGTGGCGACGCCTTCGCTGCGGCAGGAGCTGTCCGAGCGCGGCTTCAAGCGGCTCGGCTTCTGGACGCGCGGCGTCGACACCGAGCTGTTTCATCCCGACGCTCCGGCTCAGCTCGACCTTCCGCGTCCGATCTTCATGACGATGGGGCGCGTGGCGGTGGAGAAGAATCTGGAAGCGTTCCTATCGCTTGACCTGCCCGGCACCAAGGTGGTCGTCGGCGATGGCCCGCAGAAAGCTGCGCTGGAAAAGAAGCACCCTGATGCCGTCTTCCTCGGCGAGAAGAAAGGAGCGGATCTCACCGCCCATCTCGCCGCGGCCGACGTGTTCGTGTTCCCCAGCCTGACCGACACGTTCGGCGTTGTGCAGCTGGAGGCGCTGGCCTGCGGCACGCCGGTTGCGGCGTTTCCGGTCACAGGTCCGAAGGACGTCATCGCCGATCATCCGATCGGGGCGATCGACCATGATCTGCGCGCCGCGTGCCTGCGCGCGCTCACCATGTCCCGCGAGACCTGCCGCAATTTCGCGCTGGAGCGCTCGTGGGAGAACAGCGCGCGCCAGTTCGTCGGCAATCTCACCTCACTTCAGCCCAGCCGCGCCTTGCGCGCCTCGCCCCGCATGGCGAGGCGGCCGGTGCGCGGTTGATCGTCCATTTGAACCACAGCGAGAACCCATCGATGGCTAAGATCATGAACCTTGACGGCACGCAGCAGCTCGACCTCACCCGCGGCACGGTCGAGCAGGCCTACGACCGCTGGGCGCCCGTCTATGATCTCGTGTTCGGCGGCGTGTTCGCCAAGGGCCGGCAGGCGGCAATCGCGGCCACCAACAAGATCGGCGGCCGCGTGCTCGAGGTCGGCGTCGGTACCGGCATCTCGCTGCCGCTCTACGCGCAGAACCTGCGCATCTTCGGCACCGACATTTCGGAAGCGATGCTGGACAAGGCGCGCCGCCGCGTGAAGGAGCAGAAGCTGAAGAACGTCGAGGGTCTCGCGGTGATGGACGCCGAGAAGCTCGAATTCCCGGACAATTCCTTCGACGTCGTGATGGCGCAATATGTCGTCACCGCCGTGCCGAACCCGGAGAAGGCGCTGGACGAATTCGCCCGCGTTCTGCGCCCCGGCGGCGAGCTGATCATCCTCACCCGCGTCAGCGCGGACACCGGCATGCGCCGCTTCATCGAGCAGAAGCTGCAGCCGGTGGTGCGTCCGCTCGGCTTCCGCACCGCCGAATTCGCCTGGTCGCGCTATGCCAAATGGCTCGCCGGTGCGAAGGGCATCGAGCTCGCCGAGCGCCGCCTGATTCCGCCGCTCGGTCATTTCTCGCTGGTGCGCTTCCGCAAGATAGACGTCGCCAAGGCGGCGTGAGCTTACGCGTCGCGTGCGTCACCGCGCCGCTGCGCATCGTCACATGACAAGATGATGATGTCACACGGCCTACATCGAATCCCTGTAATTCCGGACCCGAAAGCATTTTGGGGGAGAGCATGATCAAGAATTATCTCGAGCAGCTGCGAATCCAGCGCTGGGACGACCATCGCTACTATCACCACAGCCGCATCAATCAGAGCCTGCACTTCATCAGCGCCTTGAGCTTTCTCTTCGCCTATGTCTGGCTGTTCATCGATCCCGTGGTGTCGGCGCTGGTCGGCTGGCTGGTCTCGATGACCTCACGCCAGGCCGGTCACTTCTTCTTCGAGCCGCACACCTACGACCACGTCAACCAGGCGACACACGAGTACAAGGAAGAGATCAAGGTCGGCTACAACTTGCAGCGCAAGGTGGTGCTGATGGCGATCTGGGCGCTCTCGCCCCTGGTGCTGGTGGTTGATCCGACGCTGTTCGGCCTGTTCACCCCGTGGGCGAGTGCGACCGACTTCATGCGCCAGGTGGCCAAGATCTGGCTGGTGGTCGGCGGCGGCGGCCTGTTGTTCCGCACGGTGCACCTGTTCTTCATTCGCGACGTCGAGACCGGTCTCGTCTGGATGACCAAGATCCTGACCGACCCGTTCCACGACCTGATGCTCTATCACAAGGCCCCGCTCGCGCTGTTGCGGGGCGAGCTGATGGACCCCGGACTGCACCTCAACCCCGAGCACACGCTGGGCCTCGCCGGCGAGCCGGTGCTCGAAGAGCAGCACGCCTGAGCGCGCCGGCCTCACCAAGCAATTCGATGTCTCATGGTTACGTCATGCCCGGGCTCGTCCCGGGCATCCACGTCTTGGAGCTAGCGCGCGGAGACGCGCGGATGGCCGGGGCAAGCCCGGCCATGATGCCCCTGGAGCAATTGGCCTCAGCGCCCGAAGCGTTTGGCCAGCATCTCTTTCAGAATCTGCCGCTTGATGTTCTTGTTGGTGAGCACACCGTCGTGCCACCAGAAGCCGTCGGCCTTCATCTTCTCGGCGGCGCGCACGAACCGTTCGGCCACCTCGTTGAAGTCCGCGTCGGTGTAGTTGAGGCTGAAGATCAGCCGTCCGGTGCCGACCCAGCTCAGCGCCAGGCCCTCGGCGCGCAGATAGTACTGCAGCATCCAGTTGTAGCGGGACGGCGTGGTGTACTTCACCGTCCAGATCGACGAGAGGTTGGCGAAGCGCACCGGCAGGCCGGCGCTCTCCATCATCCGGTTCAGCTTCTGGACTCGGCCGTTCCAGGTTTCGTCAAGCCGGTCGTAGACGGCGCGGAAGTTCGGGCTGGCGAGACGGCTCAGGAACTCGTCCATCGCCGTCATGACATAGGGGTGCGAGTTGAAGGTGCCGCGGGCGAAGCAGATATCGGCGGGCCGATCGTCGCGGAAGCGGCGCATCAGCTCGCGCTTGCCGCAGACCACGCCGACCGGCAGGCCGCCGGCAAGGCTCTTGCCGTAGGTCACGATGTCGGCGCGCACGCCGAAATAGTCCTGGGCGCCGCCGGCGGCGAGGCGGAAGCCGACGAAGACCTCGTCGAAGATCAGCACGATGCCGCGTTCGGTGCAGACCTCGCGCAGCTTCTTGAGCCACTCGGTGTAGGCGGCACGATCGAAGTGGCCGCCGCGGGAGGAATCGACCAGCGAGGAATCGCCGGGTGCGTTGGCGTTCGGATGCAGCCCCTGCAGCGGATTGACCAGCACGCAGGCGATATCCTTGCGTGTGCGCAGGACGTGCAGCGTCTTCTCCGACATCTCGGCGAGGGTGTAGGTCTCGTGTGCGGGAATCGGATTTCCGACGCCGGGCTGCACGTCGCCCCACCAGCCGTGATAGGCGCCGGCGAAGCGTACCAGATGCGTCCGTCTGGTGTGGTAGCGCGCGAGCCGTACCGCCTGCATCACGGCCTCGGTGCCGGACATGTGGAACGAGACTTCGTCGAGGCCCGAGATCCGGCAGAGCCGGGACACGTTGTCGAGGATGACGGGGTGGTAGGGGCCGAGCACGGGACCGAGCGCGTGCGCGCGCTTCTCGGCACCCTCGATGCACTCCTTGTAGAAGTCGTTTCCGAAGATGTTGACGCCGTAGGAGCCGGTGAGGTCGTAGAAGCTGTTGCCGTCGACATCGGTGACGGTGACGCCGCTCGACGATTCCACGAAGGTCGAGGTGCCCAGATGCTCGCGGACGAGGCGCGAGAACTGGAACGGCACGCGGTAGCTCTCGGTGAAGTTCAGATCGGAGATTTTTTCCGCGGCGTCCCTCGTCATCGCGCGACCCTTCGGGTAGCGCTCGGCGTAGAGGGCGGCGAGACGGAAGAAGCCGTCCTTGCGCTGCGCGGCGATGTTCGCCGGCGCGCCGTCGCAGGAGAAATAGTCGGCATCCGCGAATTCGTAGAATGGAAGCAGCCGCGCCACCCGGCGCGACATCTTGGAATGGCCGGCAAGCGAGCGGTGCTTGGCGCGGGACAATTCGACCCGCGCCTTGAGCTTCGGGAGGACGGCGGCAGCGGACGCTGCGGCGGCCACGGACATCGAGAGAATCGGGAGTGTCGTTTCCATGACAACAAGCGCTAACCCTGTGAGCTGACAGATTCATGACAGTCAAAGCCCTCATCGCCTCTTTCACCCAGCAGGAAGACCTCAACTTCCTGTTGACCAACCGCATCCCGCGCGCGGCCCTGACCCGCTTCATGGGCTGGTTCTCCAAGATCGAGAATCCCCTGGTGAGGGATTTCTCGATCGCGCTGTGGAAGCTGTTCTCCGACCTCGATCTGTCGGAGGCGCGCAAGACGCATTTCAGGAGTCTGCACGACTGCTTCACCCGGGAGCTCAAGCCGGGCCTGCGCCCGTTCGATCCGGATCCTGCCGTTGTTGCCAGCCCCTCGGACGGCATCGTCGGCGCTCACGGGAGGATCGCGGATGCCGAGCTGTTCCAGGTCAAGGGCGCGCCGTATTCGCTGCTGGATCTGCTCGGCGATTCCGCTCTGGTCGACCAGCATCGCAACGGCTCGTTCGTCACGCTGCGGCTGACCTCCAGCATGTATCATCGTTTCCATGCGCCCTATGACGCGCACATCGAACGCGTCACGCTGATTCATGGCGACGTCTGGAACGTCAATCCGATCGCGCTCAAGCGCGTCGAGCGGCTGTTCTGCAAGAACGAGCGCGCGGTGATCCGCACGCGTCTGTCGACCGGCGAAGCCGTGACGCTGGTGCCGGTCGCGGCGATCCTGGTCGCGAGCATCCGCCTGCATTTTCTTGACGTGGTCCTGAACGCGCAGACGCGCGGCCCGGTCAATTTTCCCTGCGACGTGAACGTGACCAAAGGCGAGGAGCTCGGCTGGTTCGAGCACGGCTCGACCATCATCATCCTGGCGCCCGGCGATTTCGCCTTCTGCGACGGGATCGCAGAAGGAACGCGCATCCGCGCAGGCCAGGCGCTGCTCAGAAGAAAGTAGCCTTCAATCCGTCGTCCCCGCGGCCTATATCATCCCGCGGGGACGACCATACTGGATATGAGCGATGGCACGGGCGCCGGTCATGGCGGCGGGCGGTATTGTGTTGCGGCGGGGCCCTCAGCCGCTGATCGCGATCGTGCGCCAGCGCAAGCGCAACGAATGGGTCCTGCCCAAGGGCAAGCTCGACGACGGCGAGACGCCGAAGGAAGCCGCGCACCGCGAGGTGCTGGAGGAAACGGGCCACGACGTTGCCGTGCACGAATTTCTGGGCACGCTCGCCTATCAATCCGGCGGGCGCTCCAAGGTCGTGCATTTCTGGCGGATGGAGGCTGGCGATGGGCCGGTCCGCAAGCTGATGAACGACATCAAGGCGGTCGACTGGCTGGGATTGGACGATGCGATCGCGCGGCTGTCGCGGGAATACGAACGCGCGTTCCTCTACCAGGTTGGCCCGATCGCGCTCGCGGCGGCGGGGCTGGCATCGCCGCTCCCCGACGCGGCGCAAGCGGCCGACGACATTGGTACGGCCTTGCAGACGCTGACGCCGGCTGAAGTCGCGTCGGTCGATCAGCTACGACACGGTCTGCTTCAAAAGGTGAAGGCGTGGTTGCGCGGCGAGGCGTGAGCGAACCATTGTGTCGCCCGGCTCGACGCGCTCCGCGCGTCAGCTCACGCGCTTCCAGGTCTGGCCGCCGCAGAACATGCCGCCGAAGGCGCAGCCCTGCACGCGCATCGCGTTCGGGCCCTTCATCGAGATCGTCGAGTCGTAGTTGCGGCCGGAATTGGGATCGCGAATGCGGCCGCTCCACTTCGAGCCCGCAGGCCTCATGTTGATCAGGATGCGCTCATTGGTCTTCTCGGCGTAACCGCAGAGATTGGGGCCGCACTGTTCGACGCGGACGTTGCCCTTGTTCTCTTCGGTCGCCCACAGGCCGACCGGGGAGTTCGCTGCTGCCACGGGCGCGGCGGCCACCGGGGCCGGAGCGGGAGCCGCGGCCACGGGAGCGGGCGCGGCGACGGGGGCAGGCGCAGCAACGGGCGCAGGCTGCGTGTTGACGACGGCGGCTGGGGGAGCGGCGGCGACGGCTCCGGCCGGGGCAGCGGGCGTGGTTACGGCCGGTGCGGCGGGCGCGGTCGACTGCACCGGCTGCTGCTGCACCGGAGCCGGGGCGGGCTGCGCCGTGGTGGGCGCCGGCGCGGGCGTGGTGTCGACGTCATCGTCCTTGGAGCCGCCGAGGCCCTTGAGGTTGATGTTGTTCAGCTTGATCGGCTTGTCCGAAAGGCCCGGCGCCACGATAGTCACGCAATCGAGCGAGGCGCAATTGCGCGGCGTCTCGATGCGGATGCGCTGCCCCTCGATCTGGAACGAGATCGAATTGCCCGCATGCGCGGCAGCAGTCGAGGCGAGGAAGAGGGCGGCGGCAGCGATGGTAAGCCTGTTCATGACAACCTCCCGAATGCGTGGTCCCGACATGGATTGATGTCGCTGGTGAATGAAGCGTGGTTTGACCCTACGCCGGGGTGACCGGGCGTTCTGTGATGGGCATCACAACGGCCGCATGCCGCCTGGGTGAGGTGGCGCACATTCAGCCGCACTTGCTCTGCGCAAAGTGGTCGCGGCATTGAGGGAGACGCCGATGCAGCGGCTTGCGATTTCGCTTGGCACATCGATCGCGCTGTTGGCGGTCGCGCCCGCAGCCGAGGCCGGCTCCTACACCTTCTCGATTGGCGGCCACCGATTCCATGTCGAGGCGCCGCGCCATTGCCGGTCCGCGTCCTGTGTCACAGTGTCGAATCGCAGCTTGCGGCCGACCGAAGATGCCGGCCCAGCACGGGCCTTGCCGCAGGCGCCCGCGCCGGTCGTCCAAGCGCCGCAGCCTGCTTGTCCGACGGTGCCGGTCGGACCGCCACAAGCAAGCGAGGTCGTGCCATCGCCGCCGGCGCCTCCCGCCCTTGCCGCGACGGCGTCGCAGTCCGTTGTGCCGTCGGCGGCTTCAAGATTGGAGACGCCAAAACTGGAGACGACGCCAAGATCGGAGGCGCTGAGCTCCAACCCGCCGCGGATTGAACTGGAGCGCAGCGAGCCGCCGGTCACCGCTCCAAACTCCGAGATCATGCACACCGCAACGGTTGCACCGCCGATTGAAGACCGGGCTTACACGCCGCTTGGCGAGTGGGAGAGCGCGGGTGCCAATGGGACGGTCCGCATCGAGCGCTGTGGGCCTGCACTGTGCGGCTACGCCCTGACGGATTCCTTGCGCAGGGGCGAGAGCGTGCTCGTCAACATGAAGCCGAAGAAGCACGACGTCTGGACCGGCAGCATCTACAGCCGGGCCAGCGGCAACACCTATCGTGCGACGATGACGCTGAAGGGCTCGGGCAAGCTCCACGTCGAAGCCTGCGCGCTCGGCCGCTTCTGGTGCTCCGGCAACGACTGGACGCGCGTCGATGCGCCGCGCGAGCAAATGATCACGACGTCGCGGCAATGGAGTGCACGGTCGTGATGACAAGCGTTCTTGTCACCGTCCGGGGGAGGGCAAGCAAGCTGCCTGCATGGTCGACGGCTGCCTTCTAGATCATCCCGAGCACGATGGCGCCGACGAAGGCTATGGCGAAGTAGGCGGTGATAACGCTCAGTCTGCCGGTGAACGTCATGAGGTCGCTCCCGCTGGTCGCGCGCTTTGCCGCGGCCGTCATGGTTAACAGAGAGTCTCTCAACGGAAAAGTCAGCCTTGCTGTCGCTCAAGGGGGGCGCAGCGTGCCGGGCCACGTGGGCGCCATGGTTAAGGAAGGTGAAATCAACACGTTGAAGAGTCTTTAAGTAAATTCACCGAACGTGCGTGCATGACGCGCGGAGTTCGTTTGTATCTCGTCGGCTCCATCGTCCTTGTTTCGCTAGCGGGTTGCGGACGCGGTTTCTTTCAGGCCGAACGTGAACCATGGCGGGCCGAGGCGGAGGCCGCATGCCTGAAATCGGGGGCGGTCAAGGAGAGTGCGGACATCGTCCGCATCGAGCCGATCTCCGGCCCCGGCCAGTGCGGCGCCGAATTTCCACTCAAGGTCGCAGCCATCGGAGAAACCTCCGGCACCTACGGCTTCGCCGACGAGCAACTGCGTCCGCCGGGGAACATCGGCAGCCAGCCGCGCTGGCCCGTGGCGCAGCCGCGATCGAACTATCCGCAGAGCCAGAACTATCCAGCCTCCTCCTATCCGCCGCGCCCGAACTATCCCGACAGCGAGGTGCGCCAGCCCTCCGGCTACGGCGGCTCGACCGGACCGATCTCGCTGAACGCGCCCGGCGTGGCGCCGCAGGAAGACGAGATCGATCTGCCGCCCGAGGGCATCGATGCCGCGGGTGCCTCGCGCTACATGAATGCGCCGAGCTATCCGGCGCGGCCGGCGCCTTATTCGCAGGCCCCCGCGCAGCAGCCGCTGCCGCGTCTTGGTCCGGCGCAGGGCAATCCCGTCACCGCCGTTGGTCCCGTGGCGATCAAGCCGACGGCGACGCTGGCCTGTCCGATCGTGTCCGAGCTCGACCGCTGGCTCGCCGACACCGTGCAGCCCTCGGCCATGCGCTGGTTCGGCGTGCGCGTCGCCGAGATCAAGCAGATCTCGGCCTATTCCTGCCGCGGCATGAACGGCAACTCGCGCGCCCACATCTCCGAGCACGCCTTCGGCAATGCGCTCGACATCTCGGCCTTCGTGCTCGCCGACGGACGCCGCGTGACCGTGAAGGACGGCTGGCGCGGCGTGCCGGAAGAGCAGGGCTTCTTGCGCGACGTGCAGGCAGGCGCCTGCGCGCATTTCACCACCGTGCTCGCGCCGGGTTCCAACGTCTTCCACTACGATCATATCCACGTCGATCTGATGCGCCGCCCCAGCCGTCGCCTGATCTGCCAGCCCGCCGCCGTCTCCGGCGAACAGGTCGCCGCGCGGGCGCAATCGCGCAGCCCTTATGCCAATGCGCGCGAACCGTCAGTCACTGGCTCGCTGGGTGCGCGTAAGAGCACCGCGCGCAAGCGCGAAGACGACGACTACATCGACGAATAGGCGACGCGCGGCGTCAGCGGAGACCAACCGCCCGGATGCGGCTGGTCTGCTCAGCCGGCGCTGTGTCTTTGGCAAAGCGCGGCTGCCGCGCAAAAATTTGCACAGTCGCAATTTTCATCCAAGGCATTGAATTGAAACCGCTATTCGTTGCCCGAATGGGGTTTCTGACGGTTGGCACATTCGCTGCAATGAGGGTGCTGCAACGAAGCGGCGCGGCCGGCGCCGTGAGCCAACGGAACCCGTCATGCAGATGCCTGTCACACCGCCTTACTCCGATCTCGAGCAGCGTGTGCTGTCGCGCATCACGGAGGAGCGCTGGCTCGAACTCGCATCGGAGTTGATCCGCACCGGGCAGCCGCGCTCGGGAAATCCGCTCGATCCCGATCTGCCGCCCGCCGAGGAAGAGGCGATCTCAATGCTGGTTGCGGGCAAGCTCGAAGCCCTCGGCATGGTCGTCACCAAGCACAGCGCGCAGCCGCACCGGCCGAACGTGCTCGGCGTGCTGAAGGGGCGGGAGGGCGCGCCCTCGCTGATCTTGAACGATCATCTCGATACTTATCCCGTCGTCGAGCCGGAGAAATGGCACATGACGGATTTCGATCCGTTCAAGGCGACGCGGCATGGCGACCGACTCTATGCGCGCGGCACCTCCGATACCCGCGGCAATCTTGCGGCATCACTGCTCGCGGTGCAGGCCCTGATCGAAGAAGGCGTGAAGTTCGATGGCACGCTGATGTGCTGCTACACCGTCGACGAGGAACGCAACGGCACCGAGGGCTCGATTTATATGCTGGAGAAGGTCGGCCTCACCGCCGACTACGAGATCACCGCAGAGCCGACGGCTTGGGGTGATGTCGGCAAGGACTGGGGCATGAACCTCTCGGTGGCCAACTCCGGCCATTGCCTGGTCGAGGTGACGGTCCGAGGGATCAAGTCGCATATCTGGCGGCCCGACATCAGCGTCAACGCCATCATGGAAGCGGGGAAGCTGCTGCCGAGGCTGAAGGAGATGGCCTTCACGCATGTGCCGAGCAAGTTCATGGGGCACACGCCGCCATGTTGCTCCGTGGTGCGCATCCGTGGTGGTCTTCCCGGAGAGATGCAATTCTCCCCCGATGCCTGCACGATCACGCTCGCGGTGGTCGGCATTGTGCCGGGCATGACCCTCGGCAGCGTCATTTCCGACATCGAGCGCCTGGGGCAACAGACGTTTGCTGGTGTCAACGACGTCGAGGTCGAGGTCCGCCAAGTGCCCGGCTCGCTGTTCGTCAACGCGACCGAACCGGTGCCCGTCGAAGAGGAGCCTTGCCGCTCTCTTCGCGCGGTCTACCGGCGCCTGATGGGGCGTGAGCCCGGTGTCAATCGCAAGAACGCCTTCAACGACACCATCCGCTTCCGCGAAGCCGGGATCAACGCGGTGACCTTTGGTCCCGGCGAGGATGGTTGGGCCGTCGACAACGAGAACATCTCGGTTACCAAGTCGGTGATGGCGACCCGAATCTACGCGCTGACCATCATGCAGATCCTGGGAGTGCGCGCATGAGCGTCGAGGCAGCTCCCATGGCCATGCCGATCTCGGCCGATCGCACGCGGCGAGGCAGCCTGAGGATGCCGAACGTCTCGCGGTCGGTGCTGCTCTCGACGCTCACCGTCGCCGTGTTGCTGACCACATGGATCATCGTCACAGAGATCCGCTGGGCCAACGAGCTATTCCTGCCGAAGCCGCAGGCGGTATGGGCCGCGTTCGTCAAGACCATGACGAAGGGCTATCAGGGGACCACGCTGCTCCAGCATCTCGGCGCCAGCCTCTATCGCATCCTCGTGGCCTTCGCATTGGCCTGTCTGGTCGGCATTCCGCTCGGCGTTCTCATGGGGGTCTCGAGGAATGCACGTGGGTTGCTCAATCCGTTGATCGAGTTCTATCGCCCGTTGCCGCCACTAGGGCTCTACACGCTCCTTGTGATGTGGCTCGGCATCGGCGAAAGCTCCAAGCTGTCGCTGCTGTTCCTTGCAGGTTTGCCGGGCATCGTGATCTCGACGATCCAGGCCGTCACCAGCGTCGATCCGGTCTACGTGCGTGCCGCGCAATCGCTCGGCGCCACACGCCGCCATCTGCTCTTCCACGTCTATCTACCGGCAGCGGGGCCACTGATCCTGGCCGGCATGCGCATCTCACTCGGCTTCACCTACACCGTCCTCGTCGCCGCCGAGATCGTCGCGGCCTCGGCCGGTATCGGCTGGATGATCTGGGATGCCGCAAAATTCCTGCTGTCCGACGTCGTGATCATGGGCCTGATCGTGCTTGGCCTGACCGGTGTCGTGCTCGACCTGATGATGCGCGCGATCGCCAAATTACTGATGCCGTGGGCCCGAACCTGATGATCTAGGAGAGATCGACATGAAGAGACTTGTTGCCGCGCTTGCACTTGCTACGTTGACTTTCACCGCCACGGCTCGCGCCGAGGACAAGCCGCCCAAGGTGACGGTCGGCTACCTGAATTTGGTGAATGCGCAGCTTGTCACCAAGCATCTCGGCCTGCTCGCCAAGGAGATGCCCGGCGTCGACATCAAATACGTCAAGGTCGGCGGCGGCGGCGACATGCTGCGCGCAATCGCGGGCAACGACGTCGACTTCGGTGGTCTCGGCAATCCGCCGACCGCTATCGGCGCGACCCGCGGGCTCCCGATCAAGGGCATCCTGGTGATCAACATGCTCGACTATGTCGAGTCGATGGTGGTTCGCGCAGACAAGAACATCACTTCGCTCAAGGACCTGAAGGGCAAGACCGTGGCTGCCCCCTTCGGTTCGACCACACATTACCTGCTGCTCCAGGCGCTGAAGAACGAAGGCGTCGACCCTGCCTCGATGAAGATCATCGACCTTGCCCCGTCCGACATTGCCGCCGCCTGGCTTCGCGGCGACATCGACGCCGCATGGTTCTGGGAGCCGAACCTGGACAAGGCCGTGAAGAACGGCGGCAAGATCCTCGTCACCTCGGGCGACATGGCGAGGCGCGGCTACCCGACCTGGGACATCGGGGTCGTCATGAACGCGTTCGCGGAGAAGTATCCGTCCTACGTCGAGAAGTTCGTCAAGGCTGAATGCGAAGGCATCGATTTCTGGCTGAAGAATCCGGAGAAAACGGCCGAGATCATTGCGGAGGAGCTCTCGCTGCCGCTCGAGGACGCAACCCGCATGATGAAGGGCACCGGAATGGTGCCCTGCGACAAGCAGCTTACGGAGCAGTATCTCGGTACATCCGCGAAGAAAGGCGAGTTCGTCGATACCCTGGTCGCGACCGCGGATTTCCTGGTCAAGCAGGAGCGCCTGCCCAAGCTGTTGCCGCGCGCCGGCTTCGAGGCCTTCATCCAGCCGGCCTATCTCGAGAAGGTGATCGGCCGCTGACATGGATGTCTCGCCAGGCTCACTCCGCGCCGCCTATCGAAGCGGCGCGCTCAAGCCTTCCGATGTCGCGGCGCATGTGCTGTCGCGCCTGAGCGGCGCCGATCAGAGCGGGGTATGGATATCGACCGCCCATCCCGACAATGTCATGACCGCGGCGCGCGCGCTCGATGCGCGTATCGACGAGATCGACAGGCTGCCTCTCTACGGACTCATCTTCTCGGTGAAGGACTGCATCGATGTCGCAGGCGAGCAGACGACTTCGGCGTGTCCGGAGTTTGCCTACCTCGCGAAGGATACGAGTCCTGTCGTCGCTGACGCGATTGCCGCCGGGGCGATCTATGTCGGAAAGACCAACATGGACCAGTTCGCGACCGGCCTCGTCGGCGTGCGCTCGCCCTACGGTATCGCCCGCAACCCGCATAATCCGGATTACATTCCGGGCGGCTCCAGCTCGGGGGCCGCGGTGTCGGTCGCAACCGGCACATCGTCCTTTGCCTTCGGCACCGACACCGGCGGATCGGGCAGGGTGCCGGCGTCTTATTGCGGCGTTACGGGCTTCAAGCCGGCGCCCGGAGCCTTCAGCCAGCGCGGGATGGTCTATGCTTGCCGAAGCTTCGACACGATCTCGCTTTACACGCGCGAGCCGCGCGACGGCTACGAGATCTATCGCGTTCTGGCGCGGCGCGATGCCGACGACTGCTTCTCGCCGCTCGACTTTCCAGGCTGGGCGGAGCAGCGGCCGCCCGCGCGGCGGTTTCGCATCGCGATGCCGCGCCTCGATCAGCTCAGATTCTTTGGCAATCCCGAGACCGAAAGTCTGTTCGGCGATGGACTTCGCCGGTTGCGGCAGATCGACATGCCGGCCGCACCGGTTGATTTCTCGCCGTTCACCTCGATCAACGATCTGATGTTCTTCGGGCCGTTCCTGGCCGAGCGGGATGTCTCGGTCGGCGCGTTCCTCGACGCAAATCCCGGTGTGGGCGTCAAGATCGTGCGCGATCTCGTCCTCGGCAGCCGGACGTTGTCCGCAGCCGATGCCTACCGCGCTCTCTACAAGGTCAAGGAGGTCCAACACGCGTTGAGGGACTTCTGGCAAGACCACGATGCGCTGATCGTGCCAACGGTCGGAACCGTGCTCAGCATCGATGATGTCGCGCGTGATCCGCTGACGGCCAACTTCAACAATGGCTACTACACCAACTACGCCAATCCGCTCGGGCTCGCGGCAGTCGCGGTCCCGCACGCGGTGACCGGGGCCGGCGTGCCCTACGGCGTGACGTTTCTGGCGCCGGCGGGGAGGGAGCGTCTGCTCACCGACCTCGCCTGCGCGTTCATGGGAGCGGCAGCCCAGGCTTGAGCATTTGCGCCGCGTTGCAATCCGACCGGAGACCTCCTAGCCTTCGAGCCGTCACTCGAAGGGAGACCGAGCGTGGGGCGCAGTCATGCCCATGAGGTGGCCGATCCAGGTGAGCCGTGTGCCGAACAGCGAAGGGCCGGGACCGGACGATATGTGCTGAATACGCTGGATAAGCCCGATCTGGATCTGGTGATGCGGACCGGCAGGTTGGCCAGCTACCGGAACCGCCAATACCTGCTGCGAGAGGGGGAGCCCGCGAGCGGCATCCACATCATCCTGAGCGGCATCGTCGAAAGCACCCATTCCGGGACGCAGGGCCGCGAATTGATGCTGTCGACCTGGGAGGCCGGCGATTTCGTGGGCGCACCCTACATCCTTGGCGATCACCGCCATAGCTGGTCGGCGCGCGCGCTCGGCCGGGTCGAAGCGTTGCATCTCGACCAGGATGCGATCCGTCGGCTGATCGCGCAGTCGCCATCGTTCGCCGTGGCGTTGATCGAGTGTCTCGGCTTCAAGGGCGAGACCTATTCCATGCTGGCCCAGACGCTGGCGGGGCAGAAAGCCGCGGAACGACTGGTGCTCCTGCTGGTGAAGATGTGCGAGAATGCCGCGCAGGACGAGAGTGGCCCCATTTCGCTCGGCCGCATCACGCAGGCCAATCTCGCGCGCATGATCGGGGCAACGCGGCAGTCGATCAGCCTGATTCTCAACCGTCTGCAGGACGACGGCATCATCTCGACCGGTCCGACCAAGATGGTGGTCAACGATCTCGCGGCGTTGAGGAAGCAGATCACCGACTGAGGGCCGCAGCCGGCGTCACGTCGAGGCCGGCTTCGATGGCGTGGGCGCCAGCCCCATGCACCGCTGCACTTCGCTTGGGACGTTGTAGGTGCGCATGATATGGCGGCTGTCGCGCAGGCCGGACGCCTCGCGTTGCACCACGAACATCCACAGGGCCTGGCCAGCTTCCACCACCAGCTTGCGCCTGGCCGATTGCATTGAGGGCGGCAACTCGGTGGCTGCGTGCACGGCGTCGAACTCACGCAAACGCGTCAGCGCCTGTTCGAGTGTGCGGCCCATCCGTCCAAGCGCGGAGGCCTGTTCCTGGACGATCTCGTAGTGGAGGATATCGACCGGCGGGCGAAGATCACGAGACATGACCGCAATATAGTGTCGCGCGGCCGGCCCGTGCAACGCGTGGCTCGTCGGTGCTATCTGGCCCGGTATGCGGCCAGGAACATCCGCGTCGCGCTCTCGACCACCTCGGTCATGCGCTGTTCCGACGGCGCGGGTGCGGCCTGGAACACGAAGGGCAGGAAGAGCGAAGCCTTGGACAGCTCCATGAACTGCGAGGCGGCGAGATCGCATTCGCCGATCTCAAGCTCGCCGGCGGCGACGCGGGCCTTGAGATAACCGGAGAGGCGGTTGATGGACTTGTCCAGCACGCGCGCATAATAGCGGCGGCCGACATCGGGCATGCGCTCGGCGATCGCCATCACGGTGCGGATCGCCGATCCGCCGCCGGGCCGGCAGACCAGCTGAAGGTAGGCGAGGCCGAACTCCTTCAGCGTCGTCTCGGCATCTCGCGCAGGATCGAAATTGAACACGACCTGGCCGTGCCGGAGTGCCTCCTGTTCGAGGATGGCTTCGAACAGCGCGGATTTGTCGGCGAAGTAGACGTAAAGCGTGCCCTTGGAGACCTGCGCGGCACGGGCGATCTCGCCCATGCTGGCGCCGTCGAAACCCAGGTCCATGAACACCTTGCGGGCACCGTCCAGGATCTGGCGGCGCTTGGAATTGTCCTCATCTTGGACGACGTGCAGATGTTCGTCGCTGGCTACAACCATTGGTTTAGGGTCTCGGAAGATTTCTGGCCGGGATGTTGAACTGTGAAGCGCCAACGAAAGGTCGACCCACTAGGGTCCAGTCCGAGTTTGATATGTATATTGACCGAACCGTTCGGTCAATGATATTTGGAATGAGCGAGGAACCGGCCGCAAGCACGGTCGACCTCGGTTGCGTATATTTTGGGGGAGGCCGTTATGGCCGTATCGAGAGACCAGACGGCGCGCGTCCTTCGCCAGGAAGTGGCGGAGGAGCAGTCGAGCGGTGATGTCGCGTCGGAGGCATCCGCACCCCCTGCCGAGCAGTTGCGCACTCATGTCGCCGAGGACGCGAGACGGCCGCCTCCGGAGACGCCGGAAAAGCCCGTGACCGACAAGCCGGCTGCATCCGCGCCAGATGCGCCCGCCGCCGGCGCTCCGAGATCCGGCAAGCGCAAATTCGTCCTGATGGGCGTCGGCCTCCTCCTTGCGCTCGCTGTTGCGGGCTATGCCGGCTATTACACGCTGGTCGGACGTTTCTATATCTCCACCGACGATGCCTATGTCCGCGCCAACAACACCATGCTTGGCGCGCGCGTTTCCGGCCACATTGCCTCGATCCTCCCCGGCGACAACACGTCGGTCCGCGCCGGCGACATCGTCTTCCGCATCGACGACGGCGACTACAAGATCGCGGTCGAAGCCGCCGCGAGCAAGATCGCCACTCAGCAAGCCACCATCGATCGCATCGGCCGCCAGGTCGCCGCGCTCGACAGCCAGGTTGCGCAGGCGAAGGCCCAGCTCGTCTCGGCGCAGGCAGGCCTCAAGCGCGCCGACCTCGACTACGAGCGCCAGCAAGCGCTGAGCAGCAAGGGCTTCGCCTCGCGCGCCACCTTCGAGAGCTCGGAAGCCGGACGCGATCAGGGCGCCGCCGCTGTCAAGGCCGCGCAGGCTGCCTACGACGTCGCCGTCAGCAATGTCGATGTCGCCAAGGCGCAGCAGGCCGAAGCCCAGGCTCAGCTCGCCGAGCTCAAGACCACGCTCGCCAAGGCCGAGCGCGACCTCGGCTTCACCGCGGTGCGCGCGCCGGTCAACGGCACGTTCTCCAATCGCCTCGTCAACACGGGCGATTTCGTCGCGGTCGGCCAGCGCCTCGGCAACATCGTGCCGCTCGACGACGTTTACATCGACGCCAACTTCAAGGAGACGCAGCTCAAGCGCATCCGGCCCGGTCAACCGGTGACGATCAAGGTCGATGCCTACGGCATGCGCAAGTTCTCCGGCGTCGTCGACAGCATCGCCGCGGGCGCGGGCTCGGTGTTCACGCTGCTGCCGCCCGATAACGCCACCGGCAACTTCACCAAGATAGTGCAGCGCGTGCCGGTCCGCATCCGTGTGCCGAAATCGGTGGCGAAGCAGAACCTGCTCCGCGCCGGCATGTCGGTGTATGCGATCGTCGACACCAACAAGGGCGCCGCCGACGCCGACAGTGAGGTCGATCTCGACGATCCCACGGTTCATCCGCAGTAGCCGACCCGAGCCTGCGAGATCGGACGATGGCCGACGCCGCCACCGCTTCATCTGCCGTGATAGCGCATCCCGCCTCGGACCGCATCGCGCCGAAGCGGCTGTTCGCGTTCATCATCATGGTGTTCGGGATGTTCATGTCGATCCTGGACATCCAGATCGTGTCGGCCTCCCTCAGCGAGATTCAGGCCGGATTGTCGGCGAGCTCCAGCGAGGTCTCCTGGGTTCAGACCGCCTATCTGATCGCCGAGGTGATCGCGATCCCGCTCTCGGGTTTCCTGTCGCGGGCCTTCGGCACGCGACTGCTGTTCGCGATCTCGGCGGCCGGCTTCACCGCCGCAAGCCTGCTCTGCGGCCTCGCCACGACGATCGAGGAGATGATCCTCTGGCGCGCGCTCCAGGGCTTTCTCGGCGCCGGCATGATCCCGACCGTATTCGCCTCGGCCTACACCGTGTTCCCGCGCACCAAGTTCCACATCGTCGGGCCCATCATCGGACTGGTCGCGACGCTGGCCCCGACCATCGGCCCGACGGTCGGCGGCTACATCACCGACCTGATGTCGTGGAACTGGCTGTTCTTCATCAATGTCGTGCCCGGTATCGGCATCACCATCGGCGTGCTGGCTCTGGTCGATTTCGACGAGCCGCATTTCGAACTGCTCGACCGCTTCGACTGGTGGGGGCTGTTGTTCATGGCCGGCTTCCTCGGCACGCTGGAATATGTGCTGGAGGAAGGACCGCAATATGAATGGATGCAGGATACCTCGGTCGCGATCTGCGCCTGGATCTGCGGGCTCTCCGCGGTCGCCTTCTTCTGGCGCGTGTTCACGGCGGCCGAGCCGATCGTCAATCTGCGCACCTTCTCCGATCGCAATTTCGCCGTCGGATGCACGCTGCAATTCTGCATCGGCATCGGCCTCTACGGCCTGACCTACATCTATCCGCGCTATCTCGCCGAGGTGCGGGGCTACAGCGCGCTGATGATCGGCGAGACCATGTTCGTCTCCGGCATCACCATGTTCCTGGTCGCACCGCTGGTCGGCCGCCTCATGGCGAAGGTCGACATGCGCTACATGATCGCCTTCGGCCTCATCGTGTTCGCGATCGGCTCCTACCAGATGACGTGGATGACCCGGGATTACGACTTCTACGAGCTGCTGGTGCCTCAGATCCTGCGCGGCATCGGCATGATGTTCGCGATGGTGCCGACCAACAACGTCGCGCTCGGCACGCTGCCGCCCGAGAAAGTGAAGAACGCGAGCGGCCTGTTCAACCTGATGCGCAATCTTGGCGGCGCGGTCGGCCTCGCCGTCATCAACACCGTGCTCAATGATCGTACCGACCTGCACATCGCGCGCCTCCAGGAGCGCGTGACCTGGGGCAATGCCACCGCGACCGAAACCCTGACCATGTTCATGCAGAAGTTCCAGGGGCTCGGCGATTCCGCGCTGATGGCGATGAAGCAGCTCAGCCAGATCGTGCATCGCCAGGCCGTGGTGATGAGCTTCGGCGACGCGTTCCTCATCCTGGCGGTGTTCTATCTCGGCCTCAGCCTGCTGGTCGCGCTGCTGGACAGACCGGCTTCGCCGTTCGGCGCCGGCGGCGACGCGCATTAGGGGCGCGATCCGAGCTTGAGCGTGGCGAAGGCCTGCGTACCCATCTGCAACACTCGTGCGTGATCTCGCGCGAGCCCCGTTGCCAATCGAAAACGGCACATCTATAAAGCGCACCTCATTCATTCGGACCGGGAGGGATTTGCATGATTTCGTCGCATTCGCAGATCGTACGCCCGCGCTCGATGATCGCTCGGCTCGGAATGTACGCGGCCTGCTAGAGGCCTCTTCCGCCAGCTTCGATTGGGCCGAGGTTCAGACCAGGCGTCCCGATCGCTCCGCTCCCCAAGTCAAAGTCAGTTTTGAGTGACGCCGTCCGGGCCCTCGCGGCCGGTCTGCGTCCATCGATGGAGCCGGCCCGCGCGCGCGGCCGGATGATGTCATGACCGCTCTGTCAAAAAAGCCTGCCGCCATTCGCGTGGTGCTGCCCTTCGTATTCCGGCACTGGCTGAAGCAGCCCGGGCGCGGCCTCGTGGTGGCCGGCGGCCTGTTGGGTGCGACCATTGCCGACCTGTTCATGCCGGTATTCTCCGGGCATCTGGTGGATGCGCTGACGCGAGGCCCGTCCGACCCCGATGCGCGGCACGCCGCGCTGGTCGCGTTCGGCGCCATCGTGGCGTTGGGCGCGGCCTCGATGGTGCTGCGGCTCGTCGGTCTTCAAGCCATCGTGCCGTTCACGCTGAAGATCATGTCCGATGTTGCGCAGGACGCGTTCACGCGCGTGCAGCGCTTCTCGACCGACTGGCACGCCAACTCCTTCGCCGGATCCACCGTGCGCAAAATCACCCGCGGCATGTGGGCGCTCGACCTGCTCAACGACACCATTCTGATGGCGCTGGCGCCCTCGCTGCTGGTGCTGGTCGGCTCGATGATCCTGGTCGGCATGCACTGGACCTCGCTCGGCGTCGTGATCGCGGTCGGGGCGATCGTCTACGTCGCGATCACTGTGGTGTTCTCGACCCGCTACATTGCGCCGGCCGCACGCGTCTCCAATGCCTGGGACACCAAGGTGGGTGGTACGCTTGCGGATGCGCTGACCTGCAATGCCGTGGTGAAGTCCTTCGGCGCGGAGCTGCGCGAGGACACGCGGCTCGCCCGCGTCATCAACCGCTGGCGCGTGCGCGTGCGGCGGACCTGGTATCGCTACAATTACACGGCGATGGCGCAGCTGTCCCTGCTGCTGTGCCTGCGCGCGTCCGTGATCGGCGGGTCGGTGCTGCTGTGGATGTCGGGTCACGCCTCGCCCGGCGACGTCACCTATGTGCTGACGAGCTACTACGTCATCCACGCGTACTTGCGCGACGTCGGCATGCACATCAACAACCTCCAGCGCTCGGTCAACGACATGGACGAGCTGGTGGCGATCCATGACGAGCCGATCGGAATTGCCGATGCGCCCGACGCGCGGCCGATCTCGATCGAAGGCGGCGAGATCGCGTTCGACGACGTCACGTTCCACTATGGCGGCCATCGCGCGCCGCTCTATGACGGGCTGTCGTTGACGATCCGCGCCGGCGAGCGGGTCGGGCTCGTCGGCCGCTCCGGCTCCGGCAAGACCACTTTCGTCAAGCTGGTGCAGCGGCTCTACGACGTCACCGGCGGCCGCGTGCTGATCGACGGGCAGGACATCGCGCTGGCCACGCAGCAGTCGCTGCGCAGCCAGATCGCGATCGTGCAGCAGGAGCCGATCCTGTTCCATCGTTCGCTCGCCGAGAACATCGCCTATGGCCGGCCCGGCGCCAGCCTCGAGGCGATCGAGCAGGCGGCGCGGCTAGCCAACGCGCACGACTTCATCCTGCGCCTGCCGAAGGGCTATGGCACGCTGGTCGGCGAGCGCGGCGTGAAGCTGTCGGGCGGCGAACGTCAGCGTGTCGCGCTGGCGCGCGCCTTCCTTGCGGATGCGCCGGTGCTTATCCTGGACGAGGCGACTTCAAGCCTGGATTCGGAATCGGAGGCGCTGATCCAGGAGGCGATGGAGCGGCTGATGAACGGCCGCACCTCGATCGTGATCGCCCATCGCCTGTCGACCGTGAAGAGTCTCGATCGCATCCTGGTGTTCGACCGCGGCGAGATCGTCGAGCAAGGCACGCATGCGATGCTCGCAGCCAGGCCGGGCGGCATCTATCGCGGCCTGTTCGAGCGCCAGGTGGTGGAGCTCGGACGGATCGCGGCAGCGGAATGAGGCCCCGGCGGCGGGGCGAATCTTCCGACGCGCCGCTGCCGGAGGTGGGAATGAGAAAGCGCGATGACGATCCTCATGTCATCGCGCTTTACTGCGTGCCCAGGCTGTTCCAGACGAGACCGAGCCCCGAGAGGAACAACAGGCCAAGCACGACGTCGCCGAAGTGCTTGTCGCTCAGGGCGTGATAGACGCGCGCGCCGGTCCATGTGCCGATCAGGGTGCCCGGAAAGGCGACCAGGGCGAGCCAGACCACTTTCAGTTCGACCAGGCCCGATGCCGTCTGCAGCACCAGCGCGGTGGCGAGCACCGTGAAATTGAAGAGCTGGAAGATGCCGCGTCGTTCGTGCTTGTTCCAGCCGCGGATGTTGGCCCACAGGATCGGCAACGGCCCCGACAGGCCGGCGAGTCCGCCCAGGATGCCGCCGGCAAAGCCGATCGCACCATCCGCGATCCGGCCGCCGAACTTGAAGGCGAGCGGCCGCTTGTTGAGGTACAGCGCGCTCGAAAACAGCAGGAGCAGCACACCGACGCTGAGCTTGAACACTTTCGGATCGGCCGAGGCGACCATCATGGTGCCCAGCGGTACGCCGATCAGGCCCCCGATCAGGAACGGCCAGACCAGCGAGAGATCGAAGCTCTTCCACATCGAGGGCAGCGTCGAGGTCTGCGCAATCACCGAGCAGATCAGCACCAGCGGTACCGCCAGCGAGGGCGGCAGGACGTAGAGCCAGATGCCGAGCGCCATCAGCGCGGTGCCGAACCCGGCAAGTCCCGACACGAAGCCGCCGGCGAGAGCGCCGAACAGCAGCAGGATGTAGGTGAGCGTTTCCAACAGATTAGCCTTGTCGCAAGGGACGATCCCGAGTGGTGATCGCCAGCGCTCGCATAACATGCCTGCTGCCTTGCAGGTCAATCCATGCTGCACGCAAGCGTGATCTGCGGGGTTCGGGCATTCGCGAAAGACGCGCCTACATGACGGCCGTACTTCAATCCTCGGACCACCCGATGCGATCATTCGTCCGGATCGGCCAGTCCTGTAGGCGATATGGAGAACGGCGATGACCCTTACCAGGATTGCCGCTGCAGCCGCGCTGCTCGCGGTGGCGTTGGCGCCGACCTTGGCCCTGGCTCAGTTTTCCGAGCCTGCGGCCTATCAGGCCGCTCATCCTGACCGCGATGTCCTGAATGGCGGCCAGCTCACGCCGGCGGCGCGTGCGGCTCTTGGCCAGCGGGGGATGCCTGCCGATGCGTATGCATCGCAGGCCCATCCGTCATCGATGACACCGGAGGTGCGCTCCGGCCACCGCCGTCATCGTCGATGATCTAGACGATCTGCCTCGTGTCGGCCGGCTTCTGCAGCGCGCCGATCAGGATGCGCAGCGCCTCCGTCAATTCCGATCTGTTCCGTGCCGCGCCCAGCGAGACACGTGCCGCATGCGGCGGTGCCCCGTCGACGGTGAAGGCATCGCCTGCGACGACGGCAAGACCGTTTCGCAGGAGATCTGCCGCGATGTCCAGCCGGCCCTCGGGCAGCCGCAGCCACAGATGATGTGCGGCAGGCTTGGCCAGCAATTGAAAACCCTTCAGCGTGCGTTGCGCGAGCTGCTGACGGCCGATCGCCTCGCTGCGAATGGCGCTGATGATGCGATCGGCAATCCCGCTTTCGATCCAATGCGTCACCAGCGCCACCATCAGCGGCGCAGGCATCTGCACGGTCGCCTGCAAGGACATGCGCATGTCCCGCTGCGCGCCGCTGTCGGGCGTCAGAAGGTAGGCAACGCGCAGCGCGGGCGCGATGCATTTTGATAGTGTGGTCGCAAGGTATGTCCGCTCCGGAATGAGGCTTGCGATCGGCGAGGCCGAGCGGTCGAGCAGGCCGTAGGCGTCGTCCTCGATCAGGATCGTACCGGTGTCGCGAACGATCCTTGCAATGGCACCACGGCGTTCGTCGGAAAGCGTTGCGGTGGTTGGATTGTGCAGCGTCGGAATCAGATAGACGGCCTTCGGCCGGTGCGTGCGGCACGCCTTGGCCAGCGCGTCGGGAAGGATGCCGGCTTCATCCATGGCGACGCCGACCAGCTTGATGCCGAGCCGCGCGGCGGCCGCCTTGACGCCGGGAAAGGTCAGGGCTTCGGTCAGTACGGTTTCGCCGGGCCGCGCGAGCTGGGCGAGCAGGCTGAAGAGGATCGTCTGTGCGCCGGGAAAGATCACGAGCCTGTCGGCCTGCGCGTGCGGAACGCGGGTGCGCAGCCAGCGCGCCGCGACCTCGCGTTCATGGAGGCTGCCGCCGGGCGGTTGATAATTGAGATAGGCGGTCAGGCCCGATTGTGCGCGGATGGCTTCCATGCCCGCGGTGATGCGCTCGTCGAGCTGCGCCTCGAGCGGATGCGGCGGTACGTTCATCGAGAGGTCGATCGAGACCGGATGCGGCAGGTCGACCGAGCGGCGCGCGCTGGTCTCCGAAACGAACGAGCCCTGGCCGACACGGGCTTCCATGATGCCGCGGCGCCGCGCCTCGGTGTAGGCGCGCGTCACCGTGGTGAGGTCGATGCCGAGTGCTTTTGCGAGCGCGCGCTGCGTCGGGAGCTGCTGGCCCCGTACCAGCCGGCCGGCAGCGATGTCGGCCTCCATGGCCTCGACGATGCGCTGGTAGCGCGGACCCGAGAGTTCGGAGATTGTAGGGATCCAGCCCATGCAAATCAGGCCCATATCCTTTGAATGTATGGATACAAGACATTATTGTATGGATCATCGAAAAGGAAGAGGTGTGGTCATGGCGACAGTCTCCCTGGCAAAGGCGATGTGGCGCGGATTCAGCGGCAAATGTCCCAATTGCGGGGAGGGGCACATGTTCGGCCGCTTCCTGAAAGTGGCTCACGCCTGCGATCATTGCGGCGAGGAGCTGTTTCACCAGCGCGCAGACGACTTTCCGGCCTATCTCGTGATGGTCGTGGTCGGCCATCTCGTGGTGCCGGGGATCCTCGCGGTCGAGACCGCCTACGCGCCGCCGGAATGGCTCCAGCTCGCGGTGTGGCTCCCGGTGACGCTGATCGCCTCGCTCGCACTTCTGCAGCCGACCAAGGGCGCCATCGTCGGGTTGCAATGGCAGCTCGGAATGCACGGTTTCGAGGCGGGCAAGCTGCGGCGCGAGGGCGGCGAGCTTGCACCGGTGCTGGTCAAAGCGGATACGCGCGCGGCCTGAGCGGCGTGCGCCCGGCCGCTACACTCCATCGCACAACCAAGAACGATGGAAACGCCGATGGCCGCACGCGCGAAGACCTTCCTGCTCTGTCATGGCGCGTGGTCCGGCGGATGGGCCTGGAAGAAGATGCATCCGCTGGTGGCACAAGCCGGGCACCGCCTGGTGGCGCCGACCTACACCGGGCTCGGCGAGCGCGCCCATCTCGCAAGTCCCGCGATAGACCTGGATACGCACATCCAGGACATCCTCAACGTCATCGCCTTCGAGGATTTGAGCGACATCGTTCTGCTTGGCCACAGCTATGGCGGCATGGTCGCGACCGGCGTCGCTGATCGCATGCGCGAGCGCGTGACTCAGCTGATCTATCTCGACGCCTTCGTGCCGCGCGACGGCCAGTCGCTGTTCGATCTCAACGAAAGCGGGCGCGAGCCGATGCGCAAGGCGGTTGCAGACGGCGACGGCTATCGCATTGCGCCGAACCCGCCGCCTCGGGACACACCGCAAGCCGATCTCGACTGGCTCAACGCGCGCCGTGTCCCGATGCCGATCAAGTGCTTCGAGGCGCGCTTGCGGCTCGAACACGGCGAGCCGGCGATGCCGCGCAGCTACATCTATTGCACGCGCATTCCGCCGGGCGACGTGTTCGGACAGTTTGCGAGGCGGACGAAGAACGAGCACGGCTGGCGCTATTTCGAGCTCGACGCCAGCCATGCGCCGAATGTTACCGCGCCGCAGGCGCTGATGGCGGTATTGGAGAAGATCGTCGCTTAGCCAGCGGCCGTCATTCCGGGGCTCGTGGTGCGCACGACACTGGTATTTTGCGCGCTCGGTGAAAATGGTGAGGGGTCCGATGCGGTTGGCACCGAACCCCTCGCTGCTTCGTCAGCAAGACGCGTTTTCCTCACGCGAACCGGAAGTCCACGTCGCTCGAAAACGCCTTAGAACATCAGCCGGCCTGTAAGCCGGGTTCTGTAGGGCACCGCCCGCTTGCGCGAACGATACGTGACGGCCATTCCTCTGGGACCGTGTTTGCACATGGCCTCGAGCAACCTACCCGGACGGCGGGCCTGACATCGCCCCGCGGCGTTATCGCTTGCGCGAACAGCCCGCTATGCCGTCCCTATTCGGTTTTGCTCCCGGTGGGGTTTGCCATGCCGGCCCCGTTGCCGGAACCGCGGTGCGCTCTTACCGCACCTTTTCACCCTTACTTCCTCGGAGGAGGAAGCGGTTCGTTCTCTGTGGCACTTTCCCTGGGGTCACCCCCGCCGGACGTTATCCGGCACCGCATGTCAAGGGAGCCCGGACTTTCCTCCCCGGCGGCCTTTCGGCACTTGCCGGAGCGGCCGTCCGGCCGACTGACGGAATACGCATGGGGCTTCGTGACAGTCTCGTCAAGTCGAGATCGCGACGCGCCCAGCCGTCGCAAGAGCTCCCGTCATGATGCAGCGTTCGGCGATCCCGTCACTTCGACGCGACACTTGTCGCGTCTTGCGGCAGACTTGCCAGCAGGGCCTGCAACGTCGACAGCGTTGAATGATCCGCGACGCCATCGAGCCGCGCCGGACGGAAATGGCGCTGAAAGGCGGTGACGACTTCCATCGTCGCGGCGTCGTATTTGCCGTTCAGCGGCACGCCATAGCCATATCTGGCCAGCGCCTGCTGCAGGCTCAGCACGGCGTCGCTGATGGTGCCGAGCATCAGAGTTTCGCCCCGGACGATCGGCGCTGGCGTGACCCAGTGGCCGACGCCGGAATTGGCCAGCGAATGCCACGGAAACTTTTCGCCGGGGTCCTTCTTGCGGGCGGGCGCGACGTCGGAATGGCCGAGCACCCGGTGGGCCGGCACCTTGCGGCGGAGCATGATGCCGCGGCACAGCGCGATCACGGCCGCGATCTGGCGCAGCGGAAACTCCGGATAGCCCCAATCATGTCCGCGATTGATGATCTCGACGCCGATCGAGCACGAGTTGATGTCGTCCTCGCCGGCCCAGGAGGAGACGCCTGCGTGCCAGGCGCGCTTGGCCTCGGGTACGCATTGCACGATACGGCCGTCCTCCAGCACGACGTAATGCGCCGACACTTCAGTGCCCGCCGTGCACAGCCGCGCCAGCGCGCCTTCGACATCGGGCATGCCGGTGTAATGCAGCACGATCATATCGGGCTGCCGTCCCTTGTTGCGCTCGCCGTAATTGGGCGACGGAATGATGTCCGAGACGATCGAGGAGTCGGGTTCGAACGTCCGCACGTTCGCCACGGTCTTGGGAACCGGGAGAACGCGGGGACGCTTCGAATCAGATCCAGACGGCGTGGACGAACCGGACGGCATAAACAGCTCAAGTGGATGGAGAGCGGGCAAGCGCTTCTCTTTACTATTCCTTTACCGTCCATCGCGCGCAATCGCGCGGCGCGGTTAACGGATTCATTTTGGCGATGTGTGTGGATGAAGCATCACCCTTTCTTCACCTTTCCACTTGTGACGAGTCGAGCAACGCTTTCTTAACGCTAAGGACCGTTACTGAGGGATGAAGAGCCGACCCGCGTCCGGAGGCGGCCAAAGCGTATTTGGCTCGAAATCCCATGGCTGCCCGACAAATTCTGCTGGGAACACTGGGTTTGCGGCCCGGGACGATCGGGCTCGGTAACCATGCTGGACAAGGGGTTTGTCGTGGAACCGCCGCGACGCGCAATCATTCGAGGCGTTATGGGCTTGTTCCACGCCGATCTCGCTTGGGTGTCAGGCTTGGCGATCCTCAGGTCACGCGCATGAGCTCGACTCCTCATGTTCCCGTTCTTGGCCGTGAGGCCGTCGCGTATCTCGCCCCGCGCGAGGGCGGCGTCTACGTCGACGCCACTTTTGGTGCCGGCGGCTATAGCCGTGCGATTCTGGACGTGCCGGGAACCCGACTCATCGCCATCGATCGCGACCGCACCGCGATTGCCGGTGGTGCCGAGCTGGTCAAGAGTTCCGCCGGAAGGCTGACGCTGGTCGAGGACCGTTTCTCCCACCTTGCCGACGTCTGCGCTTCGCTCGGCTTCGAGACCATCGACGGTGTCGTGATGGATGTCGGCGTGTCCTCGATGCAGCTCGACCAGGCCGGCCGCGGCTTCTCGTTCCGTCTCGACGGTCCGCTCGACATGCGGATGGGGCAGACAGGGCCGACTGCGGCGGACGTCGTCGCGCGCGCCTCCGAAAGCGATCTTGCCGACATCATCTATCTCTTCGGCGAGGAGCGGCATTCGCGCCGCATCGCCCGCGCCATCGTCGCGGACCGTCAGGAGACCCCGTTCACGACCACGCGCGCGCTTGCTGATCTCGTCGGCAGGGTCGTGCGGTCGAAGCCCGGGGACATTCACCCGGCGACGCGGACGTTCCAGGCACTGCGCATCTTCGTCAACGAGGAGCTCGAGGAACTCCAGACGGCGCTCGCCGCGGCCGAGCGCGTCCTCAAGCCCGGTGGTCGCCTCGTCGTCGTCTCGTTCCATTCGCTGGAAGACCGCATCGTCAAGAATTTCCTCGGCGAGCGTTCCAAGACGGGCGGCGGTTCGCGGCATCTGCCGGAAGTTGCCCAGATCGCGCCGAGCTTCCAGCTGCTGACGCGGCGGCCGGTCGTCGCCGGCGAGGACGAGGTGGCGCAAAATCCGCGCGCACGCTCCGCAAAGCTGCGCGCCGCCGAGCGCACTTCGGCGCCGGCGCACGCGACCGACGGGGCATCGTCCTGGCCGAAACTCTCGGACGTGATGAGGGGCGGCTAGCGCATGCGCATCATCCACCTCCTCGTCATCGGCGCGCTGATCTTCGCGGCGGCCCATGTCTACCGGATCAAGATGGACTCCACCGCGCGCACCGAAAAGGTACTGCGTCTGCGTGCGGAGATCCGCGAGGAGCGCGACGCGATCGCGGCACTGCGGGCCGAGTGGGCCAAGCTCGATGCCCCGCATCGCCTGCAGGGCCTGTCCGACCGGCATCTGCACCTCAAGCCGGTCAATGGCACGCAATACGACTCGCTGAAGAATCTGCCGGAGCGCCCGCTACGGATGTTCAGGCCGGGCGAGCCCGATCCGATCGGGGCCATGCTCAACGCCATCGAAGCCGCTAGCGACCCTGACACGGTGACCGGCTCCGTGCCTCAACCCGAGGACAGGCAATGAGCCCTGCAACGCCTGCAAGATCGACCGAGAAGTCGAATGAACCCTGGCGGCAGCGGCTGATCCGCAGCGTGCTGTACGGGCGCAATGTCGATCGCACCGCCAAGGCGCGCGCGCGCGTGGGACTTGCGATGGTCGCCTTCGCCTCGATCTACGCCTTGATCGGAGGCCGGCTCGTGATGTTCGCGATCGGCGCCGACGCCCACGGGGCGCGCCGCGCCGCGGCGCAGGAGGTGGTTGCGACCGCTCGGCCCGACATCGTCGACCGCAACGGTGCCATTCTGGCGACGGACGTCAAGGCGGCGAGCCTCTTCGGCGAGCCGCGTCGCATCATCGACAAGGATGAGGCGATCGAGCTCCTGACCGCGACCATTCCCGACCTCGACGAGGCCGAGGTGCGCGAGCGCCTGAAGACGCGCAAGGGCTTCGTCTGGCTGAAGCGCGAGGTGACGCCGGCGCAGCAGCAGGCCGTCCACAAGCTCGGCATTCCAGGCATCGGCTTCCTGCGTGAGAACAAGCGCGTCTATCCGACCGGCAACGAGGTCGCCCACCTCATCGGTCTCGTGAATATCGACAACCAGGGCATTGCCGGCCTGGAGAAGTGGCTCGACAACCAGGGATTGGCCGATCTCCACCGCGCCGGCTTTGCCACCGACCGCCTGCAGAAGCCGATCGAGCTTTCGGTCGATTTGCGCGTCGAGCACGCGCTGCGCGACGAACTGCTCAAGGCCAAGGACAAGTTCCACGCCAAGGCCGCTTCCGGCCTCGTCTCCAACGTCAAGACGGGAGAAATCGTGGCGATGGTGTCCCTGCCGGATTTCGATCCCAACAATCCGAAGGAAGCGCACGACCCGGATCGCATCAACCGCCTGACCACCGGCGTGTACGAGATGGGCTCCACCTTCAAGGCGTTCACGCTGGCGATGGGCCTCGATTCCGGGAAGATCAATCTGAACTCGATGTGGGATGCGCGCGGGAACCTGCACTACGGCAAGTTCACGATTCACGACAGTCATCCGCTCGGGCGCTTCATCAACACCAAGGAAGTGTTCACCTACTCGTCCAATATCGGCGCGGCGCGCATCGCGCTCAACCAGGGCGTCGAGGCGCACAAGGCGTTCCTCGCCAAGATGGGCCAGACGACGCGGCTGCGTACCGAATTGCCCGAGAGCGCGGCGCCGCTGCTGCCGCGACGCTGGAGCGAGCTGAACACCGTCACCGCCGCGTTCGGCCAGGGGCTCTCGGTGGCACCGCTGCAGGCCGTGATGGGCATCAACGCGCTGGTGAACGGCGGCTATTTGATTCCGCCGACATTCTTGAAGCGCAGCGAAGCCGAAGCCATGGCGATGGCCAAGCGCGTGATCAAGCCGGACACCAGCGACAAGATGCGGTTTCTGATGAGGCTCAATGCCGAAGTCGGCTCTGCGAGAAAGGCAGATGTCAAAGGTTATTACGTTGGCGGCAAGACCGGCACGTCGGAGAAGGTCGTGAACGGGCGCTATGCCAAGAAGCGCGTGCTCAATTCCTTTACCGCCGTCCTGCCCTGCGACGATCCTAAATATCACGTCCTGATCATGCTGGACGAGCCGCAGGCGCTGCCCGAAACGCATGGTTTCATCACCTCGGGCTGGAACGCGGTGCCGACCGGCGGAAAGGTGATCGAGCGGATCGCGCCGCTTCTGGGCATCGAGCCGCGGTTTGAGCTGCCTCCGGCCGAACGCCTTATTCTTGCAGCATCCAGGACAACCCAGTAATCAACCGGGATGGCCATCGCCCCTGCTGAGTCGGAATTCCTCGGGAATCGGCCTTCCGGCAGGGGCATGTCGACTGGAAGACCATGAAGCTGCGCGACCTCTTAGGCCAGGATGTTCTTGGCCATGATGCCGCCATCGAGCCCGCTGTTGCGGGGCTCGAGGTGGGCGGGCTTGCGCTCGACAGCCGCGTGGTCAAGCCGGGTGATCTGTTTTTCGCGCTTGCGGGCAGCAAGACCGACGGCGCGCGCTTCATCGACGCCGCAATTGCCGCTGGCGCGATCGCAATCGTTGGCGATCATGCGCCTGCGGCGACGAAGGTGCCGTTCATCGCGGCGGCCAATCCGCGCCGCGCGCTGGCGCTGGCTGCGGCAAGGTTCTTCCCGGCGCAGCCCGCCACGATTGCCGCGGTGACCGGAACCAGCGGCAAGACCTCGGTCGCAGCGTTCACACGTCAGATCTGGGAGCGGCTGGGGCATGCCTCCGCCAGCATCGGCACCATCGGCCTCGTCTCGTCCAAACGCACCGTCTACGGCTCGCTGACGACGCCCGATCCGATCGGGCTGCACCGGCAGATCGATGAGATCGCGCGCGAGGGCGTCACGCATCTCGCCTTCGAGGCGTCGTCGCACGGGCTCGACCAGTACCGCCTCGACGGCGTCCGCGTCTCCGCCGGCGGTTTCACCAACCTCTCGCGCGACCACATGGATTACCATCCGACCGTTGCGCATTATCTCGCGGCCAAACTCCGCTTGTTCCGCGAGTTGGTGCCGCCGGGTGGCGCCGCGGTGATTTCGGCCGATCATGATTGCTCGACCGAAGCGATCGAGGCGGCGAAGGCGCGCGGCCTGCGCGTGATGGCGGTGGGCCGCAACGGCGATGCGGCAGGCGAGGGCATCCGTCTCACCGAGGCCGTGGTCGAAGGTTTCTCGCAAGAGCTCACGCTCGAGCATCGCGGCAAGCGCTTTGCCGTCCGGCTGCCGCTGGTCGGCGAATTCCAGATCGAGAACGCGCTGGTCTCGGCCGGCCTTGCGATCGGCACCGGCAGCGATGCCGCAAACGTGTTTGCGTGCCTCGAACATCTCGAAGGCGCCAAGGGCCGGCTCGAACGCGTCGGTGAGCGCAACGGCGCGCCGATCTTCGTCGACTACGCGCACAAGCCGGATGCGCTCGCGAAGGCGCTGCAGGCGCTGCGTCCCTATGCCAAGCGCAGGCTGGTCGTCGTGTTCGGCGCCGGCGGGGACCGCGATGCCGGCAAGCGTCCGATCATGGGCGAGATCGCGGCCGAAAACGCCGACGGCGTCATCATCACCGACGACAATCCGCGCAGCGAGAAGCCGGAAGCCATCCGCGCCGCGATCCTCGCCACCGCGAAGGGCGCCCGCGAGATCGGCGACCGCACTGCTGCGATCCGCGCTGCGATCGAGGACTTGCAGGAGGGCGATGCATTGCTGATTGCCGGCAAGGGCCACGAGACCGGACAGATCGTCGGCACGGAGGTTCTGCCCTTCAGTGATCACGAGGCGGTTGCCGCCGCATTAGCGTCGAGGGTTGCATGAGCGCGCCAATATGGACGATTGCCGAAGTCGCGCGGGCGCTTGGCGCTACCGGATCGTTTCCGGACGTGCCCATTGACTTCGTCACGCAGGACAGCCGCCTGGTGAAGCCGGGCAGCCTGTTCGTCGCGCTGAGCGGGACGCCGAGCGGCGGCTTCGTCTCCGCCTTCGCCAGCGCGCGCGATGGCTGGGAGTTCGCCGACAAGGCCGAAGCCGCAGGCGCGGTCGCGATGATCGTGCCGCACGAGATCCCAGGCATCCGCGTTCCGCAGATCGTCGTGGAGGATACGCTGATCGATGGCCTGTGGCGCCTTGCACGTGCCGCACGCGCGCGCTTCAAAGGGCCGGTGATCGGCCTCACCGGCAGCGCCGGCAAGACCAGCACCAAGGAGTTCCTGGCGGCCTATCCGAACGCCTATGCCAGCCCGTCGAGCTTCAACAATTTCTGGGGCGTGCCGCTGACGCTGTGCAACGCCAGGCGAGACGCCAGCCTTTGGGTCGTCGAGATGGGCATGAATCAGCAAGGCGAGATCGCGCGGCTCAGCGAATTGACGCAGCCGACGGTCGCGCTGGTCGTCAACGTCCAGCCGGTGCATCTGGAAAAGCTCGGCTCGCTCGAGGCCATCAGGCGCGAGAAGGTGTCGATCTCGCTCGGCCTGCCCGAGAACGGTGTGCTGGTGCTGCCCGCCGGGCTCAAGGCGCCCGAGTGGAAGGGCAAGGTCGTGCGCTTCGGCGGCGAGCATGCCGAGGTGCACGAGGTCGCGCACGCGCCCCACGGCGAGAGCTGGCAGGTCGTCGCGGCGATCGGCAAGAAGGAGATCGCCTTCAGCCTCACCCCTGGCGCGCCGCACCGGGTCCACAATGCGCTGGCCGCGCTCGCCGCCGTTCATGCTGCGCATCTCGACGTTGCGACGCTGGCGATCAAGCTCGACCGCGTCGGCATCATGACCGGCCGAGGCGTCGAGCAGACCGTCGGTGATATCACCGTGATCGACGATAGCTTCAACGGCAATCCGGCCAGCGTGGCGGCTGCGCTGCAAAGTCTCCAGGCCCGCCACATGGGCGAGGGCCGCCGCGTCGCGGTTCTCGGCGACATGCTGGAGCTGGGCGAGGACGCACCAAGCTACCACACCGGCCTCGCCAAATATCTCGACGGCATCGACGCCGTCTACTGCGTCGGCGCTCTGATGCGCCACCTCTATGATGTGCTCCCGGCCGGCAAGGGCCTCGGCTGGCATGACGATCCCGCCACGCTGAAGCCCAGCGAGGTCGCGAGCCTGCTGAAGGCAGGCGACGTCGTGGTTGTCAAGGGCAGCAAGAAGATGTTCTGGGTCAACAAGTTTGTGCCGGGGCTGGTGGCCGCCTTGCAGGCAAAGGCGTAAACTGCTTGGAAGGCGCCGTTCGAATCCCACCCTTGCGGCACCAAGCCGTGCGTTATCCCCGAGATCGCGCCCGCCCGATGATGAAGACCAGCGAATGCGCGCGAGGCGCGAGGCTTACAAGAAGGCCAAGGCCGCGTGTGCAAAGGCGCCATAGGACCGTCTGAATGTTTTACTGGCTGATCGAGCTCTCCAACACATTTCCGGGCTTCGGTGCCGTTCGCACCTTCCTGAACGTCTTCCGCTACATCACCTTCCGCACCGGCGGCGCCGTCGTCACCGGCGCGCTGTTCGTATTCTTGTTCGGGCCCTGGATCATCGATCATCTGCGCATCCGCCAGGGCAAGGGCCAGCCGATCCGCACCGACGGTCCGCAATCGCATCTCGCCAAGAAGGGCACGCCCACCATGGGCGGGCTGATGATCCTGTCCGGCCTCACGGTCGGCACCGTGCTGTGGGCCAATCCGCTCAACCCCTATGTCTGGATCGTGCTGGCGGTGACGCTCGGCTTCGGCTTCGTCGGCTTCTACGACGATTACCTCAAGGTGACCAAGCAGACCACGACCGGATTCGGCAGCAAGCTCCGCCTGCTGATCGAGGCGGTGATCGCGCTGGTCGCCTGCTACGCCCTGGTGCGGCTGAACCGAGATCCCGCCTCGACAGCGCTGACGATTCCGTTCCTCAAGGACACCGTGCTGCATTTCGGCTGGTTCTTCGTGGTGTTCGGCGCCTTCGTCATCGTCGGTGCCGGCAATGCGGTGAATCTCACCGACGGTCTGGACGGCCTCGCCATCGTGCCCGTGATGATCGCGACCGCGAGCTTTGCGATGATCGCCTATCTCGCCGGCAACGCGGTGTTCGCCGATTATCTGCAGATCAAATATGTCGCCGGTACCGGCGAGCTCGCGGTGCTGTGCGGCGCGCTACTCGGCGCCGGGCTCGGCTTCCTCTGGTTCAACGCGCCGCCAGCCTCGATCTTCATGGGCGACACCGGCTCGCTCGCGCTCGGCGGCATGCTCGGCGCCATCGCGGTCGCGGTGAAGCACGAGATCGTGCTCGCGGTGATCGGCGGCCTGTTCGTGCTGGAGGCGGTCTCCGTCATCGTCCAGGTCGTGTCGTTCAAGCTCACCGGCAAACGCATCTTCCGCATGGCGCCGATCCATCACCACTTCGAGCAGCTCGGCTGGACCGAGCCGCAGATCGTGATCCGCTTCTGGATCATCTCTGTGATGCTGGCACTTGCCGGCTTGTCGACGCTGAAGCTGCGGTGAAGATAGTGGCTGCCCAGGATCGTCATTCCGGACGACGCGAAGGGGCGATCGGGAATCCCGAGGTTCCGGGTTCGCGCTGCGCGCGCCCCGGAACGACGGAGGTGAATTCATCATGATCCCCGTTACATCCTTCGCCGGCAAGACCGTCGCGGTGTTCGGCCTCGGCGGGTCCGGCATGGCGTCCTGTCATGCGCTGAAAGCGGGTGGAGCCGAGGTGATCGCCGCCGACGACAATGCGGAGAACATCGCCAAGGCCGTGCAGGCCGGTTTCATCACCGCCGATCTGCGCAGCGTCTCGTGGGCGAATTTTGCCGCGCTGGTGCTCGCACCGGGCGTGCCGCTCACCCATCCGGTGCCGCACTGGAGCGTGCTGAAGGCGCGCGAGGCGGGCTGCGAGGTGATCGGCGACATCGAGTTGTTCTGCCGCGAACGGCGGCGGCATGCACCAGACGCGCCGTTCGTCGCGATCACCGGCACCAACGGCAAGTCGACCACGACGGCGCTGATCGCGCATCTGACGAAAGTCGCCGGCTACGACACCCAGATGGGCGGCAATATCGGCACCGCGATCCTGTCGCTGGAGCCGCCGCGCATGGGCCGCGTCCACGTCATCGAGATGTCGTCGTACCAGATCGACCTCACGCCCTCGCTCGACCCCTCCGTCGGCATCCTGCTCAACGTCAGCGAAGACCATATCGACCGCCACGGCACGATTGAACATTACGCCGCGGTGAAGGAGCGCCTCGTCGCCGGTGTGAAGGCCGGCGGAACAGCCATCGTCGGCGTCGATGACGGCTTTTGCCGCGACATCGCCGACCGGCTCGACCGGGCCGGCAAGAATGTCGTGCGCATCTCCGTCAAGAACCCGCTGGCGAGCGGAATCTATGTCGAGCATGGGAATATCGTTCTAGCCTCGGGCGGGGCCAGCAGCGAGGTCGCGGCGCTCGGCGGCATCGGCTCGCTGCGCGGCCTGCACAACGCGCAGAACGCCGCCTGTGCCGCCGCCGCCGCGCTTGCCATGGGCATCAGCCTCGATGTGCTGCAGGGCGGCCTCCGCAGCTTTCCCGGCCTTGCGCACCGCATGGAGCAGGTCGGCCGCCGCGGCAACGTGCTGTTCGTCAACGATTCCAAGGGCACCAACGCAGACGCCACCGCGCATGCGCTGTCGTCCTTCGCCGACATCTTCTGGATCGCCGGCGGCAAGCCCAAGGCGGGCGGCATCACCACTCTGACGGGCTTCTTCCCGCGCATCCGCAAGGCCTATCTGATCGGCGAGGCCGCGCAGGAGTTTTCGGGCACGCTGGGCAGCGAGGTGCCGCACGAGATCAGCCAGACCCTCGATGTCGCGGTCGAGCATGCCGCGCGCGATGCGGAGGCCGCGGGTCTCACAGACGCGGTCGTGCTGCTGTCCCCCGCCTGCGCCTCCTTCGACCAGTACCGCAACTTCGAGATCCGCGGCACCAAGTTCCGCGAGCTGGTGCAGGCGCTGCCGGGTGTTAAGCCGGTGGTGTAGGGCTGCATTGTCCCACCAGTTCGCTCTCCCTTCCATCTCCAAACATCCGCACTTCCTTAACCCTCCGGTAACCAACCTCGGCGACCAATGGACGGACCTCTGTCCGAAAGCGGCCGCCCATGCTCTCCCGTGAAGAACGCACCCCCTTTTCCGAGTGGTGGTGGACCGTCGACAAGCCGCTGATGGGCGCTATCCTGGGGCTGATGCTGACCGGGGTGATCCTGTCGCTGGCGGCGAGCCCGCCGGTTGCGACCCGCATCGGGCTCGATCCCTTCCATTTCTTCAGCCGTCACGTGCTGTTCCTGGTGCCGTCCTGCATCGTGCTGCTCGGGGTGTCCTTCCTCTCGCCGCGCGCGATCCGCCGCTCGGCCCTGATCATCTTCGCGGCGAGCATCGTCCTCATCGTGCTCACGCTCGCGATCGGCCCGGAGGTGAAGGGCTCGCGGCGCTGGATCACGCTGCTCGGCGTCAATATCCAGGCCTCCGAAATCGCCAAGCCGTCCTTCGTCGTCATCGCCGCCTGGCTGTTCGCGGAATCGACCAGGCGGCCGGAGATGCCGGCGACCTCGATGGCGGTAGTGCTGCTCCTGATGCTGGTCGCGCTGCTGGTGATGGAGCCGGATTTCGGCCAGACCATGCTGGTCCTGATGGTATGGGGCTCGCTGTTCTTCATCGCTGGCATGCGCATGATCTGGGTGTTCGGCCTCGCAGGCCTCGGCGCGGCCGGGCTGTTCAGCGCCTATCTCTTCGTCCCTCACGTCGCCGGCCGCATCAGGCGCTTCATGAACCCGGCCTCCGGCGACACGTTCCAGGTCGATACGGCCATGGAGGCGTTCTACAACGGCGGCTGGTTCGGACTTGGACCCGGCGAAGGCGTCGCCAAGCGCAGCCTGCCGGACAGCCATACCGACTTCGTGTTCGCGGTCGCGGCGGAGGAGTTCGGCATCATCCTGTGCCTTGCCATGCTGGCGCTGTTCGCCTTCGTCGTCATGCGTACGCTGTCGCGCGCCTATGCCAATGAGGACATGTTCTCACGCTTCGCCGCGTCCGGCCTCGCAATCCTGTTCGGCGTGCAGGCGGCGATCAACATGTCGGTCAACCTCCAGCTCATCCCCGCCAAGGGCATGACGCTGCCGTTCATCTCCTATGGCGGCTCCTCGATGGTGTCGCTGGCTTACGGCGTCGGCATGATGCTGGCGCTGACGCGGCAGCGCCCGCGCACCGAGGTCGAGGCGAGCGGTCACGCCGAAGCGATGCGGAGTTACGCCTGACTCGTCATTGCGTAGAGCGAAACGACGACGCAATTCAGCCTGTCGCCACGGAGGGACACTGGATTGTTTCGCTTCGCTCGCAATGACGGCCGAGACAATGTAGAACTCCCTGATCATGGACACGTCCCCCCTGATTCTTCTCGCCGCGGGCGGCACCGGCGGCCATCTGTTTCCGGCCGAGGCACTCGGGGTCGAGTTGATCCGGCGCGGCTTTCACGTCCGTCTCGTCACCGACGAGCGCGCGCTGCGCTACAGCGGCCTGTTCAGCAAGGACATGATCGACGTCGTCAGAAGCGAGACCGCGCGCGGCCGCAATCCGTTTCAGCTCGCTTTTGCCGGTCTCACGCTCGCGGCCGGCACGCTCTCTGCCTATGCCCTGATCAAGCGATTGAAACCGGTTGCTGTCGTCGGCTTCGGCGGCTATCCGACGCTGCCGCCGCTCGTCGCGGCGAAATTCGCCGGCGTGCCCAGCATCATCCACGACGCCAACGCCGTGCTCGGCCGCGCCAACCGGTTCCTGTCGAGCCACGTCCGCGCCATCGCGACGTCATTGCCCGGCGTGCTCGACCGTGATCCGGCACTGTCGGCGAAAACCACGATGGTCGGCACGCCGATGCGTCCCGCGATCCTAGCTGCGGCCGCCGTGCCCTACGTCGCGCCTGAAGCGAACGGTCCGCTGCGCCTGCTCGTCGTCGGCGGCAGCCAGGGCGCGCGTATCATGGCCGACATCGTGCCGGGCGCGATCGAGCGGCTCGAGCCCGCCTTATGGAGCCGCCTCGTCCTCACCCAGCAGGTGCGCGAAGAGGACATGAGCCGCGTGCGTGCGGTCTACGACAAGCTCAAGATCAAGGCCGAGCTCGCGCCATTCTTCACCGACCTTCCGGCACGGCTCGCCTCCAACCATCTCGTCGTGTCGCGCTCCGGCGCCGGCACCGTCGCCGAGCTTGCGGCGATCGGCCGGCCCTCCATCCTGGTGCCGCTGCCGGGTTCGATCGACCAGGACCAGTTCGCCAATGCCGGCGTGCTGGCCAAGGTCGACGGTGCGATCCGCATCCCGCAGACCGAATTCACCTCCGACCGGCTGGCGTCCGAAATCTCCGCCTTCGCCGCAGAGCCCGCGCGCCTTGCCGCCATGGCCGCGGCCGCCAAGGGGGCGGGGCGGCTCGACGCCGCCGAAAGGCTCGCCGACCTCGTGGTGAAGACCGCCGGAATTTAGGCCGCGCGCCGTACAAGATCACGGACAGCTCTTTCGGCTCGATGGTCGCGTGCGGCCGGGCCGATCACGCTGCTTACTCCCTTACAAGGCGGAGGATTTGCCCGTGGCAGGCCTGCTGATTCATTCCCTCTCGGAGTTCTCCGACCTTATCCTCGAGGCGCTCGCGCTGGCGGATGCACGAGAGATCGTCGAGATCGGTTCGGAATACGGCGGGATGTCGCCCTTCCTCGCCGAGCATTGCCGCGCGCGCGGTGGGCGGCTCACCACCATCGATCCGTCGCCGAAGCGCGAATTCATGGAGTGGCTGAAGATCAGCCCGGACGTTCGCCATCTCGCAAAAGCGAGCCTGGAGGCGCTCGTCGATGTCGACGAGGCCGATGCCTGGGTCGTCGATGGCGATCACAACTGGTACACGGTCTACAACGAGCTCGGCCACATCGATGCGATCAGCCGTCGCGCCGGCAGGCCGCTGCTGGTGTTCTTGCACGACATCGGCTGGCCGTGGGCGCGGCGCGACCTCTACTACGCGCCCGAGAAAATCCCCGGGGAATATCGCCATGCCCATAGCTTCGAGGCCGGCGTAGTTCTGGGCCAGGACCGGCTGGTCGACGGGCGCGGATTCCGCGGCATGGGTCAGTTCGCGATCGCCAAGGTTTCGGGCGGCCCGCGCAATGGCGTGATGACGGCGATCGACGACTTTCTCGCCGAGGCGCTCAGGGATGGAAGAGAGTTCGGCTTTGCCGAGATCCCGGCGGTGTTCGGGCTCGGCGTGATCTTCGATCTCGACGCGCCCTGGAGCGCGGCGCTCGCCGATCTCTTGTTGCCGTATCACCAGAACAGGCTCGTGAGCGCGCTCGAGGCCAATCGCCTTCGCAACTATCTTCGCGTGCTGGAGTTCCAGGACGAAGCGGCCGCGCGCATCGGCGCCATCTGACATCCAGAGTGACCCGTTCCCGTCCCCGGATCGGGCGGCGGGCCGTGCAGTCCGGGAAACCGGCCAAAATGGGGCATTCCAGCCTGAAATTGCCGGGCTTGGCGACAGCACCGGGCTTGTCCCGGTGCGTCCGGTCTTGCAAGAAGTGGAGGAGATTCGCCGCCGGCCGGTTCAGGCTTGAATGCCGGGCGGGCAAGGATAGACAGAGATACAGCCATGAGACTGCCGCGCGAGATCGGACCCATTCACTTCGTCGGGATCGGCGGGATCGGCATGAGCGGCATCGCCGAGGTGCTGGTCAATCTCGGCTATGTCGTGCAGGGCTCGGATGCGTCCGACAATTACAATCTCGACCGCTTGCGCAAGAAGGGGGCGACGGTTTCGGTCGGCCACAAGGCCGAGAATATCGGCGGTGCCGAGGTCGTGGTCGTGTCGTCGGCGATCAAGCGCGACAATCCGGAATTGGTGGCCGCGCGGCAGAAGCGCATTCCCGTGGTGCGCCGCGCCGAGATGCTGGCCGAGCTGATGCGGATGAAGAGCTGCGTCGCCATCGCCGGCACCCACGGCAAGACCACGACGACCACGATGGTCGCCACGCTGCTCGACGCAGGCGGGCTCGATCCCACCGTCATCAACGGCGGCATCATCAACGCCTATGGCTCCAATGCGCGCCTTGGGGCCGGCGACTGGATGGTGGTCGAAGCCGACGAGAGCGACGGCACGTTCCTGAAGCTGCCGACGGATGTGGCGATCGTCACCAATGTCGACCCCGAGCATCTCGATCATTTCAAGACCTTCGAGGCCGTGCAGGACGCGTTCCGGCACTTCGTCGAGAACCTGCCGTTCTACGGCTTTGCCGTGATGTGCATCGATCATCCCGTGGTGCAGAGCCTCGTCGGCAAGATCGAGGACCGCCGCATCATCACCTACGGCGAAAACCCGCAGGCCGATGCGCGCCTGGTCGATCTCACCGCGGGCGGCGGCGGCTCGAAATTCAACGTCGTGATCCGTGACCGCAAGAGCGGGGCTGTGCATGAGATCGCCGACCTCGCGCTGCCGATGCCGGGACGGCACAACGCCTCGAATGCGACGGCTGCAATTGCGGTCGCGCACGAGCTCGGCGTCTCCGACGATGCGATCCGCAAGGCGCTCGCGGGCTTCGGCGGCGTCAAGCGCCGCTTCACCAAGACCGGCGAGTGGAACGGCGTCACAATCATCGACGATTACGGGCATCATCCCGTCGAGATCGCGGCGGTGCTGAAGGCGGCACGCGATTCCTACACCGGCAAGGTGATCGCCGTGGTGCAGCCGCATCGCTACACGCGCCTGCAATCGCTGTTCGAGGAGTTCTGCACCTGTTTCAGCGATGCAGACGCGGTGGTCGTTGCCGAGGTCTACGCCGCAGGCGAAGCGCCGATCGAGGGCATCGATCGCGACCATTTCGTCGCGGGCCTGCACGCCCACGGCCACCGCGAGGTGATCCCGTTGCCGGCGGCCTCGGAGCTCGCGGGGATCGTCAAGGGGCTTGCGAAGCCCGGCGATCTCGTCGTGTGCCTTGGGGCCGGCAACATCACGCAATGGGCGTATGCATTGCCCGGTGAATTGAAGGCGCTGGGGTAGGGCGGTGATTGTGATTTCGCTGTTCGCCATGAAGCACACTGCGCTCCCTTCCCCCTTGTGGAGGAGGGTGGGCGAGAGGGGTAGCCACGAACTCCGACCTCGCTTGGCGCTACCCCTCTTCCTGACTCTCCCCCACAAGGGGGAAGGGAATAGAAGCAATGCGCCTGCCCTACACGCGCTGGATTTTCGCGGAGGCGGCGCAATCGCATGAGCTTCCCCGACATCACCCCCTCGCTGAAAGCCGCGATGCCAAATTTGCGCGGCCGCTTGCTCGCCAACCAGCCGCTGGCCGATCTCACCTGGTTTCGTGTCGGGGGGCCGGCGCAGGTGCTGTTCACGCCGGCGGACGAGGACGATCTCGCCTATTTCCTCGCGCATCTCGCTCCCGACATTCCGGTCCATGTCGTCGGCGTCGGCTCCAACCTGATCGTGCGCGACGGCGGCATTGCGGGCGTCGTGATCCGCCTGTCGCCGCGCGCCTTCGGAGAGGCGAGTGCGAGCGGAGACGTCGTCACCGCCGGCGCGGCAGCGCTCGACAAGCGCGTGGCGGAAGTGGCGGCGTCCGCGAATATCGGCGGGCTCGAGTTCTATTTCGGCATTCCCGGGACCATCGGCGGCGCATTGCGCATGAATGCGGGCGCCAATGGCGGCGAGACCAAGGACGTGCTGATCGAGGCGAGGGGCGTGGGGCGCGACGGCACGAAGCATGTCTTCTCCAACGTCGACATGAAGTTCGTCTACCGCAACAGCGGCGTCGATCCCTCCATCATCTTCACCTCCGCCCGTTTTCGCGGCGAGCTCAGGGATGCGGAAGCAATCCGCGCGCGCATGGCGGAGGTGCAGACGCATCGCGAGACGGCGCAGCCGATCCGGGAGAAGACCGGCGGCTCGACCTTCAAGAATCCGCCGGGACACTCCGCATGGAAACTGATCGACGCCGCCGGGTGCCGCGGCTTGCGCGTCGGCGGCGCGCAGGTCTCCGAGATGCACTGCAATTTCCTGATCAACACGGGCGAGGCCACGGCGCACGACATCGAGACGCTGGGCGAGACGGTGCGCGAGCGCGTGAAGGCGAATTCCGGAATTGAGCTGCAATGGGAAATCAAGCGGATCGGGGTTTCATGATCACCGTCATTCCGGGGCTCGCGAAGCGAGAGCCCGGAATCGATCAGGCGGCCGTGGATGTATGGATTCTCAGGTATGCAGTTGCGCACCGTAGTTCGCGACCTCGTCGCGCCCCGGAATGACGAACGAGAAAGATTATGACCATGCGCATCACCATCCTGTTCGGCGGCTCCAACCGGGAGCGTCTGGTTTCGGTCGCCTCAGCCCAGGCGCTGCATCAGGCGTTGCCCGAGGCCGACCTTTGGTGGTGGGACGTCGAGGACAAGGTGCATGTCGTGCATTCGAAGCAGCTGCTCGAACATGCCCGTCCATTCGAGGACGAGTTCAAGCCGGGCACATCAGGCATCCCGCTGGAACAGGCGCTCGATAGGGCCAAGTCGGAAGGGCGCGTACTGGTGCTCGGCCTGCACGGCGGGCGTGCGGAGAACGGCGAATTGCAGGTGATGTGCGAGGCGCGCGGCGTGCCCTTCACGGGCTCGGGTTCGGCATCTTCGCATCTCGCCTTCGACAAGATCGCGGCCAAGCGGTTTGCCGCGCTCGGCGGCGTGACGCCGCCGGCGAACATTGCGCTCGCGAACATCGACGAGGCGTTCGCCGAATACGGAAGATTGATCGCGAAGCCGGCGCGCGACGGATCGAGCTACGGCCTGATCTTCGTCAACGCCAAGCAGGATCTTGTCGCCGTGCGCAATGCAGCCAAGCACGAAGAGTATGTCATCGAGCCCTACATCGCCGGCGTGGAGGCGACCTGCGGCGTGCTGGAGCGGCCCGATGGGTCGATCATCTCGCTGCCGCCGATCGAGATCATTCCGGGCGAGGGCAGCTTCGACTATGCGGCGAAATATCTCCTGAAGTCGACCCAGGAGATCTGCCCGGGCCGCTTCGCACCCGAGATCACCGCCGCGCTGAAGGAGCAGGCGATGCTGGCCCATCGTGCGATGTCCTGCGCCGGCTATTCCCGGTCGGACTTCATCGTCTCGAACAAGGGGCTCGTCTATCTCGAAACGAACACGCTGCCCGGGCTGACCAAGTCTTCGCTCTACCCCAAGGCGCTGAAAGCCGAAGGTATCGAATTCGTCGACTTCCTGCGCGGCCTGGTCGAGCTCGCCGGGCAGCGCGTGCGGAAATAGTCGGGACTGGTTAACGGCCGGAGGGGCGAAACCGCCCGGTTTGGCGACCAAAACCGGTAAAATGCCGGACATCGCGGCGCAAATGCCTCACATCGCGGGGCAAAATGCGCAGTTCGTTAACGAACTTTACCTTTTGTTTACCAGGACGTCCGAAGGTTAACGCTGGCGGCGCATATGGCGCTTTGGCTGCCGGCGCGTGAGCTGTCGCGGGTGATGTCACCTCCAGCGTACGCTTTGAAGGGGAGAGGTTTTCTTCTGCTGAAGACCAGCACCCGGCCCGGCATGTCCGAGACGTCATGTTCGCCAGGATCCGCGCGATGTCGCGGGCAAACTGTTGACGAGCTCGTGCAATGGATGGAGCAGGAAGCCTCACCCGGTCGCTTTTCAGATCGCTGAGGCCCCAAGCTGACCTGAAGGCGGCCGCGATCGGAGCGGTCGTGCTGTTGCGCGAGTGGGTGCAGGACAAGCGCGCCGCGGCGCGCACTGCCGCCGAGGACAAAGCGAAATCCAGGAGCCGCGCCAAGGCGGTCGTCGAGCGCGAGCCGCCGCCGCGAATGGTTGCGCTGGTCGAGCGCTATCTGCCGCACCGGGTCGGCCTCAGCATGACCGTGCTGCTCCTGATCGGAAGCTGCGGCTTCGGCATCGTCAAGGGCGGCCATCTCCAGGACTTCACCACCGCGGTCGGCGACGCGCGCAACGCGCTGGCCAATTCCGCCGGCTTCCGCATCACCTCCGTCGTGATCAACGGCCGCAAGCAGCTCACCCAGGACGAGATCCTTGCGATCGGCGGCATCAGCGGCCGTTCCTCGCTGCTGTTTCTCGATGCCGACGCGGTGCGCGACAAGCTCAAGGCCAATCCCTGGATCGCTGATGCGACCGTGCTGAAGCTCTATCCGGGCCGGCTCATGATCGAGCTCACCGAGCGCAAGGCATTCGCGCTGTGGCAGGAGGCCGGCCGCCTCTCCGTCATCGCCGATGACGGCGCCGTGCTCGAGCCCTACGTCTCGCGCCGCTTCCTGACGTTGCCCCTCGTGGTCGGCAAGGGCGCCGAAACGCAGGCCCGCGATTTCCTGGCGCTGCTGGCGCGCTATCCGCAAGTCAATTCGATCACCAAAGCCGCGATCTTCGTTGGCGAGCGGCGCTGGAATCTGCGGCTCAAGGATGGCCTGGACATTCGCCTGCCGGAGCAGGACGTCGGCAACGCGCTTGCGATGCTCTCGAAGCTCGACCGGGAAGACAGGCTGTTCTCCCGCGACATCGTCGCCGTCGACATGCGCCTGCCCGATCGGCTGGTGGTGCAGCTGTCCGAGGACGCCGCCAAGGCGCGCGAGGAGCTGTTCAAGGACAAGAAGAAAAAGAAGGCCGGGGATTCCGCATGACCGGTCTCGATCGCACCCAGACGCCGAAGACGCGCCCGATGCCGCACAAGCGCGGCGGCCTCGTCGCATGTCTCGACATCGGCACCAGCAAGATTGCCTGCATGATCGCACGGCTGAAGCCGTCGCCGCCGAGCGATGCGCTGCGCGGCCGCACCCACGCGGTGGAATTGATCGGCTACAGCCAGATCCAGTCGCGCGGCATGAAGGCCGGCGCGGTGATCGATCTCAATGAATGCGAGCAGGCAGTGCGCCAGGCCGTCGGGCTCGCGGAGAAGATGGCCAAGGTGCGGGTCGACTCGGTGCTGCTCTCGGTCTCGGGCGGCCGGCTCTCCGGCCAGCTGGTCGAAGCCGCCGCCGACATCCGTGGCGGCGCGGTGACCCCGGCCGACGTCAGCCGCGTCACCTCAACCGGCATGCGCCACGCCACCGGCGAAGGCCGCACGGTGCTGCATGCGCTGCCGGTCGGCTACACGCTCGACGGCGTCAAGGGCATCCGCGATCCCCGCGGCATGGTCGCGCATCAGTTCGGCGTCGACATGAACGTGGTCACCTGCGACGCCACGGTGGCGCGCAACCTGATGCTGGCGGTGGAGCGCTGCCACATCAATGTCGAAGCCATGGCGGCGAGTCCCTATGTGGCCGGCCTGTCGGTGCTGACCGACGACGAGGCCGATCTCGGTGCTGCGGTCGTCGAGATGGGCGCGGGCACCACCACGATTGCCGTTTATTCAGGCGGGCGCTTCGTGCACGCGGCCGGCTTTGCGGTCGGCGGGCAACACATCACGATGGATCTCGCGCGCGGACTCTCGGCGACCATTGCCGATGCCGAGCGAATCAAGACGTTATATGGGACCGTCATCACCGGCGGATCGGACTCGCGTGAGCTGATGTCTGTGCCGACAGCCGGTGACGAGCAGGATCTGCCGCAGATCGTCTCCCGCGCCACCATCGCCAACATCGTCAAGCACCGTGCCGAGGAAGTCTTCGAAATGGTTCGGGACAAGCTGAAGGATTCGCCCTTCGCCGCGGAGCCCAAGGGCCGCGTCGTGCTCTCGGGCGGCGCCTCCCAGTTGACCGGCCTCGTCGAGCTCGGCACCCAGATTCTCGGCCGGCCCGTCCGGGTCGGCCGTCCGCTCGGTTTCGGCCGGCTGCCCAACGAGGCGAAGAACGCTGCGTTCGCGGTGCCGGCCGGGCTCCTCGTCTACCCGCAATATGTTCACCTCGAACATGTCGAACCGCGGCATACGCGGCAGCAGGCCAAGACAGGGACCGGCGGATATTTCGGAAAGGTCGGACGATGGCTACGCGAGGGCTTCTAATGACTGCTTTCCGCAATCTTCGTTTTTCACCAACTCCCGCGGCCGCCGGCCGGGGCGAACCCACGCGCGCGTGATCGAGAGGCAGCAACCATGACCATCAGCATCAATGTTCCTGATATTCACGAACTGAAGCCCCGGATCACCGTGTTCGGCGTCGGCGGCGCCGGCGGCAACGCCGTCAACAACATGATCACGGCGGGCCTCCAGGGTGTCGACTTCGTGGTCGCCAACACCGACGCGCAGGCGCTGACGATGTCGAAGGCGCAGCGCATCGTGCAGATGGGCACGGCGGTCACGCAAGGCCTCGGCGCCGGCTCGCAGCCGAACGTCGGCGCCGCGGCGGCGGAAGAGGTGATCGACGAGCTGCGCGATCATCTCTCGGGCGCCAACATGGTGTTCGTCACCGCCGGCATGGGCGGCGGCACTGGCACGGGTGCTGCGCCCGTGATCGCCAAGACCGCGCGCGACATGGGCATCCTCACCGTCGGCGTCGTCACCAAGCCTTTCCATTTCGAAGGCGGCCGCCGCATGCGCACGGCTGAAGCCGGCATCGCCGAGCTGCACAAGGTCGTGGATACGCTCCTGATCATCCCGAACCAGAACCTGTTCAGGGTCGCCAACGAGAAGACCACCTTCGCCGATGCCTTCGCAATGGCCGACCAGGTGCTCTATTCGGGCGTTGCCTGCATCACCGACCTGATGGTCAAGGAAGGCCTGATCAACCTCGACTTCGCCGACGTGAGGGCGGTGATGAGGGAGATGGGCAAGGCGATGATGGGCACCGGCGAAGCCTCCGGCGACAAGCGCGCGCTGACTGCCGCGGAAGCCGCGATCGCCAACCCGCTGATCGACGACAGCTCGATGAAGGGCGCCAAGGGCCTCCTTATCTCCATCACCGGCGGCAAGGATCTCACTCTGTTCGAGGTCGACGAGGCCGCGACCCGCATCCGCGAGGAAGTCGACCAGGACGCCAACATCATCGTGGGTGCGACCTTCGACGAAGCGCTCGACGGCCTGATCCGCGTCTCGGTGGTCGCCACCGGCATCGAGCAGGCCGCGATCGCCCGCAACAGCCAGGCGACCTCCGCTCCGGTCGCGAACCCGGCACCGCAGGTGCAGCAGGCTGCCGCACCGGCCGCCGCTGCCGAGAGCCGTCTCGCCGACCTGACCGCCCGGCTCCGGGCCGACAACCAGCGTCTGGCCGAGCGCGCCCAGAAGCTGGAAGCGCAGCCCCCGGCTGCCGCGCCGGCTCCGGCCCCTGGTCCGGCCCGTCCGAACGTCGAGCGCGCTGCGCTCGCCGCCATCGCCGCTGCCGTTGCCGAGGTCCCGCAGAACCCTGCGCCGCAAACCTATGGCGATGTCACCGTGCGGCCGATCGCGCAGAAGCCGACCCTTTTCCCCGAGCCTGAGATGGCCCCGGTTGCGATGCAGGAGCCGATGACGCCCGAGAACTTCATCCCCCCGCAGGCCGAGCGTCCGCCGGTCCGTACGCCGCGGATGCCGCGCATCGAGGAGCTGCCGATGCCGGCCCAGGCCGAGATTCGTCAGGCCCGCGGCGAAGTCGAAGATGAGACTCCCCAGAAGAGCCGCCTGTCGCTGCTGCAGCGCCTCGCCAATGTCGGCCTCGGCCGCCGCGACGAGGAAAGCGAGCCGCCGGTGGCTGCTCGCACCGCTGGTCCTGCCATGCCGCCGCTGCCCGAACGCCGGCCGCAGAAGACCGTGGCGCAGCAGATCGCATCCAACGAGCCGGTGTCCGAGTACGCTCGCCGTCCCGCGCCGCAGGGTCTCGATATGCACGGCCGCCCCGCACCTGTTGCGCCGGCACCACAGGGTGACGACCATCTTGATATCCCGGCCTTCCTGCGGCGGCAGGCGACCTGAGGATTGTTACAATAAGGCAGACGAAAAAAGGTCCCGGCAGCAAGCTTGCCGGGGCCTTTCCTTTTGCACCGGGGTCATCCGGGTTCTGCAACCAAGCAACTGATTTTAAATCATTAATTATGCATTCGGTGGTTCAATAAAGCTGCCGGCAGCGGCCCAAAACCTCGGCGCAATTTGGTTAAGCCTTGGCGCGAATACGGCAGGTTTGGGGTAACAATCGGTAAAAAAGCGTGAGTTGGCGCTGTTTGGGGCAGTGACTATGGTTTGGCGTGACTTGGGGATACGGATTCGCGGGGCGTCGGCAGTGGCCGGCCAGGTGGGTCTCGTATAAGTCGCGATGGTCGTAGTGGGGCGGTTCCTGATGAAATTCAACCGGCAAACAACGCTTCGTGCGCAAGCCTCGGTGGCAGGCGTGGGCGTTCATTCCGGTCTCCCAGTCACTCTCACGCTTGGGCCGGCGCCTGTCGACGCGGGTTTCATTTTTGTCCGGACGGGACTTGAGGGAAGTGACCGCGAAGTCCAGGCGACGGCGGAGCAGGTGATTGCGACCGACTTCGCCACCGTCCTCGGTGATCGCAACGGTCCGCTGGTATCCACCGCCGAGCACGTCCTTGCTGCACTGCGAGGCATGGGCGTCGACAACGCCACCATCGAGGTCGATGGGCCCGAAGTACCGATCATGGATGGCAGCGCCGCTGCCTTCATCGCGGCGATCGATCAAGCCGGCATCGTTACCCAGCCGGCGCAGCGCCGCCTCATTCAGGTCTTGAAGCCGATCTCAGTCAAGATTGGCGACTCCTTCGGCGAGATCAGGCCTCACGCCAGCGGGTTCCGCGTCGAGGTCGAGATCGACTTCAGCAATCCCGTCATCGGCCAGCAGAGCTACGCCTTCGACCTCAATCCGGAAGGTTTCCGCCGCGAAGTCGGCAGGGCCCGGACTTTCGGTCTGATGTGCGATGTCGCGCGGCTCTGGAGCGCGGGCTATGCCCTCGGCGCCTCGTTCGACAACACCGTCGTGTTCGACGACGAGCGGCTGCTCAATGCCGAGGGCCTGCGCTACGCCGATGAATGCGCCCGCCACAAGGTGCTGGACGTGATCGGCGATCTCTCGCTGGCTGGCCTGCCGCTGCTCGGCGCCTACCGCTCGGTTCGTGGCGGCCACAAGCTCAATCACGCCGTCCTGACCGCGCTGCTCGCCGACCGTACCGCCTGGCGGGTGGTCGAGGGCGAGGCTGCCCGCCGCACCGCCCGTCCCGTCGGCGAAGTCGGTCGCGGGATCGTCGGCGGTCGGATCGCTGCGGCGTTCGGACCGGATGTCTCCTAGAGAGACGGTCTCCCTGGGCGTTCGGTTGGCAGCCCCCGGGAAACTCCTGGTAACCGTGATCGGCTAGGATTGCGGCGCGTTCGCCTTAATCCGGGCGAAATGCCTGCCTATCCGGTTAGTTAGCGATCGTTTTTCGGATGGATCGGCGTGGTCGCATGGCAGGCACCACGGTCACATTTCGCGCCCATGGCGGAGTTCATGGGCTGGCGGGCACCGCATCACAGGGCGTCAAGGCAGAACTCATGTCGGCACAGCGTATGACGCGCGGATATCTCTCGGTCGGAGCCGGTCGACTGGTCCAGGCGGCCATCCTCTTCATGCTGGCGCTGCCGCTGGCCGGCTGCGGCACCGGCTCTCTCTGGGACAAGTTCACCGCCAAGGACGACACCTTCGTCGAGGAGCCCGCCGACAAGATCTATAATGAGGGCCTGTACCTCATGAACGAGAAGAAGGACATGAAGGCGGCGAACAAGAAGTTCGAAGAGGTCGACCGCCAGCATCCCTATTCCGACTGGGCCCGCAAATCGCTGCTGATGTCGGCCTACGCGTCCTACCAAGGCGGTGACTATGACGGCTGTATCGGTGCCGCCACCCGCTACGTCACGCTGCATCCCGGCAGCCCGGACGCCGCCTATGCGCAGTACCTGATCGCTGCCTCCCACTACGACCAGATCCCGGACATCAGCCGCGACCAGGCGCGCACCGAGAAAGCGATCGCCGCCCTGGAAGAGGTGGTGCGCAAATATCCGACCTCCGAATATGCGACCTCGGCCAAGGCCAAGATCGAGGGCGCGCGCGACCAGCTCGCCGGCAAGGAAATGAATGTCGGCCGCTACTACGCCCAGAAGCGCGACTACACGGCCGCGATCAACCGCTACAAGACTGTCGTCACGCAATACCAGACCACCCGCCATGTCGAGGAGGCGCTGTTCCGGCTGACCGAGGCCTATATGGCGATCGGCATCGTCGGCGAGGCGCAGACCGCGGCGGCCGTGCTTGGACACAATTTTCCTGACAGCCGCTGGTACAAGGACGCCTATAATCTTGTAAAATCCGGCGGTCTCGAGCCGAGCGAGAATCAGGGGTCCTGGATCAGCCGGACCTTCAAGAAGATGGGTCTCGGCTAGGAAATTTGGTTCCATGCTGGCGCGTCTGTCGATCCGTGACATCGTCCTGATCGAACGGCTCGATATCGAATTCGCCTCCGGCCTCGCGGTTCTGACCGGCGAGACCGGTGCGGGCAAGTCCATCCTGCTCGATGCCTTTGCGCTGGCGCTCGGCGGCCGCGGCGACGCCGGCCTCGTGCGCCACGGCGCGGAGCAGGGGCAGGTCACCGCCGTGTTCGATGTCCCCAAGAATCACCCCGCAGCAAAGATCCTGGCCGAGAACGGCCTCGACGATACCGGCGAGATGATCTTGCGCCGGGTGCAACTCGCCGACGGCCGCACCCGCGCCTTCATCAACGACCAGTCGATCAGCGTGCAGACGCTGAAGGCGGTCGGCGCCGCGCTGGTCGAGATCCACGGCCAGCATGACGAGCGCGCGCTGGTCGATGCGGCCACTCACCGCCGCCTGCTCGATGCCTTCGCCGGCCTCGAGAAGGACGTTGCCGCGGTCGAATCGCTTTGGGAGGCGCGCCGCACCGCCAACACCGCTTTGGAGGAGCATCGCGCCGCCATGGAGCATGCCGCGCGCGAGGCCGATTATCTGCGCCACGCCTCCGACGAGCTGAAGCAGCTGGCGCCCAAGGACGGCGAGGAGACGGCGCTGGCCTCGCGCCGCACCACCATGATGCAGGGCGAGAAGATCGCCTCCGATCTGCGCGAGGCGCAGGAGGCGGTCGGCGGCAATCATTCGCCGGTTGCGGCGCTGTCGGCCGCGGTGCGGCGGCTGGAGCGGCGCGGGATCAACTCGCCGGCGCTGGTCGAGCCAGCGGTCAAGGCGATCGACGCTGCGATCAACGCGCTGGAGGAGGCCGACCAGCATCTCCAGGCGGCGCTCGCCGCAACCGATTTCGATCCGGCGGAGCTCGAACGCATCGAGGAGCGGCTGTTCGCCTTGCGAGCGGCCTCGCGCAAATATTCGACGCCGGTCGACGGCCTTGCCGCGCTTGCCGCCAAATACGCCGCCGATGTCGTGCTGATCGATGCCGGCGCCTCGCGTTTGAAGAAGCTGGAGCAGGTCGCGATCGAGGCAGACAGCCGCTATGCGGCCGCCGCCAAGAAGCTGTCGCTGGTGCGGCAGAAATCGGCGGAGAAACTCAACAAGGCCGTCAATGCCGAGCTCGCGCCGCTCAAGCTCGAACGCGCCAAATTCATGACCCAGGTGGAGACCGACGAGGCCGCCCCAGGGCCGCAAGGCTTCGATCGCGTCGAGTTCTGGGTGCAGACCAATCCGGGCACCAAGCCGGGGCCGCTGATGAAGGTCGCCTCCGGCGGCGAGCTGTCGCGCTTCCTGCTCGCGCTCAAGGTCGTGCTGTCCGACCGCGGCTCGGCACCGACCCTTGTCTTCGACGAGATCGACACCGGCGTCGGCGGTGCCGTCGCCGACGCGATCGGCGGCCGCCTGGCGCGGCTTGCCGGCAAGGTACAGGTGATGGCCGTGACCCATGCCCCGCAGGTCGCCGCCCGCGCCGACCAGCACCTGCTCATCTCCAAGGACGCCCTCGACAAGGGCAAGCGCGTCGCCACCCGCGTCAACGCGCTGGCCGCCGACCACCGCCGCGAGGAGATCGCCCGCATGCTGGCCGGCGCCGAGATCACGGCTGAGGCGCGGGCGGCGGCGGAGCGGCTGCTCAAGGCGGCGACGGCCTAGTTTTCACCCGTCATTCCGGGGCGATGCGAAGCATCGAACCCGGAATCTCGAGATTCCGGGCTCGGGTCTCGAAGCCGCTCCGGAATGGCTTCTTAGTTGCAGATCGATTCGTACACATCATTCCAGTTTGGATTGTCCTTCTCGATCAGCCGAATTTTCCAGGCCCGCTTCCACTTCTTGAGTTCTCTCTCGCGTGAGATTGCTGAGATCGGATCATCGTAGACCTCGAACCAAACGAGCTGCGTGATGTTGTATTTTGCTGTGAAGCCCGGCACGGCCTTGATTCGATGCTCGTAAACGCGGCGTGCAAGGTCATTGGTGATGCCGATGTAGATTGCCCCGTCTCGCCGGCTTGCTAGAATATAGACGTAGTAAGCCATGAGCCCCTCCCTACGATCATTCCAGGGCGCACGAAGTGCGAACCCGGAATCTCGAGGTTCCGGGTCTGGTCCTTCGGACCATCCCGGAACGACGCGCTAGAACCTTTAGTATGATGGCCAGAGCAGCAAAATCCAAAGCAGCACCGCCGCGCGATGTCGCCGATCTCACCAAGGCGCAGGCCAAGGTCGAGCACATGCGGCTCGCGCTCGAGATCGAGGGGCACAACGAGCGCTACTATCAAGAGGACGCGCCCACCGTCACCGACGCCGAGTACGACGCGCTGCGGCAGCGCTTCAATGCGATCGAGAAGCGCTTTCCCGAATTCGTCACCGCGGACTCCCCCTCGCAGAAGGTCGGCGCGGCGCCATCAGGCCGCTTCAGGAAAGTCCGGCATGCCGTGCCCATGCTGTCGCTCGACAACGCCTTTGCGGAAGAGGACGTGCGCGACTTCGTCGGCCGTATCGTTCGCTTCCTGAAGCTCGATGACGACAAGATCAACTTCTCGGCCGAACCGAAGATCGATGGCCTGTCGATGTCGCTGCGCTACGAGGGCGGCGAGCTCGTTACCGCCGCGACGCGCGGCGACGGCGCGGTCGGCGAGGACGTCACCGCCAACATCCGCACGCTCGAAGACGTGCCGCAGAAGCTGAAGGGCCGCAACGTCCCCGACATCTGCGAGGTGCGGGGCGAGGTCTACATGACCAAGAAGGCCTTCCTCGCGCTCAACGAGCGGCAGAAGGCGGAGGGCGGCACCATCTTCGCCAACCCGCGCAACTCGGCCGCAGGCTCCTTGCGGCAAAAGGACCCGACCATCACCGCCTCGCGCCCGCTCGGCTTTTTCGCCTATGCGTGGGGCGAGATGAGTGCGATGCCGGAAGATACGCAGAGCGGCATGATCCACTGGTTCGAGCGCTGCGGCTTCAGGACCAATCCGCTGACCAAGCTGTGCCATTCCGTCGAGGGGCTGCTGGCCTTTCATCATGCGATCGAGGAGCAGCGCGCCCGGCTCGACTACGACATCGACGGTGTCGTCTACAAGGTCGATCGCATCGACTGGCAGGAGCGGCTCGGCTTCGTCTCGCGCACGCCGCGTTGGGGCATCGCGCACAAATTCCCCGCCGAGCGCGCCATGACGGTGCTGCGCGACATCGAGATCCAGGTCGGCCGCACCGGCTCGTTCACGCCGGTCGGCAAGCTCGAGCCGGTCGGCGTCGGCGGCGTCATCGTGCAGAACGTCACGCTGCACAACGAGGACTACATCAAGGGCATCGGCAACAAGGGCGAGGTGTTGCGCGAAGGCCGCGACATCCGGATCGGCGACACCGTGGTGATCCAGCGCGCCGGCGACGTCATCCCGCAGGTGGTCGACGTCGTCCTCGACAAGCGGCCGAAGACCGCCAAGGAATTCCACTTCCCGAAGAAGTGCCCGTGTCCCCTCCACACCGACGTCGTGCGTGAGGAGACGGCAACGGGCGAGGAGGGCTCGCGCGCCCGCTGCACCGGCGAGTTCGCCTGTCCCTATCAGAAGATCGAGCACCTCAAGCTGTTCGTCTCGCGGCGAGCCTTCGACATCGACGGCCTGGGTGAAAAGCAGCTCCAATATTTCTTCGATGAAGGCTGGGTGAAGGAGCCCGCCGACATCTTCACCCTGGAGAAGCGCAACGCCAAGCTCAAGCTCGAGGAGGTCGAAGGCTACGGCGCAACCTCGGTGCGCAACCTGTTCGGCGCGATCGAGAGCCGGCGCAGGATCGCGCTGGAGCGCTTCATCTACGCGCTCGGCATGCGCCATGTCGGCGAGACCACGGCGCTGGCCCTGGCACGCGGCTACGGCTCGTGGGATGCCTTCCACGATGCCTGCCTCAAGGTCGCCAAGGGCGACGAGGAGGCGATCGCGGAGATGGACGCGCTCGACCAGATCGGCGACACCGTGATCAAGAGCATCGCCGATTATTTCGGCGAGAGCCACAACCGCGGCATCGTCGAGCGGCTGACCAGGGAGGTCGAGATCGTCGACGCCGAGAAGCCGAAGAGCAATTCGGCGGTCGCCGGCAAGACCGTGGTGTTCACGGGATCGCTGGAGAAGATGACGCGGGACGAAGCCAAGGCCACGGCAGAACGTCTGGGGGCAAAGGTGTCGGGCTCGGTCTCGAAGAAGACGGATCTCGTCGTCGCCGGCCCCGGAGCGGGCTCCAAGCTGGCGGACGCCAACAAGCACGGCGTCAAGGTGCTGACCGAAGACGAGTGGCTGAAGCTGATCGGGGAGTGACGGTCGGCGCCCTGAAACGCTTCAGACGATCTCGGTGCGTCGCGCTGGCGGTTGCCTCGCCTTTTCGGCGAGCGCAATGGACTGCTCGAGATCGTACAACCGCAATTGGTCGGCGAGATTGAAGCGCGCCGAAATACAGTCGCCTCTGTCGTTCAGTTTCGCCGCCTCCCAGGGACAGCCCGTCATGCACAGCGGCGCGACGTGACAGCTCCGGCATGCGGGCTTGGCCGACGGTTCATACCCTGCCCATTGCTGCTTGACATCGCCGGGGTGCGGCTCCGTCGCCGGACTATAGCGGCCGGGCGCCTGATGCACGTCCCGGTGGGCCTCATTCCAGCAGTTGAAGATGCCGCCGCCCGGGCCAAGCACGAAACTGTTGCTGCTGTCCGCCGAGCAGAGCGCCCCGAGTTTGGGTTGCGGCAACGAAGACCCGATTGCGAATCCCTTGCGGAACTTGAGAAACTTGAATCGCGTCTCGATGGCCGCGAACTCCTCCTTGGTAAGGAGATCCGTCGCGCCGACCTCGTCAGTGTAGCGCCAGACATGGCCGAGATAGACGCCGACGTTGCGCAATCCACGCTCGATGAGCGCATCCAGCAGATCTTCCACTCCGTCGATATTGCGACGATCGACATTCACGCGCACCAGGATCGGGATATGCCGGGCCGCGGCAACCAGATTCTCCAGGATTCGATCGAACGTGCCGTTGCCGGCAAGGGTCGGTCGACGAGCATCGTGGTGCTTCCTTGCGCCATCGAGCGTGACCTGCGCATCCCCGAATCCCGGGATGCTTGCCAGGAAGGCAGCGCGCGGCTCCGTCAGGAGGTAGCCATTCGTGATGATGCTGTGCCCGAACGTGCAGTCGCGCTCCACCGCGAGCGCGTGAAGTCGGGGCGCCAGTTTTTCGATCACGTCGAACGCACCAAGCGGCTCGCCACCGAACCAGGTGACGCTGAGCGACGTCCCGGCCTCCAGCCGGGCTTCCACGAACGTCAGCAGATCGTCGATTCGTTCGTCGTCCATGCGGGTGTTCGAATGGCTCTGGAAGCAATAGCTGCATCCGAAGTTGCATGTGATGGTCGGCGCGATGGTGAGGCCAAGGCCGCGCGAGGCGGCCTTGCCGCGATGGTAGCGGTTGCTGATCTCGGCCTGTTCGTCGCATTCGTCCGGAATGACGAAGCCGTTCTCGATCAAGGTCTTCTGAAATGGCCTGACGGGGTCGGGTGGGCACCCCGTGGCGTCGATCGACCGAAGCAGAGTGGCGTAGTCGTCGAGCCGTTCGTCATCCAGCGACAGGAATGCACCAGTCAGCGCGTTGAACGCGAGATGCTTGCCCGGAACGAAAGATGAGGTCAGACAATTGTAGGCCGAGATCTTCATCGCTGTGCCGCCCCGGCAGGAATCGTCAGGTCGCGCGATCGGGTGCTGAGAGCGAACGGGACGACAGTTGCGACCAGGATCCGTCCGGCAGGCTGGACATTGCTTCGACCAAGGCGCCGTGCGTCGATGCCCGCGATTCCCAATGGTGGTAGTTGTTGCAGGAGACTTTTTCGCAACTCACACTTTGACACGTATGGTTGGCGCAGACTTTCGTCGAGCACGATTCAGTCGGACAGGCGCTGGACTTGGTGGGGCACGTGACGCCGCTGCAGCTTCCCGGCTTGAAGCCGGAGCAATCGTGCGGGTCGCAGCCGCCGCTGGCGTACAGGACGTTACCGATCCGGGCTTCTTCGTTGACGGCGGGGACGGAGATATCGAGACCGATTTGCTTCATCGCCTCGAGCATGTTGGCTACGTCTTGAGGATCGATTGCGCTTTTGCTGTCGTAGCCGGCGCGGCGTTCGGTCATGACGTCCTCCCTGCGTGAACCCCCGTCAGGCTCGGCGAAGGTCGGCCAGCTTGCATTGATCCTCGTCAACCGCGGCGAGCGTCGACCGACGATCATGCGTAATGGTTGCGGTAGCGGGATGTTGGATCGAAGCTGCCGGAGCCGGCGTCCCCCTCAAATCATGCCGCGCTCTTCCTCCTCCGCCTGCTCGATCAGCTTCTCGCTCACCACCATGTCGCGGCGGGGAACGACGAAGATCATCACGCAGGCGCAGAGCAGCGAGATCGCCAGAACTGCCGAGGTGAGCGGCAGCGTCGTTGCGGAGTGGCCGCCGAGATAGGCGCCGAATTGCGACATCAGCGCGCCGATGCCCTGCTGCAGGAATCCCATCGCACCCGAGGCGGTGCCGGCCGCTTCCGGGCGGATGCTGATCGCGCCGGCCGCGGAGTTCGCCATCACGAAGGCATTTCCGACCATCACGATCATCTGCGTGCCGAACAGCCAGGCGGGCGCTTCGTTCCAGCCGATGAAGCTCCAGAGCAGATTCAAGAGGCTGCCACAGAGTTGGAGCCCAAGCCCCAGCCAGATCAGCCTCTCCAGCGAATGCCGCGGCGCAAAGCGCACGCAGAGCAGATTGCCGACGAGATAGGCAAGTCCGGTGGTCGCGAACCAGGCGCCATATTCGGCGCTGCTCCGGTCCATCTGAGTCACGACGATATAGGGGCCGCCGCCGGCGAAGGTAAAGATGATCTGAGACGCCAGCACCTGGCACATCACATAGCCGACGAAGGCGCGGCTCTTGATCAGGACGCCGACGTCGCCACGGAAGCCGCTGCCGGCAGCGCGGCTGCGGCGGGTCTCGGGCAGCGCCACCGCGATCCCGACGGCGACGACGATCGCGGCGATGGTGATGGCGTAGAAGATCGCGCGCCAGCCGAAGGCGGTCTCGATCAGGCCGCCGGTGAGCGGCGAGACCATCTGCCCGATCATCAGCGCTGCGACCACGAGGCTGATCATCGAGGCGACGCGATCCCGCTCGTAGATGTCGCGGATGATGGCGCGGCTCACCACCATGCCGGCGGCGCCGCCCAGCGCCTGGAAGAAGCGTGCGGCGATCAATTGAGGCAGGTCTTGCGCGAAGATGCACGCGACGCTGGCCGCCACCATCAGCGCCAGGCCTCCGAGCAGCACCGGCCGCCGGCCGAACCGGTCGGACAGCGGCCCCATGATCAACTGCGACAGCGCGATGCCGACCATGTAGAGCGACACAGTCATCTGCGCGATCGAGATGTCGCTGCCGAAATTCGTCGCCAACACCGGCAGCGCCGGAACCAGCATGTAGAGCGAGATCGGCGCGATCCCGGTCATGACGACCAGCAGCAACAGCACCACGCGCGACGTCGCCACACTCCTGTCGGGCGCCGCTTCCGGCGGCTTGCTGGTCATGCCGTGCATGACCGGACACTAGCCGCATCGCCAAGGCTGCGAACATCGACGTTTCGGAATGCGGCTATGCGCGAGGCTACGTCAGCTCCGCCGTGGCCTGATCGAGCCAGGCCTTCGTCGCCCCGTCCAGCGCCGGCCGCACCTCGGCCCGGACGCGTGCGTGGTAGCCATTGAGCCAGTCGAGCTCATCGCGGCTCAGCATTGCCACATCGATCAGACGGCGATCGATCGGCGCCAGGGTCAGCGTCTCGAACGCGTTCATCGGCTTCTCGGCGCCCTCGATGTCGGCGGCAACGACCAGCTCGAGATTCTCGATGCGAATGCCGAAGCCGTCGGTCTTGTAATAGCCGGGCTCGTTGGAGAGGATCATGCCGCGTTTCAGCGGCGTGGTGCCCAGTTTCGAGATCCGCGCCGGTCCTTCATGCACCGAGAGATAGCTGCCGACGCCGTGGCCGGTGCCGTGCTCGAAATCGAGGCCGACAGCCCAGAGATATTGCCGCGCCAGCGTGTCGAGCTGCGCGCCCGTGGTGCCGTCCGGGAAGACCGCGCGCGCAATCGCGATATGGCCGCGCAGCACGCGGGTGAAGCGGTCGCGCATCTCGTCCGTGGGCTCGCCGACCGCCATGGTGCGCGTGACGTCGGTCGTGCCGTCTTCGTATTGCGCGCCGGAATCGATCAGCAGCAGGTCGCCGGACGCGATCCGCCGGTTGCTCTTGCGGGTGACGCGGTAGTGCACGATCGCGCCGTTCGGGCCGGTGCCGGAGATGGTCGGAAACGATACGTCCTTGAGCGCGCCGGTATCGCGGCGGAACGTTTCCAGTGCCTCGACGGCGTCGATCTCCGTGAGCTTGCCGCTTGGGGCCTCGCGATCAATCCATGCGAGGAAGCGCGCCAGCGCCACGGCGTCGCGCACGTGAGCCGTCTTGGTTCCCTTGATCTCGGTCGCGTTCTTGACAGCCTTGAGAAGAGCAACCGGATCGCTGCCGCGCAGCGGCTTGCCGCCGGCGCCCGCGATCAACCGGCTCAGCGCGTCGGCCGCGGTGGCGTTGTCGAGCGCGATCGATCCACCGCCCTTGGCCAGCGCCATCAGCGTCGGCGCCATCGCGTCCGGCTCGCGCACGTCGGCGGATTGCTCGAGATGGTCGCGCGTCAGGTTGGAGAGCTTGCGGTGGTCGATGAAGATGGTGGGACGGCCGTCCTTCGGCACCAGTGCGTAGGACAGCGGCAGCGGCGTATGGGCGACGTCGGCGCCGCGGATGTTGAACGTCCAGGCCACCGCGTGGCTGTCCGACAGCACCAGCGCATCGGCGCCGAGCCTGGCGATCTCGCCCCTGATCTGCGTCAGCTTCTCCGCTTCGGTGACGCCGGCATGTTCAATCCCGTGTATGGCGACGGGGGCGAGAGGCGGCTGCGGCCGGTCCGGCCAGATCGCGTCGATGGGATTGCTGTCGACGGCGACCAGCTCGGCGCCGGCCTTGGCGCACGCAGCGGCCAGGCGCTCGGCTGCCGCAAAAGTGTGCAGCCACGGATCAAATCCAAGGCGGTCACCGGCCTTCATACGCGCCGCGACCCAGCTTTCCGGCGGCGGGTCGATCAAAGATTCGACAGTCCAGGCCGTTGCATCGACCTGCTTGGCGGCCTGAAGCGTGTAGCGGCCGTCGACGAACACTACAGCTTCCTGCGGCAGCACCACCGCTAGCCCGGCCGAGCCTGTAAAGCCGGTCAGCCAGGCGAGCCGCTCTTCAGACGGCGGCACGTATTCGTTCTGCTGCTGATCTGCACGCGGAACGACGAAGCCGGTCAGCTTGCGCCGGGCGAGCTCTTCGCGTAGCGCGGCGAGCCGGGCCGTCAATGCGACGCCCGCCTCCGGCTCCTCGAATGTCTGGAAGTGTGCTTCGAACATGTGGACACTCTAGGATCATGGGGATCGATCCGCAATCTCGTCGCATTTGCGTCGCATCTGGCATGGACTGTGCTTGAAATAGTTCCATTCGAAGAGTGGAGTAAAGGATGCGGCAGTTGCGCTTCGTCCGAATAACAGGGACATTTGAGCAAGTGGTTCATCTCAACGGCGAGGGGACACACGATGCCAGCGTTTTCGTTTGAGAAGATTTCACCGCCGTTGCGCGGCGCCCCGGCTGCGGCGGCACCGCGGAAGCCACGCGGCCTCATCAGCCAGATGATCGACCGTGTCGCCGAGCGCCGCGCAAGGCGCGCCTTGCAGGACGAGCGTGCAAAGCGCCGCGACGAGACGCCGGAGCAAGGCGGCGGCTGAGACTTCGTCGGGAGGTTCGCCGAAGGTGTGACCCGGCAACGTCCACCCGTATGAAAAGCAAGGTGGTGGTTACGCGGGGCGATTGCGCTTCGCGCAATCGCAGGGCTGATCCACCTAAGACACCTTCCTCAGCAACAGGCTGCTCCACTCCTCAATCCGCAGATGCCTCAACGGGACGAGGCCGCGCGCGCGGTAGGCTGCGATCACGGCGGGAGCCTGGTGCGTCAGCAGGCCGGAGAGGATGACGCGGGCGCCGGGCGAGAGGTGCCGCACCATCGGGCTCGCCAATTGCCGCAGCGGATTGGCAAGGATGTTGGCGAGCACCAGGTCGAACGGACCGGCCCGCGCAAAATCCGGCGCCGCAAACCCGGTGGCGCGGATCACCCGCACAAGGCTGCCAACTTCGTTCAGCGCCGCGTTCTCGGCCGCGACCCGTACCGAGGGGGGATCGATGTCGGAGGCCAGCACGGCACGATGCAGCGCCTTGGCCGCGGCGATCGCCAGCACGCCGGTTCCGGTGCCAAGGTCCAGCACGTTCCGCGGCCTGGAACTCTTCAGGACATGGTCAAGCAGAAGTAAACAGCCGCGCGTCGTGCCGTGGTGGCCGGTGCCGAAGGCGAGGGCCGCTTCGATCTCGATGGCAAGCTTGTTCGGCGCCACGCGATCGCGGTCATGGCTCCCGTGCACGACGAAGCGCCCGGCCGGGACCGGGACGAGATCTTCCAGGCTGGCCTTGACCCAGTCCCTGGCCTCGATCGTGTCCAAGGCGAGCGTCGCGGCGATTGCATTTCCTGCTGAATTTTCAACGAGTTCGCGCAGCCGCGCCTGATCCGGCGGCTCGGCGAAATGGAGCGTGACGTCCCATTGTCCGTCCGGCCGTTCGAAGGCGGCAACCGCCGCATCGCCGTCGAAAAACACCTCGGTGAGCACGTCGACGACGCGCTTCGCGTCGGCCTCGCTGCCGATCGAAAAGCTGGCGCGATGGGTAGGAGAAGACTGCATTCAGGGTTCCGTTGAGCTCAATTTTTGGAACTTTTTGTACCGATTTTCCCGACAAGTTGCGGTTCCCGGGTTAACTCGACTGAAGGTCGCTGCCCGTACATTCTCGGGTGTTGAATCCAGCTAGCACAGCCTGGAATTGAAACGGAGGCGAGTCTTGAAGCGCATGGTTCAAAAGTTCTGGTCGGACGAGTCCGGTGCAACCGCGATCGAATACGGCCTGATTGCCGCAGGTATCGCTCTGGCGATCATCACCGTGGTGAACAGCCTGGGCACCACCATGAACGAGAAGTTCACTTCGATTAGCACCTCCTTGAAGTAATTTCCGCCTGCGTTTCCCAGCGGGGGCAGTTTTTCTTCTGAGGCTATTCCTGATCAACCGCCCGCCAGGGGAAATCCCCTGGCGGGCGAGTTCTTTCCCGGCGGGTTTCTGCCGATTCCCACAGCTTGTCCGCCCCGTTGCCGGCATTCTGTCCACCGGCTTTTCCCGCAATTTTCCACTGGCCTTCCCCAGGATCGGCGCTGACCGGATTGCCGGGCGTCCTCTGCCCGACCACAGCCTTTCAACAGCCAGCCCACAAGCAATCCACAGGCCTATCCACGGCGTCCGAACAGCGACCGGTGATCTCGCAGGATCGCCCGCGCCGCGTTATGGCCGGGCGCGCCGGTGACGCCGCCGCCGGGATGGGCGCCGGAGCCGCAATGGTAGAGGCCCTTCAACGGCCCGCGATAGTCGGCGTGGCCCAGCATCGGTCGCGCCGAGAACAGCTGGTTCAACGTCAGCGCGCCGTGGAAGATGTCGCCTCCGAGCAGGCCAAACTGCCGTTCGAGATCGAGCGGGGACAGGATCTGGCGACCCAGCACGCTCGCCGCAAAACCCGGCGCGTATTTGTCCACCGTCGCGATCATGAGGTCGGCGACCTCTTCGCGACGGTCGTCCCAGGACGTTCCATCCGGCAGCTGCGGCGCGACGTGCTGGCAGAACAGGCTCGCGACGTGCTTGCCTTCGGGCGCCAGCGTATCGTCGAGCGTGGACGGGATCAGCATCTCGACCACGGGCTCACGGCTCCAGCCTTGCGCACGGGCATCGAGCCAGGCGCGGTCCATGTAGCCTAGGCTCGGCGCCAGGATGATGCCGGAAGAGAGATGATCGCCTTCGCCCGGCAACGCCGTAAAGGAAGGCAGGTGGTCCAGCGCCACGTTCATGCGGAAGGTGCCGGAGCCGTTCTTCCAGTGCCGGATGCGAGCAAGGAAGTCCGCAGGCAGCGCGTTGGTCGCGACTAGGTGCGTGTAGAGCAGCTTTGGATTGACGTTGGCGGCGACATATTTGGCGCGGATGGCGGAGCCGTTCTCCAGCACGACGCCGACGGCGCGGTCGCGCTCGACGATGACCTCGCGGACGCCGGCATCGGTGTCGATCACAGCGCCGCACTCGCGTGCCGCGCGCGCCATCGCCTGGGCGATCGCGCCCATGCCGCCGATGGCGTGGCCCCAGACGCCCTTCTTGCCGTTCACCTCGCCGAAGGCGTGATGCAGCATGACGTAGGCCGAACCGGCGGCATAGGGGCTGGCATAGTTGCCGACGATGGCATCGAAGCCGAACAGCGCCTTCACGAGATCATGTTCGAAACGCTCGTCCAGCATTTCGCCGGCCGAACGGGTGAAGAGATCCAGCAGGCTCCGGCTCTGTTCCAGCGTCAGGCCGCGCAGGATATTGGCCGTCTTCAACGCGTTCACGGACTCGCGGATCGCACTCGTGCCGAAACCCTCGGGCAGGTTCGGCGGCGCGCGCAGCACGAACTGCCTGAGCACGTCGGCGATGCCTTCCAGCTCGCGCGAGAAGCCGTCGAGGGCCTCTGCATCATGTGCGCTGAGCCGCGCGACCGAAGCCTTCGTCCGCCCCTCGCCGGTGATGAGATAGCTGCCGTCGGGCGCCGGAAGGAAATTCTGGGCGCGCCGCTCGACGATGCGCAGGCCGTGCTCGGCAAGCCTGAGGTCGCGGATCACCTGCGGATTGAGCAGGCTCACGGTGTAGGCCGCAACCGAATTGCGGTATCCCGGATGAAACTCCTCCGTGACGGCGGCGCCGCCGACCACTTTGCGGCGCTCGACCACGCGCACCCGCAGGCCCGCCTTGGCGAGATAGGCCGCGCAGGTGAGGCCGTTATGGCCCGCGCCGATGATGACGACGTCGGTTTCTGTCATGAAGGATGCAAGAGCCAGTGGACTGTCGTTCCGGAGTTCGCGAAGCGAGAACCCGGAATCTCGGGGTTCCGGGTTCGATGCTACGCACCGTCCGGAACGACCCTCTAATATCAAGCATCTCCGGCTGCAACATCGCGCCACACTTTATTGCCCGTTGCGGTACGGTGTGCTCCATTGCGCGCGGTCCGGCGCCCGCCGGGGTTCGAGCCGGAGCTTCCATGGATTCCATCGTGCAACCCGCCGCCACGGAGCTGCCGTCCTCGTCGCGCAACCGGCTGTTGCTGGCGGTCTACACGGCCGCGATCTTCGTCAGCGCGCTGCTGCTGTTTTCGGTGCAGCCGCTGTTCACGAAGATGGTGCTGCCGCGGCTCGGCGGCTCGCCGGCGGTGTGGTCGGTGGCGATGGTGTTCTTCCAGTCGCTGCTGCTCGCGGGCTATGCCTATGCGCATCTGCTGATGCAGGTCAGAAACCGCGTCGTTCCTGTGGCGGTGCATCTGGTGCTGCTGATCGCGGCTTTCGTCATGCTGCCGCTCGGCATCGCATCCGCCTATGGCGAGCCGCCCGCTACGGGCTATGCGTTCTGGCTGCTCGGCCTGTTCGTGGTCTCGATCGGGTTGCCGTTCTTCGCGCTCGCCGCCAACAATCCGCTGCTGCAGGCCTGGTTCGTCCGCACCGGCCACCCCGCCGCGCACGACCCCTATTTCCTCTATGCCTCCTCCAACATCGGCAGCTTCCTCGCGCTGCTGTCCTATCCCTTCCTGCTGGAGCCGATGTTCACGTTGCAGATGCAGAACCGGTTCTGGACCGCGGGTTACGGCCTCCTGATCCTGCTGATCGGTGCCTGCGGCGTGCTGCTCTTGCGTTCCCCGAAGCTGGCATTGGCGGTGGATGCGCGGGCCGAGGACGTGGACGCGCCGGCGCCCAGCCTTTCGACGCGACTGCGCTGGATCTTCCTCGCGGCGGTACCCTCCGGCCTGCTCATCGCGGTGACCGCGCACATCTCCACCGACGTCGCCGCGGCGCCGCTGCTCTGGGTGCTGCCGCTGTCACTGTATCTGCTGACATGGGTCGTCGTGTTCCAGTCGCGGCCGTTGTTGCCGCACAAATGGATGCTGATGCTCCAGCCGGTCGCGATCGCCGGCGTGGTGCTTCTGCTGGCCTATGGCGGCGAGCAGAATCTGCTGCTGACGCTCGGCGGGCACCAACTCTGCTTCTTCGTGATCGCGATGGCCTGCCATGGCGAACTGGCACGGACCAGGCCGGCGGCCAGATATCTCACCGGCTTCTATGTCGCGCTGTCGTTTGGCGGCATGGTCGGCGGCTTGTTTGCCGGGCTCGTTGCGCCCTACACCTTCTCGTGGATCGCCGAATACCCGATCCTGATCGCGCTCGCCGCGCTGTGCCGTCCGTCCGCGAACGAACGCCTTGCGGGCATCGCCAGATGGTACTGGCTGGCGCTCGCCGTGCTCGCGGTGGCGCTCGTGGCTCCCTCCTATACGACAGGCGACCTCACGACCTGGTTCGAAGATCATCGCGTCTGGGTCGCCGGAGCCATCGGCGTTCTGGCCGCGCTGCTCGCGCTGGTCCTCAACGCCGACCGCTGGAAGATCTTCGCCACCGTCGCGCTCGCGCTGGTGTTGATCCGCGTTTATCCCGCAGACGAAGGCCGCGTCACGACGGTGCGCAGCTTCTTCGGCGTGCACAAGATCGTGGTGACGCCCGGCGGCTATTTCCATGTGCTGATGCACGGCACCACCATCCACGGTGCCGAGCGCTTCCGCAACAATGACGGCACGCCGGTCGTCGGCCGGCCCGAGCCGATCACCTATTATCACCAAGACGGCGGCATCGGTCAGGCCGTCAGCGCGATCCGCGAGCGCAAGGGCGCGCCGCTCAAGGTCGCCGCGATCGGCGTCGGCTCGGGCACGCTCGCCTGCGCGGCCGAGCCGGGAGAGAGCTGGACCTTCTTCGAGATCGACCAGTCCATGGTCGATGCGGCGCGCGACCCCAGGAATTTCCGCTACATACCGAGCTGCATGCCGGACATGAAGCCCGTGATCGGCGATGCGCGGCTCACCTTCGCCAAGGAGCCGGACGGCGCCTACGACCTCGTCATCGTCGATGCCTATTCATCCGACGCGATCCCCATTCACCTCGCGACCGAGGAGGCGATGAAGATCTACAAGGACAAGCTCGCACCGCATGGGGCGGTGGTGATGCACGTCTCCAACCGGCATCTCGATCTCGAGACCGTCGTGGTCGGCATTGCCGACGCCAATGACCTCAAGAGCTGGGTCTTCAACGAGGATTCGGGTCGCGATTCCGACTACATCTTCTCGACCGACGTCGTCATCTCCGCCCGCGAGGAGGCCGACATCGGCAAGCTCGCGTCCTCCAAGCAATGGGAACAGACCGAAGCCGACGACAGGGCTCGGGTCTGGACGGATGACTATTCCAACATCCTGGGCGCGTTGTATCGGCGTTGGAAGAACGGGGAGTAGGGGCGTTCCGGACGCAGGAGCGCGTTTCTACGGCTCCACAGGCGTCCCCGCCGGCAGCGCAATGCCCCTCGCGCCGGCGACTTGGCGCAACAGGTCCGGGCTGTCCGAGATGATCCCGTCGACGCCGAGCTCGATCATGCGCGTCATGTCCTCGCGCTTGTTCACCGTCCAGACCACGACGCGCAATCCGAGTTCGTGCGCCTCTGAGATCAGCGCGGCGGTGACATCGCCGAAATGAGGCGACCAGATCGCGCCGCCCGCAGCCTTGATCGTCCGTGGGAGCGAGCCGCCGTGATCGGACGGATTGAAGTCCGCCGTCCAGTTCGTCGCCCTGTCGCGTGTCACGGTCTGGCTCGAGCCGCGCTGGATCGTCAGGTATGCGGTCGGGATGTTCGGCGCCTGCTGCTGGACGACAAGCAGGGTTCGCCAGTCGAACGACTGGATCATGACGCGCTCGGAGAATCCCTCGCTCTCGATCACGCCAAGCAGCTTCGCGACGAAATCTTGCGGACCAAGCGTTTCATCCGGACGGTTCGGATCGATCTTGGTCTCGATGTTGAAGCGCACCTTTGTGTTGCCGGACTTGCGCACCAGCGCGAACAGCTCGCGCAAGGTGGGAATGCGCGTCCCCGGCACGGCCCGCTGGCTCGGGAATTGTTTAGCGTAGGCACTGTCCGGCCGAATCTGGCCGACGTCATAGGTCCTGACCTCGTCGAGCCGCAATTTCACGAAGGGCGTCCCGGGCGGAGTGATGTAGGTCCCGTCGGGCCTCCGTGAGAGATCGGGATTGAGCCCGCGCTCATGCGAGACGATGACCTCGCCATCGGCAGTCACGCCGACGTCGAGCTCCAGCGTGTCCACGCCCATCGACAATGCGTTGGCGAAGGCGGGCAGGGAATTTTCCGGCAACAGCGCCCGACCGCCGCGATGCGCCTCGATGTCGAAGGTCGCATCAGATCCCATGGCCGGTCCCGCCATCAACACCCAGAGCGCAATCAGAATGGTCGTGGCACGCGACGGCATGGTGCCTCGGCCCGCAACGGCGGTTGATGGCGGTCGCGTCAATTCTGATAGTAATAGCCGCGCGGCTGATAGTACTGCCGGGGCTGAGGTTGATAATAGTAACCTTGCTGGCCGTAGCCCTGATCGTAATAGGGTCGCGGCTGCTGCTGATAGACTTGCGCGTCATAGAGCGGCCGGCCGGCCGAGCGCGGCGCCGGATATCGCGCGCCGGTGTCGCTGCCGTCTGCCGGATAGATGTAATTATCGTCCTGCGGCATGTAGCGGCGCGCGGGCTGCGCCGGCGGCGTCAGATTCACGGGATCGCCGGTGGTTGCGTACTGCTCTTCAGCGGGTTGCGGTGCGCGGGCCATTGTCGTGGCATTGCGGCCACGCGGATTGCGCGCCATCGCCACCTGCGCCGAGCCCGTCAACGTCACCGTGGTGTTGAGCACACCCTGCTGCTGAACCAGCGCATAGAGCGCCGAGGCATTCTGGCGCGACAGCCTAACGCAGCCATGGGAGGCCGGCGAGCCGAGCCGCCCGACCGAGTCGGTGCCATGGATGGCGTGCCCGACCTTGGTGAAGAAGATCGCGTGCGGCATCGGGGCGTCGTCGAATTCCTTGGAGTAGTGATCCTCTTCCATACGAAAGGCGCGGAACGATCCGTTCGGCGTCTCGCGCGAGGGGACGCCGGTTGAGACCGGCCAGCGATAACGCGCGACGCCGTCGACCGCGACGATCATCTGCTGATTGTCCTTGTCGACGGTGATCTCGACCTTGGCCTGCGCGGTGCCCGTGCCCAAAACCAGCACTGTGGAGAAAGCGATGAAAAAGGTACGCATCTGGAAACGCATCGAGTCCTGGCCTCCGGCCTGTTCACGCTAGGCGCCGCGGCTCTCCGTCGCCGGCGTGCAATATGCCTGCAATCCGGCTTTCGTTCCAGCGACCTGGCCGCCCATCGTTAACGCGACGCCTGATGTAAGCAAGCCCGCCTTGTGGCGTGAGAGTGCGGCGGCGCTGACATTTTCGCGATCCGGGCCTGCGCTCACGACGCCGACAATTCGTCACAAAAGCCGCAACCATTCCACCGCGTCGAACGTTGATCGTGTTCACCCTGCACCGGCGCATGCCGCCAAGCACCTCACAGACCCTGGAATGAACATGAACAAAGCCCATGTCGCCGCGCTGCCGGCCGGTTCGCCCGTCCGCCTGCTGTTCGCAGCCGTCGCTCTCGTGCTCGCGCTGTTGTCGCTGCCGCAGGCGGGCCATGCCCAGGGCATCGTGCGCGGCGCCCGGGAGGGCGCCTATGAGGGTAATCGCATTGGGGGTCCCGTGGGCGGCGCAGTCGGTGGCGTCGTCGGGGCAGGCGTCGGCGGCGCAGTCGGCGCAGTCGAGGGGGTGCTCGGTATTCCCCACCGTCATTCCCGCCGCGGCTGTCGTGGATATTACGACCGACATCACCGCTTCCATTGTTATCGGTGAGTCCACCGCGCTCATTCCGGACTCACGACTTTGTCGCATCCGGAATGTGGGCGCAGGTCAGTTTTTCAGCCGGTACCCGGTGCGGAAAATCCACCAGATCACGACGAGGCAGATCACCAGGAACGCCAGCGTCATGCCAACGCTGACGGCGATGCTGACGTCGGCGATCTCGTAGAAGCTCCAGCGGAAGCCGGAGATCAGGTAGACGACCGGGTTGAGCAGCGCGATACTGCGCCAGGCTGGCGGCAGCATGTCGATGGAATAGAAGCTGCCGCCGAGGAAGGTCAGCGGCGTCACCACCAGCATCGGGATCATCTGAAGTTTCTCGAAGCCGTCGGCCCAGATGCCGATGATGAAGCCGAACAGGCTGAACGTCACGGCGGTGAGCACCAGGAACGCGAGCATCCAGACCGGATGGTGGATGTGCAGCGGCACGAACAGCCCCGCCGTTGCCAGGATGATCAGGCCCAGAATGATCGACTTGGTCGCGGCTGCGCCGACATAGCCGATCACGATCTCGAAATAGGAGATCGGCGCCGACAGGATCTCGTAGATCGTGCCGGTGAATTTGGGGAAGTAGATGCCGAACGAGGCATTGGCGATGCTCTGCGTCAGCACCGAGAGCATGATCAGGCCCGGCACGATGAAGGTGCCGTAGCTGACGCCCTCGACCTGGCTGATGCGCGAGCCAATGGCGGCGCCGAACACCACGAAATAGAGCGAGGTCGAGACCACGGGCGAGACGATGCTTTGCAGCAGCGTGCGCCAGGTGCGCGCCATTTCGAACAGGTAGATGGCGCGGATGGCGCGATGATTCATGACGTCCTCACGAGGTCGACGAAGATGTCCTCGAGCGACGATTGCGTCGTGTCGAGGTCGTTGAAGCGGATGCCGGCGGTGCGCAGATCGCCGAGCAGGCTGGTGATGCCGGTGCGCTCGCCCTGGGTGTCGTAATCGTAGACCAGCGTGGCGCCCTCATCGCAGAGCTCGAGCTCGTAATGCGCGAGGCTTTCGGGCAACGAGGTGACCTTGTTCTGCAGATGCAGCGTCAGCCGCTTCCTGCCGAGCTTCTGCATCAAGGTCGTCTTGTCCTCGACCAGCACGATCTCGCCCTTGTTGATGACGCCGATGCGGTCGGCCATCTCCTCGGCTTCCTCGATGTAGTGCGTGGTGAGGATGATGGTGACGCCGGACTGCTGAAGGCCGCGGACCACCTCCCACATGCCTTTGCGCAGCTCGACGTCGACGCCGGCCGTGGGCTCGTCCAGGAACAGGATCTGCGGCTCGTGCGACAGTGCCTTGGCGATCATCACGCGGCGCTTCATGCCGCCGGAGAGCGTGATGATCTTGTTGTCCTTCTTGTCCCACAGCGAGAGATCCTTCAGCACCTTCTCGATATGGGCGGGGTTCTTCGGCTTGCCGAACAGGCCCCGGGAGAAGCTCACCGTCGCCCACACGCTTTCGAAGGCGTCAGTGTGCAATTCCTGCGGCACGAGGCCGATCAGCGAACGTGCCTTGCGGTAGGAGGTCTGGATGTCCTCGCCGCCGACCAGAACCCGGCCTTCACTTGGATTGGCGATGCCGCAGATGATCGAGATCAGCGTGGTCTTGCCGGCACCATTGGGGCCGAGCAGCGCAAAAATCTCGCCACGCTTGATGTCGAGGTTGACGTTCTTGAGCGCCTTGAAGCCGGACCCATAGGTCTTCGACAGATTGGCGACGGAAATGATGGAAGGCATGATGGCCGCAAGGCTGAATGGCTGGGGAAGGGGGAGGGCCGGACCTGTCCGGATGGGCAGATCAGCGGAGCCCTGAAATAGGAACGCGCTTGCCGCCCCGCAATTCCCCGGAGAAAAATGGTCCGAAAACAGGCCGTTCAGTGGCATGATCCGGGCAAGTGTTGCGCGATGGTCACGGCGTGCTGCTAAGATGGTCGTTCACGCGGCTCTTTGTTGCGTCTGCGAGCGGGCCGTGGCTACGATTCCGGCCAATCGCGAAGCGTATCGTCTCCAGGGAAAACATCGATGAGTCCGAACGGCCGTCACACCGCTGGCGCCAGCCAATCGTCCACCCTTCGCATGTGGGCGATGGGCCTGCTCCTGCTGTCAGCTGTTGCCATCAGCCCGACCGCCGCCAAGGCGGCGCCGAGCCAGGCCGCGGTCGCGACCACGCACGTCTATTTGCTCCGCGGCGTGCTCAACATCTTCTCGCTCGGGCTCGACACCATCGGTGCCCGGCTCCAGGCGCGGGGCGTTCCGGTGACCGTCGCCAACTTCGTCTCCTGGTCCTCGCTCGCCGATGAAGCCGCCGCCGCCTACCGGGCCGGCCGGCTCAAAACCATCATCCTCGTCGGGCATTCCTCGGGTGCCACCGCGCTGCCGGACATGATCGCCAAGCTCAATCAGCTCGGCGTCCCCGTGAAGCTCGCGATCGGCCTCGATTCCGTCTTCAAGACCAAGCTCTCGACCGGCGCCGACCGCTACATCAACATCTATATCGGCGATGGTCCCGGCGAGCCGGTGCGGGCCGCAGCGGGTTTTCGCGGCAAGCTCGACAACGTCGATGTGCGTGGCACCGGCGTCGGCCATATCTCGATCGACAAGAACGAAGCGATCCAGCGTCGCGTCATCGCCGAGATCGATGCCGCGATCATGCGCTCGCGCGCGCCCGCGGCGCCGGCCGCCCCGGTCGCCGACCAGGGCACGCCGCGGCAGGCGCGCTCGGCAGCAGCGGCGGCTCCGGCGAGGAACTGAGCTGGCGGGCAGTTTCGCGCCGCAAAATCTGCCAATTCCGCGGTCATGAAGACACGGGGGAGGCCTTTGCCTCCCGTGGTGGGACTGCTGGACTGATGATTGATTTGAGGCGGCTCCTCGTGCTGGCAGCGGTTGGGCTGCTCGCCCTCGGCACCGGCGCGACCGGTGCCTCACAGGCCAGAACGAAGCCGGCCGCGGCCACGCCTGTTGCGCCGCCGCCTCCGCCGTTCGAGCCGTTGCCGCCGCCGAAGGTCTACCTCTTCCGCGGTGCCATGGGTCCGATCTTCTCGACCGGGATGGACCGGCTCGGCGAGAAGCTGACGCAGGCCGGCTTCTCCGCCGACGTCTATGAATTCACCTTGTGCCGGTTCATCGGCAACCGCGTCATCGCCAGCTACAAGGAAAAGGCGGCGCCGATCGTCTTGATCGGCCACTCCATGGGCGGGCTGTGCTCGATCGTCATCTCCGAGATGGCGGCCGAGGAGAACGTCCCGATCAGCCTCGTCATTGCCATCGACCCCGCGCATGCGACCGGCGACGTGCCGCTCAACGTCGAGCGCTTCATCAACATCTTCCTGTCCGACAGCGTGCTCGGCGGCGGCGATGTCGTCGCCGTGCCCGGCTTTCGCGGCCATTACGCGAGCTACGACCTCAAGGAAAATGCGCGCGTCAGCCACATCAACATCGAGAAGTCGGACGACATCCATCGTCAGATCGTCGAGATGGTGACGCAGCTGCCGCGCATACCGCCGCAGACCCAGGCCGATGCCGTGCCGCTGCGCTACCTGGTCCCGGCGGACACGCTGGTCGAATTGTGGGCCTCCGGCGTCCGGGTGCCGGTGCGGCGCGGCGACACCATGGAAAGCATCGCCGCTGCCAATCGTGTGCCGCTGTGGACGCTCGCGCAGAGCAATTCACTGCCCGAGAACGCGCCGCTGACCCCGGGCCAGACCATCATCGTCCCGCGCCATCTCACGCCGCCCGAGCCGGCCGCCGCGATGGCGGCTCCTCCCGTGGCTCCGGCGACATCGCGGAAGTAACAGCTCTTCGCGCTCCCCGCGTGCGGCCGCGCTGGCCTATGCGGAAAACGGTGCGCTATGATGCCGGCCAGCGAGGAAGCGGGACGCGATGACTGGACAGAGAGCGGCGGGCGAACTGAAAGTTGCCATTGCAGGACTGGGCTCGATCGGCACCAAGATCGCGGCTGCTCTGGATCGGGGTATCGAGGGACTGACGCTGTCCGCAGTCGCCGTACGCGATCCCGCCAAGCATCACGCTTTCATCGGCGGCCTGCGGCGCCCGCCGCAGATCATGCCGATCGACCAGCTCGGCGGTGCCGCCGACATCGTGATCGAATGCGCGCCGAGCCGGCATCTGCGCGAGATCGTCGAGCCCGCCGTGAAGCGGGGCAAGACCGCACTCGTCGTCAGCGTCGGCGGGCTGCTCGACAATTTCGATCTGGTCGATCTCGCCCGCGCCAATGGCGGGCGCATCCTCGTGCCGACCGGCGCGCTGATCGGGCTCGATGCGGTGAACGCCGCTGCAATCGGCACCATTCATTCCGTGAAGATGGTGACGCGCAAGCCGATCGACGGCCTGAAGGGCGCGCCGTTCATCGTCGAGAACAACATCGACATCGACAAGCTGCGCGAGCCGCTGAAGCTGTTCGAGGGTACGGCGCGCGAGGCCGCGAAGGGCTTTCCGGCCAATCTCAACGTCGCGGTCGCGCTGTCGCTCGCCGGCGTCGGGCCCGATCGCACGGAGGTGCAGATCTGGGCCGACCCGACTGTGACGCGCAACGTTCACCGCATCGAGGTCGAGGCGGATTCGGCCCGCTTCTCGATGTCGATCGAGAACATCCCGTCCGAGAATCCCAAGACCGGGATCATCACCGCGCTGTCCGTGATCGCGCTGCTGCGCAAGCAGCGCGCCACGCTCTGCGTCGGGACGTAAGTCTTACGGCTTACGCGCCCGTCACGCGCCAGATCACGTTGCCGACGTCGTCGGCCATCAGCAGCGACGTCTTGTCGGGGCCGATCGCGACGCCCACCGGACGTCCATAGGATTCCTTCTCGTCCGGCGACAGGAAGCCCGACAGGATGTCGCGACCGGGGCCGGACGGCTTGCCGTTTTCGAATGGGATGAACACCAGCCTGTAGCCGGACAGCTTGCTGCGATTCCACGAGCCGTGCTGGCCGATCACCATGCCGTCTCCGAAGCCGGGCAGGGTGCCGGCGGGCATCCAGCACAGGCCGAGCGAAGCGGTGTGGCCGCCGAGCGCATAGTCCGGCTGAAGCGCCTTGGCGACCATCGCCGGATCCTGCGGCACGCGGTCGTCGACGGTCCTGCCCCAATAGCAATAGGGCCAGCCGTAGAAGCCGCCGTCGCGCACCGAGGTGAGATAATCCGGCGGGGTTTCGTCGCCGAGGCCGTCGCGCTCGTTGACGACCGTCCACAGCACGCCCGTGTTCGGCTCCCAGGCGAGGCCCACGGGATTGCGCAGGCCGCTTGCGAAGATGCGATGCGTGCCGGCCGCGAGGTCGAGCTCGTAGACCGCGGCGCGGCCTTCCTCGACCTCCATGCCCATCTCGGCGATGTTGCTGAGCGAGCCGACGCCGGCATAGAGCTTCTTGCCGTCGGGGCTTGCCAGAAGACTGCGCGTCCAGTGCCCGCCCGGCTTGAACGTCGTGAGCCGCTTGCCCGGCGCGGTGATGCGATCGGCATCGGCAACGTAAGGGAAGGCCATCACGCCGTCGGTGTTGCCGACATAGAAGGTGTCACCGACCAGGGCCATGCCGAAGGGCTGGCTCAGGTTCTCCATGAAGGCGCCGCGAACTTCGGCGACGCCGTCGCCGTCGTTGTCGCGCAGCAGCGTGATGCGGTTAGCGGAAACGCCAAGCGCCGCGGCACGCCGCATGGTCGCCTGCATCGCAAAGTGAAACACCGTGCGCGGGGGACCTGCGATCTGCGTTGCTTCCGCGATCAGCACATCGCCATTGGGCAGCACTTCGATCCAGCGCGGATGGTCGAGACCGGTCGCGAACGCATTGGCCTTGAGGCCGGGTGCAACAGTCGGCTTCTGACCCTCGCGCCAGCCGCGCGCGGTCGGCATCTTCAACGTCGGAATCGCGCCTTGCGGCTTCGCCTCGGGAATCGCCGGCGTCTCGCCCCAGGCCGGCGCGGGCTCAGTGCCCGACATCTTTCGCCATTGCAGCGCGATGCCGCCGATGAGAGCGACGAACTGCGCGAAGATGCTGGAAAACGTCATGACAGGCCCCCGTGTGCGCGCGCATCCAACTGGCTGACGGGGCTGACGTCAACCTGCGCGGCCGGCCACCGGGGCCTATTCCCGGGGAATGGCAGCCGATCGAATTTGCATGGGATCGACGCCGCGTCGCCGCGATCAGCGGCCGATCTGCCGCTCCAGCCGCCGCGCCGCGCGAAAATCTTCCAGGTGGTGGATGTTGGGGGCCAGCGCGGCTTCTCTGGACAACAGATGGTAGACCCGGGCCACCGTGCGCTGCTTCTGCTTCGCCCGGCCACGCGGAAGCGCCCGCGCCTTGCGGACGGCGGCAATGGCGTGCTCGCGAAAATAATCGTAGGCGTCCGACATGGCTCGGTGCTCTGCGAATGGTACAGGTGTCGAGGGAGTAACGGGCGTGGGGAGGGGCGGTTCCCTGGCCAACAGCGTCGTCGCCGGATGAGCGAAGCGCGATCTCCGGGACGACAGGTCCCGCATGTCGTCTTGCTCGTGCGGGCTACAGGCTCGCGCTTCGGCCTACCGTGGCGACAGGAACGGAATGATCATCGGCACGCGGCGGCAATAAGCACCATAGGCATCTTCACCGAGTTCCTTCGACAGGAACACCTCTTCCATCCGGCCCTTTTGCCACATGCCGAGCGAGATCAGGATGGCGCCGAGGATAGCAGTCACCGTGCCGACGGCGATGCCGGTCGCCAGCATGCCCGCGATCAGGCCGGTGTAGATCGGATGACGCACGATGCCGTAGGGGCCGGTGTCGATGACGCGATGGTCTTCCTTGTGGGTGATGGTGTTGGACCAGAACTTGCCGAGATGCAGCCGGCCCCACCAGGTGAACGAGATGCCGGCGAGCACGATCAGCGCGGTGACATAGACAGCCGTGTTGCTGAACACCCAGAGCGGCTTCTCGTTCAGCACTTCCGCAGTCCACGGCGTGAACAGGATGCCACCGACGAGAATCGGGATGCGATAGCGGCCGGACTCCAGCGTCATCACCTGCTTCTGCGTGCGGCCCTGCCAGAACGAGGCGCCGATCCAGCTGGCGAGCCAGGCAAGCCAGATCAAGGCGAGGAGTTGCGTCGGCCAGGTCGTGGTCCAGCCACCCCAGGCGACAGACAGAAGTTTGCTGAAATCGAAGGACATGAAGGTTCTTTGCGTTGGGCGGCGACTCTAGCTCGCGCGCGAGGAGAGCGCGTGATGCTTGAGGGCGCCGGAGGGCTGCTCGCCGTTGCGGGCGAGCAGATGGGTAATGGTTTCGCGCAACACCGGCTCGATCGGACGCGGCGAATAGCCGAGCTCGGTGCGAGCCTTGCCGATCGACAGATCGCTCGCGGCAAGCGCGATGCGCACGCCCTCGGCGGTGCCGTTGGGCGGCCGGCGGGTCACGTGATCGGCGATGTATTCGAGCATGATGGCTGATAGCTCAGCGAGCTTTCCGGGCACGACGACCGGAAGCTGCCGGCGGCCGCTCATCGCCGACATCATCCGCAGGACACTCCCGAGCGTGACGCAGTCGCCGCCGAGGATGTAGCGCTGGCCGGCGCGGCCGCGCTCCATGGTCAGCAGGAGGCCCATGGCGACGTCGCGGACGTCGACGAGATTGACCAGGAAGTCGAGATGCGGCTGCACCTTCTTCTGGAGGAAGTACCAGAGCATCGCAGTCGGCGGCGTCAGATTGTGGTCGGCAGCGCCGATCGGCATGGTCGGCGTGCCGATCACAAGAGGGAAGCCCGCGGCTGCAGCCTTTGCGACATGATGCTCGGCGAGCGCCTTCGACCGCGTATAGGCGCCGGGCATTGCCTCGGCCGCCTGCAGCGCTTCCTCGGCGGGAACACCCTTGAGGTCGGAATAAGGGAACAGGATCGATTCGGTCGAGCAATGCAGGAACCGCGAGACGCCGCGCTTCATCGCCGCCGCGAGCACGATCTCGGTGCCGCGGCAATTGACCTCGTGGAAGTCCTGCTTGTTGGCGACCCACATGCCGGGCAGGGCGGCGAGGTGATAGACCCGATCGACACCGGCGAGCGCCGCATCCACCGCATCGCGGTCCAGCACCGAGGCATGGGCATATTCAACGTCCGCGTTCGCGGCGGCCGGTGGACGGACATCGAGAACCCGCACCCGCTGCCCACGGGCGCGGAGCGCTTCTACGAGATGATGTCCGATGAAGCCACTGCCACCGGTAACCAGGACGAGAGCCATGCAGAAGGTTGCTGTTTCGCTTTTGGGGTTATCGGGCGGAAAGGGAATTGGTCGGAAGAGGCGCCAGAATCGCGGCAAGGTCGCGACGGAAGCCCAAGGCAATGAATAATTTTGCCATCACGAACATCGGTCCAAGCAAAAGATGCGAGGGAAAAGTGAACAACGAGGCCTCGCGGCCCTCAAAAACCTTGTGGCCGATGGTTTGCGCGGCGAGGCCGAGCACCACCAGCGCGGCGAAAATCGCCCACATCGTCGCGATGCTGACTTGGGCCGTGATCGTCGTCGCCACCGAAAACAGCACGATGGAGACGGCCAGAATGCCGAGCCCGAGCGCCACGTCGAGCAGCAGCCAATAAATCAATACCGGCAGGGCCAGGATCACTGCCAAGCTGACGTCGAAACCGAACAGCGGAAACTTGACCAGCGTCAACGGCAGCACTGCGCCGGTGAAGAGCAAGAGAATACCGATCACATGCATCGCCGTGTTCCGGGGATCGCGATGATACTCGACGTAGACGGCAAGTTGGCGCTGGAAAAAGCCACCCATTTCGGTCTCATGCAGCATGTTGGTCGGGAAGGGCGAACATTGGCTATAGCACTGGACCGGGCGGTGCACAAACCGGTGCTTTGTCGCTTGAAGCCGCATTGGCGCGCCTGGAACACGCTACAAATCAACAGCACTTCAACAGGTTCCGTCGGCAGCGAAGCCCGCGTTCGTTCAGTGCTTCCTGGCGGGTTTTTTCGCCGCAGGCGCAGGAGCAGCCGGACGCGGCGCCTCCTCCGGCAGCTTGGCATAGGTCAGGATCTGCAACTGGCCGTTGACGGGCGAGGTCGGCTTGGCCCGGTCGAGAAGCTGCTCCTCGCCGAGGCCGATCGGATGCAGTCGCTTGGTCGAGATCTTGAACGTGTTCACCAGCACATCGCGGATTGCATCTGCGCGGCGCTGGCTCAGGATCGCATTGGCCTCGCGCGTCTTCGAATTGGATTCGACATGGCCGACGATCAGGAACGTGTAGGGCAGCAGCGAGGAATGCACCAGCGCGTCCGCGATGCGGCCGACGGTCTGGTAGGAAGCCGGCTGAATGATCGGCGTGTCCGTGTCGAACTGGATCTGCGCATTGAAGGCGGGCAGCTTGGCCAGATCGGGCGCTATCAGCGGCCGGTTCACGGGTCCTGGATCGTTCTTGATCCTGGTCTTGGCGCGCTCCATCACCTGCTGCTTCAGCGTCGGCAGATCGAGCTCGGCCGCTTCTTCGAACCGGTTCAGCTTGCTCACGATCTCGTCGCGGGTCGGCGCTGACGTCTGCGCGCCCGCGGTGCCCGGCAGCAAGGCGAGCCCCAGCGCAACGGCCGCTCCAGTCATGATGTGCCTGGGCGCGCGCATCAGCGATACCCCGCGTCGTCAACGGCCTTCAGGCAGTTGTTGCTGATGCCCTTGGGCGTCGAGACCAGGCAGGGAATCGACTTGCTTGTCTCCTTGGTCGAGCCCCCGCAGACTTTGACGATCTCGCGCTGACAGGCATTCGCCACGGTCACGCGCGCGGCGACGCGCTTCTGAATGGCCTCGAAAGCGCCGAGGTAATCGCTCGCGCATTGCGGCGAGAGGACGTCACGGTTGCGCGACAGGCACTCCTTCAGCCGGTTCGAATCCGGGTTGACGCCGCGGCAATTGGCGATGATCTCTGCACCGCAGCTCGCCGCCAGCTTGCCGATCGAATCACCAAAGCTCATGGTCTCCGCCGCCGCAAGCGACGGCATCCCCAATGCAAGCACGATCAGTGTGACGGATCCCCGGACCATGGGGCGCATCTGATACGGGGAAGTTCGCGATGGTCAAGACCTGTTCGGGCGAGAACTGTCGGGAGTCGGCCCGGTGAGGCGAACAGTCCTCAATCCGCAGCCGGGAGGGGCGGCCATTCGACCAGGACGGCCGTGTGGTTCCTGAGGTCGTCGGCAAATTCAGGGGCGGCCCTGAGCTCGTCCAGCGTCCGCGGCGGAGGAAGCTCGCGCCCCTCCGCGATCAGCTCCTGCGCGTAGAACGCGATTGCCTCGGGCGCATTCTCCAGCGCCTCGTCGACGTCGTCGCCGCCGGAGATGCAGCCGGGCAGGTCGGGAAACCAGAGGCTGACCGCGTCCGGGGCTGCGTCCTCGATGATGGCAACGTACTGAGCCATACCGGCCGTCACGCCCTCTGCACGAAGCTGTCCACGACCTTCTTCTCGCCGGCCTTGTCGAAGGCGATGGTGAGCTTGTTGCCGTCGATCCTGGTGACGCGGCCATAGCCGAATTTCTGGTGGAAGACGCGGTCGTCCAGCGCAAATTCCGAGGTCGTGCCGGTGGATTTGGCGACCAACTCGCCTTCGATGGTCATCGGCCCGCGACGGCGCGAGGAGAAGCTGCCGAAATCCGGTCCGGATGACGAGGCCGAGGAGAACGTCGCCGTCTCTTCCTCGAAGCCGCTTCTGCCGCCACCGCGATTGCGATTGGCCTGCGCGCGCTGCCAGCCCGGCGTCGAGTAGCTGGAGCCGAACGCCTCCATGTCGTCGAAGCGCGAGGCGCCGTAGCCGCCGCTGCCGCCCCAGCCGGAGCCGCCCTTGGATTCCGTGATCTCGACATTGGCCGCCGGCAATTCGTCGAGGAAGCGCGAGGGGATCGTGGTCGACCAGGTGCCGTGGATGCGCCGGTTGGTCGCAAAATAGATCTTCGCGCGGCGGCGCGCGCGGGTCAGGCCGACATGGCCGAGCCGGCGCTCTTCTTCCAGGCCAGCGCGGCCCTGTTCGTCCAGCGTGCGCTGGCTCGGGAACAGGCCTTCCTCCCAGCCGGGCAGGAACACGTTATCGAATTCGAGGCCCTTGGCCGAATGCAGCGTCATCAGCGACACCGCGTCGTCCTCGGCGCCGCCCTCGCGGTCCATCACCAGCGAGATGTGCTCGAGAAATCCTTGCAGGTTCTCGAACTCCTCCATCGAGCGCACCAGCTCTTTGAGGTTCTCCAGCCGGCCTGCAGCATCCGCCGAACGGTCCTTCTGCCACATCTCGGTATAGCCGCTCTCGTCGAGCACGATCTGGGCGAGATCGGTGTGCGCGGTGACCTCGCGCTGGGCGCGCCAGCGGTCGAACTGTGCGATGAGATCGCGCAAGGAGCCGCGCGCCTTCGGCTTCAGCTCGTCGGTCTCGACCACGGCGCGCGCGGCCTCGAACAGCGGAATGCGGCGCTTGCGGGCATGGTCGTGCAGCATCTGCACGGTGGCGTCGCCGAGGCCGCGCTTGGGCGTATTGACGATGCGCTCGAAGGCGAGATCGTCGGCCGGCGAATTGATGACGCGCAAATAGGCCAGCGCGTCGCGGATCTCGGCGCGCTCGTAGAAGCGCGGGCCGCCGATGACGCGATAGGACAGGCCGAGCGTGACGAAGCGGTCTTCGAACTCGCGCATCTGGTAGGAGGCGCGCACGAGAATGGCGATCTCGTTGAGCTTCTCGCCCTGGCGCTGCAGCTGCTCGATCTCCTCGCCGATGCCGCGGGCTTCCTCTTCCGAATCCCAGGAGCCCGTGACGGTGACCTTCTCGCCGTCCTGGTCCTCGGTGCGCAACGTCTTGCCCAGCCGGCCTTCGTTGTGTGCGATCAGATGCGAGGCGGCGGCGAGGATATGCCCGGTCGAGCGGTAGTTGCGTTCCAGACGAATGACCTTGGCGCCGGGGAAATCGTGCTCGAAGCGCAGGATGTTGTCGACCTCGGCGCCGCGCCAGCCATAGATCGACTGGTCGTCGTCGCCGACGCAGCAGATGTTCCTGGTGGGGCCCTTTTCGCTCGCGGAAACAAGCCTCGCATCATGTCTCTCGTCATCAGGCCGACGCGCAGCGTCGAGACCCGGTGATCCATCTTGTGACGAAGCGATGGATTGCCGGGTCAAGCCCGGCAATGACGAACTGGAGGACGGCGCCTGCGACAGCAGCCGCAGCCACAGATATTGCGCGACGTTCGTATCCTGATACTCGTCCACCAGGATGAATTTGAAGCGCTGCTGGTACTGCCTGAGGATATCGGGATGCTCGCGGAAGATGCGGATGTTCTCCAGCAGCAGATCGCCGAAATCGGCCGCGTTCAAGATCTTCAGCCGCTCCTGGTAGCTCGCATAGAGCTTGCCGCCTTTGCCGTTGGCGAACATCGCAGCTTCGCCCGAAGGCACTTGCGAGGGCATCAGGCCGCGGTTCTTCCAGCCGTCGATGAGGCCTGCCAGCATGCGTGCCGGCCAGCGCTTGTCGTCGATGTTCTCGGCCTGCAGCAGCTGCTTCAGCAGCCGTACCTGGTCGTCGACATCGAGCACGGTGAAGTTCGACTTGAGCTGCGCCAGCTCGGCATGGATGCGCAGGATGCGCCCGCCGATGGAGTGGAAGGTACCGAGCCACGGCATGCCTTCCACGGCATGGCCGAGCATCTGGCCGAGCCGGTGCTTCATCTCGCGGGCGGCCTTGTTGGTGAAGGTCACCGACAGGATCTCGGCGGGGCGGGCGCGGCCCTGGCTGAGGATGTGGGCGATGCGCGTGGTCAGCACGCGCGTCTTGCCGGTGCCGGCGCCGGCCAGCACCAGAACCGGGCCGTCCAGCGTCTCCACGGCCTCGCGCTGCTCCGGATTGAGCCCGGAGAGGTATTTCGGGCCCACCGAGGCGCGCGCACGCGCGGCGATGCCGCCGGCTGCGGGTTGGTGGTCGGGAACGGCTGTGATCTTGCTTGGCTCGGTCATGCGAATCATTGGCCCCACGATGGCACCGCGGGGTGACGGAAGGGAGCCTTCTTAACAGGGATCGGTGGCTATATGGGGTGCCGAAACCGGGTTTTCCACGTGCGGGACAAGCCGATTTGTTCCCGCGAAGGACGCGAATTTCGCGCCTGGATGGGGCGGAACAATCGTTCCCGCCTTGAGATTGTCTGGGCATGTGGCGCGGCAAGCCGCGTCGACGCAGACAACATCAGGACGAGGGATTGACCATGCTAGGCTGGGTTGTGACGTTTCTGGTTATTGCACTGATCGCCGGCATCCTTGGCTTCGGCGGCATCGCCGGCGCTTCGATCGAGATCGCCAAGATCATCTTCTTCATCGCCGTGGTGCTGTTCCTGGTCTCGGCCGTGGTCGGCTTGGCGCGCGGCCGCAACAGGATATAGCAGCGATGGTCACCTCTCCCGCAGGGAGAGGTCAACCGCAGGCAGCACGACGCTGTCACCGCTTCGAGGGCATCGCCACGTTCCGGCCGATGCCCTCCGGTCGCGCCACGGCGCTGTGGGCCTTGGTGACCACAGCGATACGCTCGCGGATATCGGGCGGAAACGGCGCGACGCGCCGCGCGCTCATGTCCATGTGCAGTGACATGTTCTCCGAGGTCGCCGACAGCCAGCCTTCGCTCGCGTGCCGCATCTCCTCGAACGTGTGCAGCCGCTTGTCGTCCGCTTCCAGCAGCCAGACGAAGATCTGCACGGGATCGCCGAGATGGATCTCGCGCAAGTACCGCACGTGGCATTCGGCGGTGAAGGTCGAGCCGCCGCGCTCCTTCATGTAGCCGGGCCCGATCCCGAGCTCGAGCCAGAGCTGGTCGATCGCGCGGTCGAACATCACGTTGTAATAGGCCATGTTGAGGTGGCCATTATAGTCGATCCAATGCGGCTCGATTTGCATGATCGAGGCGCGGAACGGTCCGGCTTTGGGCGCTGAGGCGGCGGTGTCCGGCATGTTTCCTTCCAGCTATGCGTCCGGTCGCTTGACTTGACCGGTTTTATGTCCTTTGCCACGGTTCTTCTGTCGGGAGGAATTCCGTGGGCACCACCATCACCAATAATCCGCCGCGGCCGGAGCCGAAAGCCCTTGCGAGCGCGCTGGAGCAGCTTGCCGCACGCTTCGGCAACCGCCTCATCACCTCGCAGGCCGTGCGCGAGCAGCACGGCCATACCACAACATGGCTACCCAACCAGCCGCCGGATGGCGTGGTGATGGCGCAGGAGACAGCCGACATCCAGGACGTGGTGCGGATTTGTGCCAGAAACCGCGTGCCCGTCATCGCCTTCGGCACCGGCACCTCGCTCGAAGGCCAGGTCAACGCGCCGGCCGGCGGCATCTCGATCGACTTGCGCGACATGAACAAGGTGCTCGCGGTGCATGCCGAGGACCTCGACTGCGTGATCCAGCCCGGCGTCACCCGCAAGGCGCTCAACGAGCATCTGCGCGACCAGGGCCTGTTCTTCCCGATTGATCCCGGCGCGGATGCCTCGCTCGGCGGCATGGCCTCGACCCGAGCCTCCGGCACCAACGCGGTACGTTACGGCACCATGCGCGACAGCGTGCTGGCGCTGAAGGTGGTGCGCGGCGACGGCGAGATCATCACCACCGGCACGCGCGCCAAGAAGTCATCCGCCGGCTACGACCTGACGCATCTGTTCGTCGGCGCCGAGGGCACGCTCGGCATCATCTCCGAGCTGACCATCCGCCTGCGCGGCATTCCCGAGACCATCGCCGCCGGCGCGGTGTCGTTCGGGACCGTGCACGGTGCCTGCCAGGCCGTTATCCTTGCGATCCAGACCGGCATTCCCGTGGCGCGCATCGAACTGCTCAACGCCGCGCAGGTGAAGGCCTGCAACGCCTATTCGAAGCTGACGCTGCCGGAGACGCCGCTCCTGCTGATGGAATTCCACGGCAGCGAAATCGAGGTCGCCGAGCAGTCCAAGGCCTTCGGCGAGATCGCCAAGGAGTGTGGCGGCGGCGATTTCTCCTGGACCACCAAGCCGGAGGACCGTACCAAGCTATGGCAGGCGCGGCACGACGCCTATTGGTCCGTGAAGGCGTTGCGGCCCGGCGACAGCATCGGCGTGGTCGCGACCGACGTCTGCGTGCCGATCTCGCGGCTCGCCGATTGCGTCGGCGAGACCGAGGAGGATCTCAAGCGCCTCAATCTGCTGTCGCCGATCGTCGGCCATGTCGGCGACGGCAATTTCCACTGCTCGCTGGTCTGCGACATCAACGACCCCGACGAGATGGCGCGTGGCGAGGAGTTCATGCATCGCCTGGTCGAGCGTGCACAGTCCATGGACGGCACCTGCACCGGCGAGCACGGCATCGGCCAGGGCAAGCAGAAATATCTCAAGGCCGAGCTCGGCCCCGAGGCGATCGAAGCGATGCGGGCGCTGAAGAAGGCGCTCGATCCGCTCAACATTCTGAACCCCGGCAAGATCGTCCCGGAAGCATAGCGCACAGCGCAAACCCCGCTTATGCTCGCTCCGACATTGACGGAGCGGGCAATGCGCTGGTTGGCGCGCAAGATGCGACAGGACATCTGGGACGAGGCGATCGAAGGGCCGCTCGGCGACATCGAAGCCGCCGCGCGCATTCGCGCCATCTGCGATTCCGCTTCAGCGATTGCGGCACAGGCCGGCGAGCGCCAGCGCTATGAACGCGCCGCCCGGGTCGCCATGGAAGTCGCGATGAAGATGTCCGACGATCTGATGCGCGATGACGCCGTGCGCCGGATCGTCAATCTCTGCATGAAGGCCGATGATCTCAAGACCGCGCAGATCCTGTCTCGCGCGATCCAGGCCGGCTGGATCCGGGAAGCAGTCCAGCGGGACCACCCGACGCTGTCGCAGGAAGCACCGGCTCGGGCCTGAGCGCGAGCCGGTGCGATATTGTGGCGGGTCGGATCAGTATCTGCGGTAGTCGCCGCGTGCCGGGCCGCCATGGCCACCAACATAGCCACCGCCGTAGCCACCGCGGCTCATGCCGATTCCGATCCCGATGCCGACACCCACGGCTGCGGGTGGGGGGGGCGGCGGGGCACGCTCGTAGACGACCACTTCGTCGGGCGGGGGCGGCCGGCGCGGCTTCGGCGGCGTCTCGACCACCTTGCGCTTTGGCGGGGTATCGTCGACGCGCTTCTTGAGGGTGGGCGGAACACTCGGATTGACAGGCGTCGCCGGCGTCGAGCACGGGCAGGTCGGTGCCGTCGCGACGGCGACCGGGGTCGCCGCCGCAGCGGTAGGCACGCCATAATTGCGGTTCTGGACGCGGAGCAGCAGCCGGCGCGCAGTTGCCGCGAGGTCGCTATTGTCCCAGTTCGCAAGATAGGCCTCGAACGAGGCGCGCGTGTTGATCGCCGTTGCACGCTCCCACGCCAGCATCTGGCGCCGTCGCTCCAGCACGGTGCGCAGGCGCGGCGTGCGGGTGTCCTGCGCGTAGAGTTCGATGTAGGCCTGATACGCCTCGACGGTGTCCTCGGTGATCACGAGCTCATAGGCGGTCATGGCTGGCTTGCCGCGCAATTCCTTGCGCCAGTCCTCGAGGCTGCGCGTGCCGCCGGCGAGCGCCATCGCGGATGCGCCGGGAAGGGCGGGCGTGTTGCCGCTGCTCTCGCCGAAGAACCTGAAGTCGGTGGTCAGCGACGAGCTTTCCCAGGGAATCTGCCGGCCGTCGGTCGATTGCGCCACGGCGACGCGGATGCGCTTGAACATCTCCTCGATCGGCAGATTGGGCTGTTTCGCGATCGTCAGCACAGCCGCGGTGTAAGGGCTGTCGATGCCGTTGCCGTCCTCGGCTTCGGCGCCGGGCGAGGTCGAATAGGAGATGAAGGAGCCGGGGGCGCCGGCCTTGGTGTCGACGATCGCAAGCCCGTGGCCGGCGCCGCGGAGCGCGGGGAACGGATTGTTGCGGCAGGCATCCAGCATGAAGATGCGCGCCCGCGTCGGCAGAGCGCCGAGCGTGTTGAGCATGTCGTTCAGCCGCACGCCCTGCAGCGGAATGTCGGCCTCGCGCTTGGGATCGAGATCCACGGGAACGAGATAGTTCTCGCCGTCGATCTGCAGGCCGTGGCCGGCATAGAACACCAAGGCGACCGTATCGGGGCCGCTGGCACTGACCTTGCCGGCGAAGTCCGAGATCGCCGCCCGCATCTCGTTCTGCGCCAGATTGGCGGCGGTCGTGACGGTAAAGCCGGCGTTGCCGAGCAGCTCCGTCATGCCCTTGGCGTCGTTGGCGGCGTTGGGCAGCTCCGGCACCGTCCGATAGGCGGATTGGCCGATCACCAGCGCGAGCCGCGCTTCGGCCGCGGCATCGGCCGGAATCATCAATTGCGTGAGCGCGAGAAGACCGGAAGCAAGCAGAAAGTTGGATAACGTAGGGCGGCGCATGGTGTCACCTCCATCGGCAATGCGCGCGATGATGTCACTTTTTCTAGGTCGGCGCCATGAGGCAGTCTGTGCGCTGGATCACGCTCATAGCCGCGACAAACGGTCAGGTGGTGTTTCGACACGTCGAGGCGACAGGCGGCGACCGTGAACGGCCCTACAGCCGATCCACCGCCCTGAACGTCCCGTCCTTCTGAATCACCGTCAAGTACACCTTCGGCGGCGCATCGATCATGCGAATGCCCACGGTGACGGTGCTGCCGCTGATGTCGAAGCGCCCGACATCGTTGATGGCGCGCAGCAGGCTTGCGCGCGTCGGTTGCGGTCCGGCCTTCTCCAACGCCGCGGCCACGAGACGGCCGGAGAGATAGCCTTCCAGGGACACGAAGTCCGGTGTCAGCGTCGGATCGAACGCCCGCTGCGCCGCCTGGTAGTCGGCGACCAGCTTGAGCGAACGGTCCCAGGGAGACGGCACGACCTGCGAGACGATGACGCCTTCGCCCTCAGGGCCGAGCTCCGTCGCGAGCGCATTGGCGCCGACGAAGGAGATGTTGACGAAGGTCGGATAGAAGCCGCTGCGGTGTGCGAGCTTGATGAAATCCGCGCAGGGCCCGTAGGTCCCGACCATCACGATGGCCTCCGGTTCGGCACGCTTGATCATCCGCCAGGCCCCGCTGACCGCGCGGGTGTTGCGTTCGAAAGTGCCTTCGGCGGCGAGCTCGAGGCCGCGCTTCGCGAGCGCGCGCTTCACGCCGAGGAGACCGTCGCGGCCGAAGGAATCGTCCTGGTAGAAGATGCCGATGCGGGTGAAATGGCGATCCTCGGTGAGGTGCTTGATCCATGCCTCCGCCTCCGCGCCATAGCTCGCGCGGATGTTGACGACGTTGGGAAGCTCGAGGTCGCGCAGGAACTCGGCGCCGCTGAAGGGGCCGATGAACGGAATGTTCCTCGCACTTGTGATCGGTATCGTCGCCATCGCTGTCGGCGTGCCCACCGCGCCGATCAGCGCGAACACCTTGTCGTCCTCGATCAGGCGCAGCGTCTGCGCCACAGAACGATCAGGGTCGTAGCCGTCGTCGCGGCTGATGAGCTGGAGCTTGCGGCCGTGGACGCCACCCTTGGCGTTGACTTCGGTGAACGCTGCGACGATGCCTTGCCGCATGCGCTGTCCGAGCGCCGAGGAGGGACCCTCGAGCGCAGCGGCCTGTCCGAACAGGATCGCATCCTCGCTGACGCCGGCCTCGTCGCCGCTGGCGGCCAACGTGGTCGCGGCCAGGAACACGACTGTCAGGACGACGGATCTCGCGGATCGGAATCGATGCATCGTATGGTTTTGCCGAATGTGAGGTACATGCCTGCCGCAACATATTCCTGCGAGCCTGAATCGCTCACTAAGCGCCGCTCTGTCGGAGGTCCGTACTACTCCGGGCTAAACCGGCAATTTGTTTCCACTCTGGCGGGTTGTCTGCACACTTCATTAACTAATTCGTGCACCGCGGAACGGCCGGGTTCCGACATTGTGCATTTTCTTAACCGCGGTCTTGTTCCGATAGCGGGGCCGGCACCTCAACCAGAGGTTCGGTTCGTCGAGAGAGGGGACGGCGGTTTCAACATGGGCGATCGCGATCAGAATGATCAGGATCGGAGACGTTCGAGCGGATGGTGGCGCGCCGCGCCGCTGCTCGGGCTCTATCGCCCCGCGCTCGTTGCGATCGGCGTCGGCCTGCTATTCTCGGTTGCCGGTGCTGCCGCCGTGGCGCGATGGGAGGATCGCGTCAACAGGATCGAGTTCGGCAACGCGGCCGAGACCCAAGCGATCGTCATGCAGAACGGCATGAACGAGTACATCTCGAGGCTTCTCGCACTGCGCACGCTGTTCGAATCGACCAGTGACGAAGTCACTCGCAGCGAGTTCGAGACCTTCAGCGCGCGCCTGTTCGAGCGCCATCCCGGCATGCTGCGCATTGCCTGGTTGCCGCGCGTCAGCCGCAAGGAGCGCGCAGATTACGAGGCTGCAGCGATCAGGGAAGGCGTGTCCGGCTATCGCATCAGATCGCTCCAGGGCGAGAGTTTCGCCACCGCGCCGCAGAGCGACGAATATTTTCCGGTGTTCTACTCGACGCAGCCGAAGACCTCCCCGGTCTACGGCATGGACTACACGACCGTTCCCGAACGGCGGGCCGTGCTGGAGCGTGCGCGCGACAACGATCGCGTCGCCGGCATGCGCACGCGCCTGTTCGTGCCGCGGGAGGGGAGCCGGCTGCCCGACGTCCTCGTCGCGATTCCAGTCTACGCCAAGGGTACGTCGCGCGATGAGATCGCGGACCGGCGCCGCAATCTCGCCGGCTTCGTCGTCGGCATCTTCGACCTGCCTTTGCTGATCCAGTCCATTCGCACGACCACCGGAGCGAGCTCTGCCGTCAGCATGAACGTTTATCCGCCCTTCACGCCCCAGATCGTGAGCCTGGAGCAAACGCTGCCGGATTATTCGTCGGACGCCACGGCGCCCCAGTCGATGCCGGACGTCGCGCGGATCCGCCACTGGTCGGGCACTCTCCGTATCGGCGATAGCGAGTGGCAGGTGCGGGCGGTTCCAAGCGCCGGCGGTCCGCTGGCGACCAGTTACGATCGCGCCGTTGCCGTCCTCATCGTCGGCATGCTGCTGACGCTGTCGCTGTCGACCTATCTGATGCTCGCGAGCCGCAATTCGCGACGGCTGTCGCTTGCCAACCGGCGCGTGCTCGAGCTTGCCCAGACCGACATCCTCACCGGGCTGCCGAACCGCGCTTTTTTCCTCGCCCGGCTAGAGGAGATCAACATGCAGCTGAGCGTGAGGGGCCTGCCCTTCTCGATCCTGATGCTCGACCTCGACCGCTTCAAGAACGTCAACGACTCCCTCGGCCACGCAGCCGGTGATGCGCTGCTGCGCCAGGTCGGGCAGCGGCTGAAATCCGCCCTGCGTCCCAAAGACGTGCTGGCGCGGCTCGGCGGCGACGAATTCGCCATCATTCAGGAAACGGGCGAGGATCAGCGCACCTGCTCGACCGAGCTGGCGGCCCGGATCGCCAGGCTCGTGAGCGAGCCGTTCCTGCTGCCCGGGCATCGCGTCGAGATCGGCACCAGTATCGGCATCGCGATCGCGCCGGATCACGGCAGCGACCAGGAGCAGCTCCTGAAGAAGGCAGACCTCGCGCTCTATCGTTCGAAATCGGCGGGCCGCAACTGCTTCACCATCTACGACGAGGCGATGTCGGCCGAGCTGGAGGCTCGCAACACGCTGGAGGGGGATCTGCGCGACGCCATCGCGCAGTGCCAGCTTGAGGTGCATTACCAGCCGTTCGTCGACGCGCTCAGCGGCGCCCGGCGCGGCTTCGAGGCGCTGGTGCGCTGGCGGCACCCGATGCGCGGACTGATTCCGCCGGACCAGTTCATCGCGCTCGCGGAGGAGACCGGGTTGATCGTGCCGCTCGGCGAGTTCGTGCTGCGGCGCGCCTGCGAAGATGCCGCCGGATGGCCCTCCGATCTCAGGGGCGCCGTCAACCTGTCACCGATCCAGTTCAAGGAGGCCGAGCTGTTCGGGATGATCTGTGCGGCGCTCGCCGATTCCGGCCTGCCGCCGCAGCGGCTTGAGATCGAGATCACTGAATCGGTGTTGCTGGAGCGCGGCGCCGAGAACCATGCCTTCATGGAGCGGCTGAAGGGCATCGGCATCGAACTCGCGCTCGACGATTTCGGCACCGGCTATTCGTCCCTCAGCTATCTCACCGCGTTCCCGTTCGCCAAGATCAAGATCGACAAGTCGTTCATCCGCAATCTGACGCAGCAACCGCGCAGCTCCGCGATCATCTCCGCGATCGTGACGCTGGCGCGCGGGCTCGGCATGTCCGTCACCGCCGAGGGCGTGGAGACCCGCGAGGAATTCGAGCGGCTGAAGGCGCTCGGCGTCAATTTCGCGCAAGGCTATCTGTTCGGCCGACCGCAGCCCATCGAGCGGATCGCGATCGACGCGCCGGTCAAACGCTCACGCCTCGACGCCGCCTGAGCACGCTGTCCAAACGGCAACGTATGAGTTGACCCCGGTACGCTGAAGCGTCCGCAGCGTCATGTCCGGTATTCCTCCGTGAAGACCTCACACGCGGAATTCGCTTGACCCGGACGGCCCCGGATGTTCGGTAGAACCGTCTAGGGGTGAAACAATCTGATCATGCGGCTTCCGTTCTTCTACGGCTGGGTCGTGGTGGCCGTGACCTTCGTTACCATGGCCATCGGCGTCAACGCGCGCACGGCCTTTTCGCTGTTCTTTCCGCCCATCATCTCCGAGTTCGGCTGGGAGCGCGGTGTCACCGCGGGCGCCTTCTCGTTCGGCTTCGTGGTCTCGGGCGTGGTCAGTCCGCTGATCGGCCGCCTGATGGATCGCGCCGGTCCGCGCGCGGTGATGGAGCTCGGTGTCGTGTTGATGGGCGGCGGGCTGCTGCTGGCTCCGCTGACGAGCGCGCCTTGGCATCTCTACGTCACCATCGGCGTCATGGTCGGGGCCGGCTCGGTTTGTCTGGGCTATTCCGGCCAGTCGCTGTTTCTGCCGAACTGGTTCATCCGCAAGCGCGGCTTCGCGATCGGGATCGCTTTCGCCGGCGTCGGCATCGGCTCGGTGACGCTGCTGCCATGGGTTCAGCACATGATCGAGCAGACCGGTTGGCGTACCGCCTGCACCGCGATGGGCCTGCTCATTCTGGTCGTGCTGGCGCCGATCAATTTGCTGCTGCACAAGCGGCCGGAGGACATCGGTCTTTCGCCGGATGGCGATGCCGCTCCGGCGGCGGGCGCGGCCCAGCCGATCTCCAATATCGTCGATCCCGCCTGGGTCGGCACCGATTGGACGCTCAAGCGGGCCGTCGCGACCGCGCGGTTCTGGTGGATTGCTCTGGGCTATTTCTGTGGTCTCTACATCTGGTACGCAGTGCAGGTGCACCAGACTAAATTCCTGCTCGACATCGGCTTCAGCCCGGGCGTTGCGGTGTGGGCACTTGGCATTGTCAGCCTGCTCGGCATTCCCGGCCAGATCCTGCTCGGCCACGTCTCGGACCGCATCGGACGCGAATGGGTCTGGGCGACCAGCTGCGCAGGTTTCGTCATCTGCTTCGCAGCGCTGATCGCGCTGAAGTACCTGCCAGCACTCTGGCTCGTTTACGTCATGGTGTTCGTGCAGGGCGCGCTCGGCTACGGCCTCACCTCGATCATGGGCGCCGTGGTGTTCGAGATATTCCAGGGCAAGCATCAGGGCAGCATCTTCGGCACGATCATGCTGGCGGCGCTGGCCGGCGGTGCGGCCGGACCGTGGGTGACCGGCCTCCTCCATGATCGCGCCGGCGATTACACGCTCGCCTTCGGTATCGCCATCGCCATGAGCGGACTGTCGGCATTCGCGATCTGGCAGGCCGCACCGCGCAAGGTGCGCGCCGTCGCCGGCCGGCTGCACAAGCTCCGCGGCGGTGTCGGGACTTAGGTTCTCGAACGCTGCATTACCGTTCTTCTTTTTGGGAGAACGTTAAGCATGCCGCCTCTTGCCGGGACCGCCACGGCATCGCAAAAACGTCTTGGACACCATCGGAGCGCTAGCGTCGGGAGAATGCCATTTATTCCCGATGCCTTCTGGGTCCGATGATGACTGCCTCAGATTGTCTTGTGACCGAAGCGCCGGACGTGCTGCGGGCGGCGCTCGAACGCGCCGACGACGGCATCGTCATCATCGACGGCGCGCGCCGCATCACGCATTTCAACGCAGCCGCAGAGCGAATCTGGAAGCTCGCGCGCGCTGAGGCGCTCGGTCTCGGCGCCGCAATTCTCGATCTCAGATGCCTGCAGGCGGATGCGGTCGCGGAGTTGCGCGACGAGATCAGCCTCACCCGGCGCGACGGCAGCAGGATCCGGGTGGCCATTTCGGTTTCCTGCATCGACAGCGGCACAGGGGTTCATCACGTCGTGTTCGCGCGCGACGTCACCGCCGAGGTCGAACGGCGCGCGCGGATTGCGCTGCTCGACGCCGTCTCGGACCAGACCAACCGCGCCGTGCTCGTCACCGACCCGGAGCTGGGCATCCGCTACACCAATGCGGCGTTCACATCGTTGTTCGGCTACTCCGCCGCGGAGGCGGAAGGCCGGCGAGTGACCGATCTTCTGGCTGGTCCCCACACCGACCGGAAGGCCATGATGACGATCGGAAGGCGTCTCATCAAGGGCGGTCCAGGCGGCGAAGCCGATATCCTCACCTATGCCAGGGACGGCGAGGAAATCTGGGTCTCTGCCCGGATCGATGCCTTCCGCGACGGGAAGGGCCGGGTCAAGCACATCTTCGCGCTGCTCCAAGACATCACAGAAACCAAGCAGCTGCGCTCACTTCAGCAGCTCATCATGACCGCGCTCGCGGACGAGGTGCCGATCGGCGAGATCGCCGACCGGCTGTGCCGCCGCGTCGAGGAGATCGCGCCCGACGTCGTCTGCTCGCTGCTTCACATCGATGCCGCCGGCCTGATCCATCCCCTCGGCGGTCCCAGCCTGCCTGAGGATTATTCCCGCGCGCTGGACGGCCTCGCCATCGGTCCCAATGTGGGCTCTTGTGGCACCGCCGCCTTCTATGGCGAGCCGGTGCTGGCGACCGATCTCGACACTGATCCGCGCTGGCAGCCTTTCAAGGCGATGCCGCTCGGGGTCGGCCTGCGCGCCTGCTGGTCGACTCCGGTCAAGGCCAAGGACGGCCGCGTCATTGCGACCTTTGCCTTCTACTATCGGGAGTCACGTGCCCCGAGCAATTGGCACCGGCGCATTGTCGAGGCTTGCGTCAATCTCGGCGCCTTCGCGATCGAGCGCAAGGAAGCCCGCGCCGAGATCGCGCGGCTGGCCTATCATGACATCCTCACCGGGTTGCCGAACCGCGCTCAGCTGCGGCACCTGATCACCACGGCCATTGATGCCTGTCCGACCGGCGGCCATGTCGCACTGGCCTTCCTCGACGTCGATCACTTCAAGGACGTCAACGACACGCTCGGCCACGCCGCCGGCGATGAGCTGTTGGTGCAGCTCGCGCAGCGCCTGCGCGAGCATATCGACCCCGGCGACATGCTGGGGCGGCTCGGCGGCGACGAGTTCGTCATTCTGCTGCCGCAACGCAACGCCGCGAGCGCCGAGCGCGTCGCTGCCGAAATCACCCGAGCGCTGGCCCGGCCGCTGCGTCTCGGATCGAAGCTGATGCCGATGTCGGCCAGTATCGGCATCAGCCTCTACCCCGATCACGCCACCGATATCGACACGCTGATGCAACAGGCCGACGCTGCCATGTACATGGCCAAACAGGCCGGCCGCTCGACCCATCGCATCTTCAATGCCGAGATGAACGGGCTGGCCGAGCAGCGGTTGGCGCTGATCGCGGCGCTGCGCCGCGCCACTGCGGAGGGCGCGCTGAGCCTCAGCTACCAGCCGCAGATCCGCAGTTGCGACGGCGCCATCCACGGCGTCGAGGCACTGGCGCGCTGGCGTGATGCCGTGCTCGGCGACGTCTCCCCCGCAAAATTCATCGCGCTCGCGGAGGAATGCGGGCTGATCGAGCAGATCGGCATGTGGTCGGTGCGCGAAGCCTGTCGGCAGATGGCGAGCTGGCGTCGCGCCGGCCTCAACATTCCCTGTGTCTCGGTGAACCTGTCGCCGATCAATTTCCGCAACGTCACGCTGGCTGCGCGGCTCAAGGACATCCTCGCCGAATACGATCTGCCGCCGGACGCGCTGGTGCTGGAGATCACCGAAGGCGCGTTCATGCAGGACGGCGCCGCAGCGCTGGAGACGATGAACGCGATCCGCGAGCTCGGCGTCGGCCTCTCGGTCGACGACTTCGGCACCGGCTATTCCAGCCTGAGCCGGCTCGCGCATCTGCCGATCCGCGAACTCAAGATCGACCGCAGCTTCATGCGCGACATCGAGACGGATGCGGGCGCGCTTGCGATCGCCACCGCCGTGGTCCGCGTCGGGCAGGGCCTCGGCATGACCGTGGTCGCCGAGGGCGTCGAGACCGAGGGACAGCGCAAGACGCTGGCCGAGCTCGGCTGCGACATCGTCCAGGGCTTCCTCTATGCACCGGCGCTGCCTCCGGTCGCCTTCGAACGTTGGCTGATCGAGCACTGCGCGGAGCAGGCGAGGACGATGCTGGGACGGCTCGATGTCGCGGCAGTCGGACACGAGGCGGTGAAGCGGACGGCGTAGCTGCCTTTGGGCGATATTCCCCGCAGATTGGAACGCATCGGTATCCGGCGATTTGGTCTTCGACTTCCGCCGGAGGGGCACCGCGCCATGCCCTGTTTGCAATTTGCGTGGGCTCGATGAAAAGACCGGAAAGCAGCGCCACCGTCCGCGCGGCAGGCTTTCGACCTTCGCAAGCGCAGCTTAGGGCCATCACGGCCTGGGTGGCTCGTCAGAACGACAAGCCCGGCCTGTCGGAGGCAATAAGCCGCCTGGTGGAGCTGGGGCTGGCGTTCCACGCCGAGCCGGATCGCCAGAAGCAGCGCGCCCGCAAAATGGCCGCCGATGCGATCGACGGCATGGGAGACACGACCACGACGGTGGAGGGTAGGGCGGTCCGCAAGCGGGATCTGCTCGATGGACCCAAGGAGTTCGGCCGGGTACGAATTGATCGGTCGAAGCGCAACAAGCGGGTCCGGGAATAGGCCGAGCTCGAAGAAGCCGCCGACATCGGGGACTTCGAATCACCAAAGACATGGAGAACAAGCAATGAAACGGCATTCCCAATCGCGTGCAGCGATCGAGGCGAACAATGTCTTCAGGCAGGCCGCAGCGAAGCCCGCCACCGATTACGAAAAGGCGGAACAGGCTTTCCAGGCAAATCGAGAGCGCTTGAAGGCCGAACGGCTGGCGCGTGAGGCTGAACGACGAGGCCAGTCCGAAAGGACGAGCTAGTGTCGCAATTCTACTTCGATATCTGGGATGGTGAAGCGCTCGCCGTAGACGAGGAAGGTCTCGATCTTGCCAGCCGGCGGGCCGCAGAGATCGAGGCGGCGCTGTCCCTTGCCGACATCGCCAAACAGCTCGAGCCGTTCGCCAGCAGCGATGGCGTTGCCATCAATGTTCGGGATGCTGGTGGTCCCGTCTTGAGCGCGACGTTCGTCCGCGAGAGAGTTCGGTTGGTCAATTGAGATCGATCAAGGTGCTCACACTTGCGTGCTCCGGCTAGAGCATCGAAAGCACGACAATCCCGTCTTCGAGCTCGCCTGAGGCCATTCGCGCCCGCGCCATGCGCTCGAACTCCGTTCGGTGCTTCTGCAGATAGCTGAAGGCCTGCTTCTGTGTGTTGAACGTCGTGGCAAGCCGGCACATCTGGCGATTTGCGCCGGAGGCGAGAAAGAAGGTGATGGTTCCGTGGTCTGGCTTGAGTCTAGGCACGATCTGCTCTCCGGCATGTGATCGGCATTTCAGATCTTCGCCGGCGACGCTGAAGGCGACTATCGCGCCGGCTTCCTCAAGCGCTTCTTGGGCGTCGGCGGCGGCAACGCCAGCCGAAGAGCTTCATCGGCCGATTCCTTCGCCTGGCGCGCCTCGCGAAGCCGCGCCATGTTCTTGCGAACCTCGATGCCTTGCCTCTCGACGTCAGCCAACGCCCGCGCGCCTTCTTCAGCGGCCAGGCGCTTGCGATCGGAACGCGCGATGCTTGTGGGTGACGGCTCTGCCGATTTCTTGGTGCTCATCGTTCACTCGGCTCCGCAAACGACTAAACCCGCTCAATCCCTAGAATTGAGCGGGCGGAGCGGCCGTTTCAGTACATCCGTGAAACGGCGCCACGATCTCAAGCCAGCGAGAGGTTCTCGGCGCTGGATTTGCCGCGCATCTTGTCGGTCTTGATCTCGAAAGTGACCTGTTGGCCCTCTCCGAGCCCGGCAAGCCCAGCCCTTTCAACGGCGCTGATGTGAACGAACACATCGTTGCCGCCGTCGTTTGGCTGGATGAAACCGAAGCCCTTTTGGCCATTGAACCACTTGACTGTACCAGTCGTCATTTTCTTCTCCAAAGCGCGCAAGCGCATCCCGCGTGACAATCACGCGTTTATCTTCAACTTCGTCGATGTCTTTGGAAAAGGAGCCCGCGGGCGCATTCAACAAGGCACAGCGGCTAATCGAACGAAGCTCAATATATATGAGTTTCGCGGATTTGCAAGGAGCGAAGCCGGTTTGTTTACGGCAGGGCAGGTTCGTCTGCTCCGATCAAGGCGCTTTGCGTGCCTCCATCGACCTGCCACCCGGACGTTATCGATTGACAGCGATGCACGACGGTGGTCACGTCCATGCTACCAAGCTGCTCCCCGCAACAGGCAGATCGGCTCATCGGAAGCCGCGACGAATGTCGCCGCTACTATCCCCAAGAATCGAGAATGAAGCTCCTGCGCAATTGGCTGCCCTGCAGGACGTGTCGCTTTCGCAGCCCGCGCGCCAGGAGGATCAATGCACGTACTCGTCAGAGACAACAATGTTGAGCAGGCACTTCGCGTTCTCAAGAAGAAGATGCAGCGCGAGGGCGTCTTCCGGGAAATGAAGCAGCGCCGGTCCTACGAAAAGCCGTCCGAGCGCAAGACCCGCGAGAAATCCGAGGCCATTCGCCGTGCCCGCAAGCTCGCCCGAAAGCAGGCGATCAGGGAAGGGTTGCTGCCTGCACCGCCGAAGAAGAAGCCTTTCGAGCGCAAGCCGCCCTTGCCGGAGATCAAATCAAAGTCGGAGTAGAAGCCGTCTTCGTCTCCTTATGGAGTTATGGCTTGAAATCGATGCCTCGAAGCACGATGCCCGGCGGCGTGCCTTCGAACTCCGTGGCGCGATACTTGTTCGCAGCGCATGCTTCGATGCGAGCCCGCAGACGGGTGAATTGGGCTTCCCGCTGTTCGGGCTTGACCTGGGGGCCTCGCTCGAGATTGTCCATCGCGGACGTCGAGATCGCGCAAGGGATCTCCCGTGCGCCGTCATGCATCGAGAACCGGACGATCATCCGGTCGTATTCGTGGCCAATAAAGCGGCCGCTCGTCAGCGTCATGGCTCACTCCGTTGCGTAAGTGCCTCTTCGCTTCCCGGCCCGCATTCAGAATGCGCATAGAGAATGCGAGCGACGTCGCTCGGCTCAGCCCTCGCCGGCCAGCCGGGCGAAATCGTCGAACAGCGCCGACACAAGCGCGCGGTGGCGCGTGTCCTCGGCGGGCAGGCTCGCAGCATAGAGGTTGAGCAGATGGCGCGCCTTCACCGCAGCCTCCGGCCATGACGCCGCGGGCACCGTCATCATGCGGTGTTCGAGATCGGCCTCGCGCTCGCGCAGCTCTCTGACATGGGCCTCGACCTCGGCCAGCGCGCGGCGCAGGTCGGTTGCCTTTTGCGCGGCCATGCCACGGTGCCTATCGAGATCGACCGGCTGATCACTCATGGGTCATGCTCGCGTCTGCAGCTTGCGCATTCGCAAGATCGACAGAGCCGATCGACAGTCGCTCCATCGCACCGCGCGCACCCTCGGCGGGCACGGTGATCATCGTGGCAATCCGGCGATAGGCGGCGAAGGTCAAGCCGTCGATTGTCTCCTCGTCCGTGACGACCTCATAGGCGCCCGCCGGCAAGATGCGCTCGATGCCGCGGATCTGAAACGGATGTCTGAAGATCACGGTCTCTCGCCGCGAGCGGATGGTCATGCACGCCTGCCTTTCGCAAGTGAAGCCCCAACCGGTGCCGGCTGCCTGCGAGCACGCGCCTTTGGCACGGCAATAGCCAGCACTATCGTCTCCGCACCGGCGCGGTAATGTCACGGCGCGGCGGCAGCCCGCGACCCATTTAACGCTCGCTATTGGTTCGGCCCGGGCGTAGGGTCGTCGGCATCACCGCGCTTCTCAACGGCATCGACCGGTGACTGAGGGTCACGTGTGCTCCCGCCGAAGGCTTCGCAGGAGCATTCGATGTCGCGTGTACGCATCTCGGAATGGATCGTGCCGCCGGTGATCGTTCCGCTGTTTCTTCTGCTTCTCGTCTGCGCCGCTGCGGTCTTCAATGGCTAGGACGATACGCGTGCCGTATCTGGTGAGCGGAACCAACGAATACGGCAGCTCCAATCTCGGCCGTGGAACTGCGACCGTCGCGCTACGTCTCGCGGAAAAACTGCTGCGCGAGGGCTACATGGACGTCAGGGTCTGCACCCCGCGTGGCCGTGTCCTGCAGCCGAATGAATTCGACGAACTCAAACCAGCAAGGGAGAGCGACATGGCAAAGGGCCAGCAACGCGGCAACCGCGAAGCCAAGAAGCCGAAGAAGGACAAGGCCAAGGTCATCGCTGCGGCACCGTCCCGCAAGGAAGCCGCCTGGCAGCCGGATTTCGGACCTGCAAAGAAGAAGTAGCAGCCGGCCGGCCGCATCTGAGGATTTTCACGGCCTTGCCGGTGGGATCGCCGGAAAGCTTGCCGTCTAGTCCGAGGCCAATCCCGTCCTGCGCCTGAGATCCGTGATGGCGCGCAGGAAACTGTCGGCCGGGGTCGTTTCCGGGTCGATCAGCCGGTGCAGGCGAAATCCGTCTTCCAGCGCGAGCACGATCGAGGCCATCCAGGGCGGGTTTACCGAGCTGTTCCTGCCATTGCTCTTCAATGTCGCCTCAATGATGTCGGCGACCAGCTTGCGCCGCGCCCGCAGGCGTTTTGCCAGTTCGGGCCGGCGCTTCTCGGCGCGCGCGACGAACAGGATCATCTCCATGTGGAGGAGGGGCGAGCGGCCGAGCGGATCCTGCCGGCTCCGGTCCATCGTCTTCAGCGCCGCGATGAAATCGTCGAGATTGTCGTGCTGGGCGAGGATGTCCATGTTGCGCCGGATCGATTGCTCGACATGGTCCTCCAGCATGGCGATGATCAATTCGTCCTTGCTGCCAAAATTCGAATAGAACGCGCCCCGGGTGAAGCCCGCCGCCGCCGCGATCGCCTCGATGCTGGCGCCGCCGATGCCGTCCGCCTCGAACACGCGGGCGGCCGCCTCGAACAGTTTGTCGCGCGTGTCGTCCCTGGTCGGTCTCGTCCTCACCCTTGACATCGCGCAAGGCTAGGGCAGAATGCAACTCGATACAAGAATGTATCGAGTTGATAATTTTCAGGGATGGTTACGCCGGGCGCATGGGGCAGCCTTGCGTCTTCGTGTCATGCGGCAACCGATCTGAGGTCACCATGAACGAGCAAGTGCAACCGGCCGGCGGACCGCTGTTCAACCCGCTCTCGCCGGATTTCATCCGCGATCCCTACCCGCATTACGACCGGCTGCGCACGCTCGATCCGATCCACGTGACGCCGTTCGGCCAGTTCGTCGCCAGCCGCCATGCCGAGGTCAGTCTCGTGCTGCGCGACAAGCGCTTCGGCAAGGATTTCGTCGATCGCACCACGCGCCGCTACGGCCCCGAGATCATGAAGGAGCCGGTGTTTCGCAGCATGAGCTACTGGATGCTGCAAGCCGATCCGCCGGACCATACCCGCCTGCGCGGCCTCGTGGTCAAGGCCTTCACCGCCCGCCGCGTCGAGGACATGCGGCCGCGGATCCAGCAGATCGTCGACCAGACCATCGACGCCGTGATCGACCGCGGCCATATGGACCTGATCGAGGATTTCGCCTTCCGCCTGCCCGTCACCATCATCTGCGACATGCTCGGCATTCCCGAGGAGCATCGCGAGACCTTCTACAAGAGCTCGCGCGACGGCGGGCGGCTGCTTGATCCCGTGCCCTTGTCTCCGGAGGAGATCAGCCAAGGCAACGCCGGCAACCTGATGGCGCAGATGTATTTCCAGCAGCTGTTCGAGCTGCGCCGCAAGAATCCCGGTGACGACCTCATCACCCAGCTCGTGCAGGCCGAGGAGGACGGCAACAAGCTCACTAACGAGGAGCTGACCGCCAACATCATCCTGTTGTTCGGCGCAGGCCACGAGACCACGGTCAACCTGATCGGCAACGGGCTGCTCGCGCTTCACCGCAATCCGGATCAGCTTGCGCTGCTCAAGGCGCGGCCGGACTTGATGGAGGGCGCGATCGAGGAATTCCTGCGCTACGATTCCTCGGTCCAGATGACCGGTCGCGTCGCGCTGGAGGATTTCGACGACCTCGGCGGCGTGAGGATACCCAAGGGCGAGACCGTGCTCTGCCTGCTCGGCTCGGCCAACCGCGACCCCGCGGTCTATCCTGACCGGCCCGACCGGCTGGACGTCACCCGCCAGAACGTGAGGCCGCTCTCGTTCGGCGGCGGCATCCATTTCTGCCTGGGCGCCCAATTGGCGCGCATCGAGGCCGAAATCGCCATCGCCACGCTGCTGCGGCGGCTGCCGGATCTGCGCATCGACGATGTCGAAAACCCGGAATGGCGGCCGACCTTCGTGCTGCGCGGCCTGAAGCGGCTGCCCGCGAGCTGGTAGGCGCTGGCCGGTAGGAGCCGACATCGCGGGCGCAGCGCCTCACCATGAGGGTCGTCCCGTTAACCGCCGCGCGCAACAGTCGCTGTGACTTCGCCACACTTCCCTCTATATAAGGGCTGTTCCGGCACGCCTGAAGTCCGCTGCGGCCAGGGTTTGGTCCGGATGCCGGTTTGGCCGAGGGGAGACCCGTGCAGACGACGCTGCTCGGATTGGCGATTGCCTTCATCATTGCGCTGCTGGCCGCGCTGATCGGGCCTTACTACATCGACTGGAACCAGTTCAGGCCCCAGTTCGAGGCGGAGGCTGCCAAGATCATCGGCGTGCCGGTGCGGGTCGCGGGCGAACTCGACGCACGGCTGTTGCCGGCGCCGACCCTGCGGCTGCGCGGCGTCACCTTCGGCGGCAACAACGATCTCGGGCGCCTGCGCGCCGACAAGCTTGACGTCGAGTTCAGCCTGGGCTCGCTGATGCGCGGGGAATGGCGCGCCACCGAGCTTTCGGTGGGCGGCATGGCGGTCGATCTCGGCTTGGACGCGCGCGGGCGGGTCGACTTGCCTTCCACCGCGAGCGGCACCTTCAATCTGGCCTCGCTCGCCATCGAGCGGCTCCATCTCACCGGCCGCATCGCCCTGCACGATGCCGCCAGTCGCTCGACGCTGGAATTGAACGACATCGCCTTCTCCGGCGACGTGCGCTCGCTCGCGGGCTCGGTGCGGGGCGACGGCAGCTTCAGCGCCGATGGGGTGCGCTACCCGTTTCGCATCTCCTCCGGTCCCAGCGCCGACGGCAAGGCCACGCGTCTGCATCTCAACATCGATCCCGGCGAGCGTGCCATTCTCGCCGACCTCGAAGGGGTGCTCGCCTTCGACAACCGGCAGCCGAAATTCGACGGCGCGCTGACGCTCGCCGTGCCGGAGACCAAGAAGCCCGGCGAGGCGGGGCCGACGCCCTGGAAGCTCGCGACCAGGCTCAAAGCCGATCCGGCCGGCGCCAAATTCGACCAGATCGATGCGAGCTTCGGCACCGAGGACGCGGCGCTGAAATTTGGGGGCGTCGGCGATCTCAGGTTCGGCGCCTCGCCGCTGCTGCGAACGGTGCTGTCGGCGCGGCAGGTCGATGCCGACAAGCTGACCGGCAGGACCGATGCCGATCCGCAGCGCGTCATGCCGGCGCTGCGCGCAGGGCTGGCGGCGATCCCGCAGGCGCCGATCCCGGCTCAGATCGAGTTCAATGCCGACCAGATCATGCTTGGCGGCCGTCCGCTTCAGAACATCGCGGCCGAGCTTGCGACCGACGGACGATCCTGGACCTTCCGGCGGCTCGAACTGCGCGCGCCCGGGATGACGCAGCTCTCGCTCAATGGCGCAGCTCCCGGCGCCGACAGCTTCAGCGGCCGGCTCAGCGTGGAGTCCTCAGACCCCGACGCGCTGGTGGCCTGGCTCCAGGGCCGCAGCGAAATCAATCGCCGCAGCAGCCGGCCGCTGCGGCTCGCGGGCGACGTCACGATCGCCGCCAATCATCTCGCCATCGACAGGCTGAAGGCCGATATCGACGGCGGCGCCGTGGAGGGACGTATCGTCTTCGTGCAGACCGGCGCGAGCCGGGGCTCGCGGATCGATGCGGACCTGAAGGCCGACCGTCTCGACCTCGATGCCGCCGCAAGCTTCGTGCGCGCGCTGGCGGGGCCGCAAGGCGAGTGGCCGGAAGAGGCGAAGCTCTCGCTCGATATCGGCCGCGCGATCTCCGCCGGTCAGGAGCTGCGGCCGTTCGCAGCCAAGCTCGCTTACAGCCCCGCATCGCTGACGCTGGAGCAGTTGCGCTTCGGCCAGGCCAGCGGCGTGACCACGGAGGCGAGCGGCAGCTTCGACCGCACCAAGGTCACCGGCAAGCTCGCGCTGAAATCCTCGGCCAGTTCGCTGCGCGAGCTGACCGCGCTGACCGAGCCGTTTGCGCCGGCGCTGCGCGCGCGCATCGATGCCCTCCCGTCATCGTCAGGCGCGACCCGTCTCAAGCTCGATCTCAGCCTCGACAACAGCGCCGAGCATGCGGACCGCAGCAATGTCCGCGCCGTGCTCGATCTCGACGCACCTCAGCTCAAGGCCAGTGCGACGCTGACCGCACAGACGCAGGCGGCCGCCATTGGCGGCGTCGACCTCGACCGCCTGCGGAGCAGCGACTTCACGCTGGACTCGAAAGTGTCGGCGCCGCAGGCCGGTGCGCTGCTGGCGCTGCTCGGGCTCGATCGCATGGTGGCGGCAGGCGAGGGCGCCGGGCAGATCGAGGGCCGGCTGAGCGGCGCCTGGCGCCGTCCGGTGCAGTTGAACGCAAAGTTCAGCGGCGGCGGGCTGGACGCCGATGCGCAAGGCAGCGTCGATCTGTCGGAACCGAAAGGCAGCGTGAACCTGCGCCTGCGCAACGTCAATCTGGCGCCGCTGCTCGGCATTAGCCCGGGCGACAGATCGGTGCAGAATGTCAGCCTGTCCTCTCGTCTCACGCTCTCGGCAAACCGTCTGACGCTCGATGATCTCGACGGCACCGCAGCGGGCTCGCATTTGCGCGGCCGTGTTTCAGTGACGCTCGATCAGGACAGGACCCTCGAGGGCGAGATTGGCCTCGATTCGCTCGATCTTGCGCCTGCGTTCGCAATCGCCATCGGCGCGGCCGGACATGACTCCAGCGAGCCGCTCAGTGCCGGGCTCGTCAGCAACTGGCGCGGTCGCATCGCCTTCCAGGCGTTGCGCGCGACCTTGCCGGGTGGCATCGAGCTGCGCCCTTTCGGCGGCACGGTCCGCAGCGACGGCCAGTCGCTCGCGCTGGATGCGCTCAAGGGCAGCGTCGGTGGCGGCGAGATGTCCGCAAGCTTCGACGCGCGCAATGGCGCGGCTGGTCTTGCGCTGAACGCACGCATCGAGCTCGGCAATGTTGACGCGGCGGCGCTGCGCTATCGCGACCTCGGGCTGCCGAAGGGACGCGCTTCGGTGCAGATGGCGCTGACCAGCCAGGGCCGCAGCGTCGCGGCGCTTGCCGGCGCGCTCGCCGGCAACGGCACGGTGACGCTCGAGTCCGCCGAGATCGCGGGCCTCAATCCCCGTGCCTTCGAGATCGCGATCCGCGCCAGCGACGGCGGTCAGGTCAGCGACGACAACCGATTGCGGCAGCTCGTCGAGCCCGTGCTGTCGGCAGGTCGCATCGCGGTACCCTCGGCGCAGATTCCGTTCACCATCCGCGACGGCCGCCTGCGCGTCGGCGCAACGCCGCTCGAAGCCAAGAACGCCCGGGCCATCATTTCCGGCGGCTACGACATTCCCGCCGACCAGGCCGACATCCGCGCCAGCCTGACGCCGATCATGACCGGGCTTTCCGGCGCGCCGCCGGAGATTCAGCTGTTCGCGGCTGGGCCGCCCGACAGGTTGAGCCGCACCATCGACGTCACGCCGCTGTCGTCATGGCTTGCCGTCCGCACCATCGATCGCGAGACGCGACGGCTAGATGCCATCGAGCGCGGCGAGCCGCCGCCCGCCACCGCGGCGCTGCCGACGCTGGTCTCTCCGGAAATTGCGCCAGAGCAGCCGCCCGCCAGCGTGCCGCTCCCGGGCCAGGATCCGCGCCGGGCGCCGGCCAAGCCCAGGACTGAACCCAAGGCCGCACCGACGCCGAAAGCGCCGCAGGCGGCCCCCGCCGCGCCGAGCCCGCCGCTCGCGAGCCAGCATGTTGCGCCGCTGCCGCCGCCGATCGACGTGAAGCCAGCCCCGGGGCCGGCGCCCGCAAAGCCCAGGCCGAAGCCGCCGCTGGTGCTGACGCCGCAGAATCCGTAAGCCCGTTGGTTTGCGCGAATTGAGCTGCGGACTCGCTCACCTCTCCCGTCCTCCCGCAAACGGGCGAGGGAGCGCACCTCCCGCGCGGCACCTTTTCAACCGATTGACCCATTCTCCCGCATTTGAATGAATTTTGCCCGGCAAAACTGATTTGCCGATTTTACCGAATTCTCGCGTTTCGCCTCTAGCGTCCGTCCCCGAGGAATTCGGCGTCTCGCCCCAGCGGCGGGACGGCTCGCCAAAAGGCGACCAAGAACTGGGGTGATCGAGATGGACGGGGCGAAATCGCTTCTGCAGGATCTGGACGACGCGATCGCGCGCGGGACCGACGAAAGCCGGGCCAAGGCGCTGTGGCACGCAACCGATATCCTGATCACCGGCCGCTACAGCGACGACGAGATCTCCACGTTCGGCGAGGTCATCGGCCGGCTCGCCGACGAGATCGAGGTTGCTGCGCGCGCGCAGCTTTCGGAGATGATGTCGGCCTACGATCACGCGCCTCTCAACGTCATCGAGAAGCTCGCGCTCGACGACGAGATCGAGGTGGCGGGTCCGGTGCTGCGCGACTCTACTCGTATCGACGAGAAGATGCTGGTGGAGAGTGCCCTGACCAAGAGCCAGTCGCATCTGCTCGCGATCTCCCAGCGCAAGTCGATCGGCGAGGCCGTGACCGACGTGCTGGTCAAGCGCGGCAACCAGGAGGTCGTGACATCCGTTGCAAAGAACGAGGGCGCGCGCTTCTCCGGATCAGGCCTGTTGCACATGGTCCGCCGCGCCGAAGGCGACTCGATTCTCGCCGAACAGCTTGGCCTGCGCAAGGACGTGCCGCGCCACATCTTCCAGCAGCTCATCTCGAAGGCGTCGGAAGACGTCCGCCGCCGCCTCGAGACCGAGCGGCCCGAAATGATGGCGCAGATCCAGAGCTCGGTGACCGAGGTGACCGGCGATCTTCAGTCCAAGTTCGGCCCGTCCTCGCGCAGCTATTTCGTCGCCAAGCGCGTGGTCACGACGCAGTACCGGCAGGGCAACCTCAATCAGGACTCCATCTCGAACTATGCGCGCCAGCATCGTTTCGACGAAGTGCAGATCGGCCTGTCGCTGCTGTCCTCGCTGCCTGTGGACGTGATCGAGCGTGCGCTGATGGACCGCAACCGCGAGATGATCCTGGTCCTGTGCAAGGCGCTCGATTTCTCCTGGGACACGACGATGTCGCTCCTGTTTCTCGGCGCCAAGGATCACCTGATCACGGCGCGCGACCTGCAGGACAACGAGCGCGATTTCGGCCGGCTCAAGATCGAGACCTCGCGCAGCATCTTGAAGTTCTACCAGTCGCGGAAGACCGGCGCCGGTGCCGATGCGGGCCGTCAGCCCGAGCTACAGGTCCACTGAGGAGAGGGAGTGTCTGCAATGTTGCCTCAATTCGGCACCGCCGTTCGCAAGAAGAATCCCGGCAATGCCGTGAACGCCGATCTCGGCGGCGCGGCTCCGGACAAGTCCTCGGTCGACGCCGCCTGGCTCGTGCTCGAAGCGGCCAACGACCTCGGCGACCATGCCGCGGTGGACGCCTGCCGCCGCGTCATCGACGCCGAGCTGAACGGCACGGCGGCCCGCAGCTCGGATATCGATCTCGTGCTGGGGTACTTCAGGTAGAGATCACGCGTAGCCTGGATGGAGCGCGGCGAATCCTGGGCTGCTCTCAACGGGAACTCGAGCGTTTGGATTCCGCATCGCGCCGAAGGTTTGACTTCGCGGCGGCCAAGGCTGCAGCGAGCTCGTCGATGTGATAGGGCTTGGGCAATATCTCGATACCCGCGCTCTCCGCGTCGCTGACCGAGGCTTCGGCGTATCCGCTGGTCAGCAATATCGGGATGTCACTTCGTCTGTTCTTGATCTCGCGCGCAAGCTCGACCCCGTTCATGCCACCCGGCATCATGATGTCGGAGAAGATCAGATCGATGCGACGCCCGTCAGCCAGGGCACCGAGCGCTGCCGCGGCGCTGGAGGCGCGCGTGACCTCGTAACCGAGCTGGCCGAGCATCTCGCTGACGAGTGCGGCAACTTCATCATCGTCCTCCACCAGCAGGACTTGCCCCTGATTGCTCTTTTTCGGCCGCACCCTGGTGAGATCGATGAGATGCCGCTCGCTGGAAGGAGCATCGAACGATCGCGGCAGGTACAGCTCGATGCTCGTGCCCCGGCCAACCTCCGACCGAATGCGGACCGTACCCCTGGATTGCCTCGCAAATCCATGGACCTGCGCGAGCCCGAGCCCCGACCCCTTTCCCACGTCCTTGGTCGTGAAGAACGGTTCGAACACGCGCGACAGAATCTCCGGAGGCATGCCGACGCCGGTGTCGATCACCGATAGCCGGACGTAGTCGCCGGAGATCTGATCCTCGTTCAGATCAGGCAGATTCTCCCCACGCACGACGATCGTGCCGCCATTGGGCATCGCGTCGCGGGCATTGACGGCCAGGTTGAGAACGACCAGCTCGAGCTCGCCGGGGTCGACCTCCACAGGCCAAAGCTGCTCCGGAAAGTCGAACTCGACATGAACGTCGCCCCTCAGACTGCGGTCGAGCAGCTCGCGCATGCCGCCGATCTGCGCGGCGACGTCGACGGGCTGCGGCCGAAGCTTCTGCCGCCGGGAAAAAGCCAGAAGCTGCTTGGTCAGGCTGGCACCGCGCTGCGCGGCCTGGATCATCCCGTCCATCAGGCGGCGACGCCGGTTCGGATCCGTCTGGCGGTCGATCATGTCGAGGCCGCCGGAGATCACCATCAGGAGGTTGTTGAAGTCATGCGCCACGCCACCGGTGAGCTGGCCGATGGCTTCGATTTTCTGGGCCTGGCGAAGGGTTTCCTCGACCCGAGCGCGCTCCTTGATTTCCAGCCGCAGCTGCTCGTTGGCTTCCTCCAGTGCCCGCGTCCGCTCGATAACCAGTTTCTCGAGCTCTTGTGCGGTCTGCTCGCGCGCTTCGAGAAGAGCACGAATTTCATATTGGCGCCGGCGTGCCCGTGTCGCTGATTGAATTGCGCTGGTCAGCGTGATCGGCTGAACAGGACGTTCGAGCAATGAAACGTTGCGAAGAAGTTCGACGATGCTGCGCCGCCAGGCGACGACCGCCGGCTGCTCGCGGTGGCTGGTGAGAACGACGAAGGGTAGATCGGACCACGGCGGCTGGCTGGCGATCCATTGCGCCAGCGGTTCGGTGTCTTTGCCGAACAATCCTTCCTCGGCCAGAAACACGGTGCCGACGCCTGCCGCCATTTCGCTGACGAGCTCGGGCAAGTCCCGGCAATTGATCGCGTTGAGATTCGCGCTGCGCAAGAGTTCGGCCGAGGCTGGTCCGTCGCGGCCGATCGGGGCGAATACGAGAACGCGGTGATCGCGATCGGCGGTCATTCGCCCGGCCCTTCCGGGAGTACCGTGCCGGTATAGCGCGGATTGCCGGAAAAGATGCCGCTGAACTCGTGAAGCGGCGGGCCAACTTTGATCCCGCTGCTGCCGAGCCGGAATTCGCGGATGCCATGCTCATGGCTGCCGCTGCGCTTCTTGACGACCGACAAGGCGCGCCGAACCGTTCCCGCGAACTCGAAATAGCGTAGCATGACGACTGCATCGCTCAGATAACTGAGATCGACTGGCGTATCCATGGGACCGACAAGCCCATGCTGGGCAAGGATGAGGATTGTGAACACGCCCTGCTGGGCCAGATAGCTGAGCAGTTCATGCATCTGCAGAATGAGAAAGCGTTCATCCGGCATCGCGTTCAGATAGCCGTTCAGGCTGTCGATGATGATCACGCGTGCATTGTCGACCTCGACGCTGCGGCGGAGGCCTGCCGCAAACTCACCGGGCGACAATTCGGCGGGATCGATTTGCTGAAACCGGATCTTCCCGGAGGCGAGATGCTTGTCCAGAGGCAGGCCGAGCGTCCGGGCCCGTGCCTCAATCGTTCCGCGCCCTTCATCGAAGGCGAAGAATACCGCGTGCTCGCCACGTGCCGCTGCCGCGATGGCGTAGGTCAGCGCAACCGACGACTTGCCGACGCCGGCAGAGCCGAGGAGAAGCGCGTTGGTGCCGCGCTCGAGCCCGCCGCCCAGGAGACGATCGAGCTCGGCGTTGCCGCTGGATACCGTGTCACCTTCGAACGACCTGTGATGCTCGGCCGCCACGAGCCGGGGGAAGATCCGCAGGCCCCCTTGCATGATGGTAAAGTCGTGGTAGCCGCCGCGAAACCGGATGCCGCGCATCTTGATCACGCGAAGCCGTCGCCGCTCGGCACCGTAGTCTATGGCAAGCTGTTCGAGCATCACGACGCCGTGCGCGATCGAATGCAGCTGCAAGTCGTCCTGAGACGACGAGAGATCGTCGAGCAGCACGATGGTACAGTTACGATTGGTGAAGAAGTGCTTGAGGGCCAGAACCTGGCGCCTGTATCGCAGCGGGTTCTGCGCCAGCAGGCGAAGTTCGGACAGGCTGTCGAGCACCACGCGGGAGGGATTGATCCGTTCGACTTCCTTGAAGATCAAACCGGTGGTTTCACTCAGCTCCATTTCGGCGGGATGAAAAACCGTGAGCTCCCGCTCGGGATCAAGCGTTGTTTCCGGCGGAACGAGCTCGAAGATGTCGACACCGTCCAGTGACCATCCGTGGCGCTCGGCCACAACAGTGAGCTCGCTCTTGGTCTCGGAGAGAGAGATGTAGAGAACGCGTTCGCCGTCGCGCACCCCACGTAGAAGAAACTGGAGGGCAATCGTGGTCTTGCCCGTGCCCGGCCGCCCCTCGTAGAGATACATCCGGTTGGCATCGAGACCGCCCCCGAGGATGTCGTCCAGCCCTTCGCTGCCGGTCGAAACCCTCGGCAAATCCTTGAGGTCGCTGCCTGGAGCAGCCGCTGATTGACCGGTCATGAACCCCCCTTACGCGGAAATCTTCCGAAAGCTCGCCATGCGCTCCGGGCGCACGCCTCGAGCCGGATTTGGCTGAGAAGGTGCGGTCTAAGGAACTCCCAAGCCGGGCTTGAGTTCCCGACCCGAAGCGCCCTTGGAGCGCGAGAGGGCGCCGTGTCGTTGCTGCTCAACAGCTGGATATGACTGTTAAAAAATGAACACAGGCGATCGCCTGCGGTCCGTCCTGCGCGGCATTCACTGCGGGATGCGATAAATCGCGACCTCCTCGCCGTGATGGCTCGTGATCCGCTCGAGCAGATAGTTCGATTTCTCCAGCACACGGCGGGATGCGCCGTTGCCGACATTCACGATTCCGATGAGGGACGGCAACGCGAGTTGTGACAGCCCTATGCCCGTCAGCGCGGTCGCGATCTCGCTTGCGAATCCCCGGCCCCAGAATTCGCCCTTGAACGCGTAGAAGATCTCGACCTCGTCGACGTTCTCCATGACGATGTGCCTGATACCGGCCCGTCCGGCGAACGCCCCGTCTTTCGTCCGGAGCGTCCAGAGTCCGAAGCCGTGCTGGTTCCAGTGGGCCATGTTGGCCGCGAGATAGGCCTTCGTGACCTCGGGCGTCCGCACGCCGCCGAGATAGCGGGAGACCTCGGCATCGCGGTGCAACGCGACGAGGTCGGCTAGGTGATCTTCGCGCAGCTGCTCAGCCGTCAGTCGGCTGGTGGCGAAATGGTTGATGGCGACGGATCGCCGTTTCCGTGGCGTGTCGTCGTTCATGCTGCAATCGATGCGGGCTGATCGTGACATCCTGCCCCTGTTTTGCCCGACAGGTCAACTCGTGGCCGCACGCATGCTTGCCCGCACGCAAGTCATTGATTTCGCGGCCCCGTCTACTGTGCATGGGGTTGTTTTCGCAGTTTGGCTTTGGACGGGGCTAACCCGCGCCAAGCGCGACCGCGACGTTGTAGGTGACGAGGCTCGCCGCATAGGCCAGCACCAGCATGTAGGTGAAGGTCACGCCCATCCAGGTCCAGCTTCCGGTCTCGCGCCGGATCACGGCCAGCGTGGAAGCGCATTGCGGGGCGAAGATGTACCAGGCCAGCATCGACAGCGCCGTCGCGAGCGACCATTTCGTCGCCAGCACGTGGCCGATCTGGTCGGCCGCCTCCTTGCCGCCCTCGATCGCATAGACGGTGCCGAGGGCTGCGACAGCGACCTCGCGGGCCGCCATGCCGGGGATCAGTGCGACCGCGATCTGCCAGTTGAAGCCGACGGGTGCGAGCAGCGGCTCGAGAGCCTTGCCGATCATCGCAGCTAAGCTGAAGTCGATGGCGGGCTCGGTACTGCCGGCCGGGGGCTGCGGGAACGAGGCCAGGAACCAGATCAGCACCATCATCGAGAAGATCGTGGTGCCGGCGCGCACCAGGAACATCTTGGCCCGGGTGTAGATGCCGATCGCGATCGATTTCAGCCGCGGCATCTTGTAGTCCGGCAGCTCCAGCATGAAGGGTGCCGGCGCGTAGTCGCGCAGCATGAAGAACTTGATCAGGAAGGAGACGACGAGGGCGCTGATGATGCCGGCCGCATAGAGGCCGAACATCACGAGGCCTTGCAGGTTGATGAAGCCCCAGACGTCCCTGGCCGGAATGAAGGCGGAGATGATCAGCGTGTAGACGGGAATTCGCGCCGAGCAGGTCATCAGCGGCGCGATCAGGATCGTGGTCAGGCGGTCGCGCTTGTTGTCGATCACGCGCGTTGCCATGATGCCGGGAATGGCGCAAGCAAAGCTCGACAGCAGCGGAATGAAGGCGCGGCCGTGCAGCCCTGCGCCGCCCATGATGCGGTCCATCAGGAACGCGGCGCGCGCCATGTAGCCGAAATCTTCCAGCAGCAGGATGAACAGGAAGATGATGATGATCTGCGGCAGGAACACGATCACGCTGCCGACGCCCGAGATCACGCCGTTCTGAAGGAAGCTCTGCAGCAGGCCGGCGGGCAGGGTGGCCTGGACGAGCTCGCCCAGCGCTTCGAACCCGGAGTTGAGCAGCTCCATCAGCGGCTGGGCCCAGGCGAACACCGCCTGGAACATCACGAACAGGATCAGTGCGAGCACGATCAGGCCGCCGACCGGATGTAGCACGATCGCGTCAATCCGCGCGGTCCAGGTGTCGGGGCTGGCCGGTAGGCTGACGCAGTCGGCGATGATGCGGTCGGCCTCGCGCTGCGTCGCGCGCAATTCGGAGACGCTGAGCGCGCGCCAGCTGCTCTCCCGAGGCTCAGCGGCGAGCTTGGCCGCGGTCTCGTCGGTCAGCTTGAGCAGGTCGGCCGTGCCGCCCTTGCGCACCGCGATCGAGGTGACCACGGGCACGCCGAGCTCCTTGGCGAGCCGCTCGACGTCGACGGTGATGCCGCGGCGGCTCGCGATGTCGAACATGTTGAGCACGAGGATCATCGGCCGTCCCGTGCGCTTGAGCTCGAGCAGCAGGCGGATCGTCAGCCGCAGATTGGTGCTGTCGGCGACGCACAGCACGAGATCCGGCATGGTCTCGCCGGAGGCCTTGCCGAGCACGAAGTCGCGGGTGATCTCCTCGTCGGGGCTGCGGCCGCGCAGCGAATAGGTGCCGGGCAGGTCGACCAACGAGACCTGGCGGCCGAGCGGGGTGACGAAGAAGCCTTCCTTGCGCTCGACGGTGACGCCGGGATAGTTCGCGACCTTCTGCCGGCTGCCTGTCAGGGCGTTGAACAGCGAGGTCTTGCCGCTGTTCGGCGTGCCCACCAGGGCAAGATGCAGCAAGGGTAATTCCATGTGATCAAGGGCCCGGGATACGGCGTCCCGTCGCAATCTAGGCGACGATGATGGCCATGGCTTCGCGACGGCGGACCGCGATCGTGATGTTGTCGACCCGCACGGCGATTGGATCGCGCCCGACCAGCCCCTCATGCAGGACCTCGACGCGGGCGCCTTCGACGAAGCCGAGCTCGATCAGGCGGCTTTCGAGCTCGACGTCCGAGAGCGCCGAGCCCGCCTCCTTGGCGGAAAGGTGCTGGATGACGCCGGTGTAGCCGCGCTGGGCCAGACCCAGCGGCATGTGCGAACGCGTGTCAGCGGTGTCGGTCATGCCCTGTATTTTCAACGCAGGGCATTGAGGTCAAGCGCACATGCTCGCCGAACCTGCACCTTAGAGTGATTTTAAAGTGCTGGGGCCGGGGCGCCGTCGGCGGCGCCCCCGTCGGCTATTGGGCCGGGACCTTGTCCGGCTGGGCGGCCATGGCGCGGCTCTTGAAGTAGTCCAGGACGAAGAGGCGGATCGCCGACGACAGATTGCCCTGCTGGCGGTTGCTATCGATCTCGCCGACCAGTTCGGACAACGTCATGTTGCGAAGGCCGGAGATTTCCTTCATGCCGTTCCAGAACGCCTCTTCCAGGCTGACGCTGGTCTTGTGGCCGGCGACGACGATCGACCGTTTTACGACCGGCGACTTCATGGCTGCTCCTCGCGATCGATCCGGTGCTGGTCCAGATGCTCCTTGGCCTGGTCCGCCCGTTTCTCCTCCGCGGACCGCTTCGCCTTCGTGCGACCGAACTTCGCCCGGTTGGCGTCCGCCTGCTTCGCCGAGGCTTCCCGCTCGGCGCGCTTCCTGAAACGATTCAGGTTGATGACGTTCCCCATGCCGCGTCTCCATCACCCGATCCTCATTTTGCCGGATGAAACATTCAGAAACAGGGCGCTCCGTTGCGCCCCACAAGACTTGATCGTCATTCGCTCGTCCTCGTCAATCGGCCTCTTGGGCCATTAAACGATGAATTCGCCCATGGAGGGCAGAGGGGCTGCGTAGCACGGCGCCCCGCCGCAACATTGACGGTAATCAAATCCCGCCCTCAAAGCCGCATATTTCTCGGCGCCGAGCGTCCGTATCATTACGGACGGATATCGGAATCTGGAATTTAGCCCGGGCTGGTCATCTTCTCGGGGCGTACCAGACGGTCGAACTCGTCGGCCGAGACGAAGCCGAGCCGAAGCGCCTCCTCCTTCAGCGTGCTGCCGTTGGCGTGCGCGGTCTTGGCCACCTTGGCCGCGTTGTCATAGCCGATCTTCGGGGCCAGCGCCGTCACCAGCATCAGCGATCGCTCCATCAGCTCCTTGATGCGCTTTTCGTCGGCGCGGATGCCGCTGACGCAATGTTCGGTGAAGGAACGTGCGGCATCCGCCAGCAGGCGGATCGAGTGCAGCATGTTGTAGGCCAGCACGGGCTTGTAGACGTTGAGCTCGAAATGGCCCTGGCTGCCGGCGACGGTGATGGCGGTGTGATTGCCGAACACTTGGCAGCAGACCATGGTCATCGCTTCGCATTGGGTCGGATTGACCTTGCCCGGCATGATCGATGAGCCCGGCTCGTTCTCCGGCAGGATCAGCTCGCCGAGACCCGAACGCGGGCCGGAGCCGAGCAGGCGGATGTCGTTGGCGATCTTGAACAGGCCCGTCGCGACCGAATTGATGGCGCCGTGTGCCAGCACATAAGCATCGTTCGAGGCCAGCGCCTCGAATTTGTTGGTGGCGCTGGTGAAGGGCAGCTTCGTGATTGCGGCCGCGTGCTTTGCGAACAGTCTTGCGAAGCGCGGCTTCGAGTTGAGGCCGGTGCCGACAGCGGTGCCGCCCTGCGCCAGCGGATAGAGGTCCCTCACCGCGACCTTCAGCCGGGCGATGCCGCTTTCGACCTGTGCGGCATAGCCGGAAAATTCCTGGCCCAGCGTCAGCGGCGTCGCATCCTGGGTGTGGGTGCGGCCGATCTTGACGATCTTCGAGAACTGCTTCTCCTTCTTGCGCAGGGCGCGGAGCAATTCGCCGAGGGCAGGAACGAGATCGGCATTGATGCGGCTTGCGGCCGCGATGTGCATCGCGGTGGGAAACGAGTCGTTGGACGACTGGCTCATGTTGACGTGGTCGTTGGGATGCACCGGCTTCTTGGCCCCGAGTTCGCCGCCCAGGAGCTCGTTGGCCCGGTTGGCGATCACCTCATTGAGGTTCATGTTGCTCTGCGTGCCGGAGCCGGTCTGCCACACCACCAGCGGAAAATGATCGTCCAGCCTGCCCTCGATCACTTCGCGCGCAGCGCGGATGATGGCGTTGGCGCGGCGCCGGTCGAGCAGGCCAAGCTCGAGATTGGACTGCGCAGCCGCAAGCTTGACGATGCCGAGCGCATGAATCAGCGAGATCGGCATGCGGTCGGTTCCGATGCGGAAATTCTGGCGCGAGCGTTCGGTCTGCGCCCCCCAGTAGCGGTCGACCGGGACCTCGACGGGACCAAAGCTGTCGGTCTCGATGCGGGTCGCGGAGCGGGCGGTTCTCGAGCGGGAAGCTTTGACCATGAGCACATCCATTCTGCCGCGCGAAACGCCGCACGGACTTCATGTGCACCTCTATATAGGCAGTTCGGCCGCGCGCGACGGGCTCAAGCCCAATCTAGATCATTTCTTGCGGAAACGATCGAGCCGCACGACTTCGGCGCCACCCTGGTTCGGCGGGGTCGGTTCGTCGGCAGCTTCTGCCTTTTCCGTGGCAGGTGCCGGCACCGCGACCGCCGATGGTGCGGGAGCCGCCGGCAGATTGTCCGGCGCGACCTCGGCGACATCGGAAGTGTCGAACTGAAGGCCGAACTTCACGGACGGGTCGAGGAAGCTCTTGATGGCACTGAACGGCACTACCAGCCGCTCCGGAATGCCGCCAAAGGACAGGCCCACCTCGAAGCGGTCTTCGAGCACGGTCAGGTCCCAGAACTGGTGCTGGAGGATGATCGTCATTTCGTCTGGATATTGCGCGAGCAGCCGCGGCGACAGCTTCACGCCCTCGGCTTTCGACACGAAGGTGATGAAGAAATGGTGCTCTCCCGGCAGGCCATGGGCCGCGGCATCGGTCAGCACCTTCCGCAGCACGCCGCGAAGGGCGTCGCGGGCCAGCACATCGTATCGGATATGATCGGTCGCCATGGTGGTCCTGTTGCATCCCCGAGGCCGGACCCTGCCGGTCCCGACTCGTCAAGCCGCAATAGTACCGCGCCTGACGGATGAGCAGGAGTCCCCGCCGGGAAGAAATCAAAGAGTAAAGTGGAGGCTTCTGTTGCCAGGTGCCTCCGAACCCCGCCTAACGGAGCTTAACCCGTTAGGACTTTAAGATGGTCTTTCAAACTGCGTTACGCAGCCTGAGCAACCGGAGCAAAGTTGTCGTTGGCAACTATTGCAGTAGCCCGATAACGGCGGAACAATACCGGGAAAAAGTACGCCCTTTACGCCCTCGTCGATCCTATTTCGCCCCCGCCAAAGCCCGCTGCTGAGGCAAGCACCGAGCGGGCTTTGGTGGAGGCGCCGGGTACCGCCCCCGGGTCCGAATGGTTTATTGCGACGACCGTTTATTTCCATAGCCGGCGAACCGGCATCCCTAATATAGGACGCAAAGCTTTCGAAAAACAGGGGTTTCGAGCGGGGTGGATGCGGTTCCCTTTGGATAGGTTCCGGACCGTCTTGGCCATGGCGCGGCCCTCGTTCTACGCTTCTGACATGTCCTCGGATTCAGCACCGGCCCCGCAACAGCCGGATCTCGCCGCCGCGCCGCCAGGTCTGGCCGCATTATTCCTGGCGTTTGCCGGGATGTCGTTGGCGGGCTTCGGTGGCGTCTTGGTGTTTGCCCGACGCGCGATCGTCGAGCAGCACCGCTGGATGACGGCGGACGAGTTCAACGAAACCTTTGCGCTCTGCCACTTCCTGCCCGGCCCCAACATCGTCAATCTGTCGATGGTGTTCGGATCGCGCCTGCGCGGCATCGCCGGCGGCGTTGCCGCCTTCGCCGGGCTGTTGCTGCCGCCAACGCTGATCATGATGGTGCTTGCGATCGCCTATGCCCATTTCGGCGATCTCGAGGTGCTGCGCCGAATCCTTGCCGGCATCTCATGCGCTGCGATCGGCCTCTTGATCGCGGTGGTCTTGCGCATGATGACGCCGCTGCTCAAGCGGACGGATCCCCTCCCGGTGATCCTGATGCTCGGCGTGTTCCTGGCCGTCGGCGTGCTCCGTCTGCCTCTGCAGGCGGTGCTGCTGGTCGCGATTCCCGTCAGTGTCGGCGTCACTTATTTCCTGCGGCGGAAAGTAGCAGCATGAACGGCCAAAGTCCGATCTGGTCGCTGATCTCCACCTTCGGTCTGATGTCGCTGTTCGCCGTCGGCGGGGCTGCGGCGGCGGTGCCCGAGATGCACCGCATCGCAGTCGAGGTGAATCACTGGATGACCGACAGGCAGTTCACCGACGCCTATGCCATCGCGCAGCTCTCGCCCGGTCCGAACGTGCTTATCGTCACGTTAATCGGCTATGCCGTCGCTGGCATCCCCGGGGCGCTGGCCGCGACGTTGGCGATGTGCCTGCCGACGGCGCTGCTTGCCTACTATGTCAGCCGGCTCCTGAACCGTCCCCGCGAATCGCGATGGCCCGGTGTGATTCAGGCTGCACTGGTTCCGCTGTCGATCGGATTGATGGCGGCCAGCGCGCTGATCCTGGCCCAGTCGGCCGAGCGCACGATTGCTGCACTGCTTCTGACCACCATGGTTGCGGTGATCGCATCCATCTCGCGCATCAATCCACTCTGGCTCCTGCTTGCCGGCGGTCTGTTGGGTTTTGCTGGCATTGTGTGATGAAAATCGCTAGGCAGTGTTCCGGCGGGGGATCCAGTTCCAGCCGATTTAGAACAACAGTGCTCGTGACTTACGGGTCGCGGAGGAGACATGCATGGCCGACACGATGGGCCACTCAGCGACTGCCATCCGGAACACCAAGGTGGCGCTCGGCTTTTGTCTGCTGGCGATTGCGCCGCAGATTTTCGAATTGATCTGGTCGATCGGGACGATCTTCGGCTGGGGCGCGGGGCGGGGCCCCGCGACCGTTGTCACCAGCCACGCGACAGCACTGATCGTCGGCGCGCCCAGCGCCTTATTCGGATCGTTTGGCGGCGGCACCAAGAAGATGTCATCCGAGGTGCTGCTGGCGCTGATCTATTCCTATCCACTGTTTGCGGTGGCGATCCTCACGCTTCTCATGACGATCCGGTCGGCGCAGGACTATGTTGGCGGTGTCGTCTTGATGGCCGTTGCCCTGTTCGCTCTGTACGCGTCGAGCGATTTGCAGGGCATGCGGGGCTTCTCCTTCGGCGCAGGGACCGCGCCGCGCATGTTCGGCGGACTGCTGGTCGCCTTGTCCGCCGGCATCGCCTTGACCGGCCTTTTGACCGATGGGCCGGCGATGGCCCATTATTCCTGGCGGGGGCCGCTGTTCGTGGTCGCCGCGATCCTCTTCTTCGCCCTGTCGATCCGGTCGCTCGGCCTCGTGGTCACGGCTTTCACCAGCTTCATGATCGCAGCGACGGGCTCGCAAGAGACGCGGTGGCTGGAAGCGGTGATCGTCGGCGCCTGCCTGACGGTCGGTTGCGCGATCCTGTTTCCGTACGTGCTCGGGCTGCCGATGCCGATGTACCCGCGTTTCCTGATCCAGTGAGGGCGTGATGGATATCTTTGCCAACCTCGCTCACGGCTTCGCCGTCGCGTTCTCTCCGATCAACCTTCTGATGTGCCTGATCGGCGCCCTGGTCGGGACGCTGGTCGGCGTTTTGCCGGGCATCGGCACCATCGCGACGGTCGCGATGCTGCTGCCGATTACCTTCGGACTGCCGCCGGTCGGCGCGCTGATCATGCTTGCTGGCATCTATTATGGCGCCCAGTATGGCGGCTCGACCACGTCGATCCTCGTCAACATACCTGGCGAGGCGACATCGGTCGTCACCGCCATCGACGGTCACCAGATGGCAAAGCAGGGCCGCGCCGGTCCGGCGCTGGCGATCGCCGCGATCGGCTCGTTCTTCGCCGGCTGCGTCGCGACCGTCTTGATCGCTGTGCTTGGCGCGCCGCTCACCAAGCTCGCATTGGCGTTCGGCCCGGCCGAATATTTCTCGCTGATGGTGCTGGGCCTGATCTTTGCCGTAGTGCTGGCCAAGGGGTCGGTGCTGAAGGCGATCGCGATGATCGTCCTCGGCCTGTTGCTCTCGATGGTGGGTTCGGACATCGAGACCGGCGCCTCGCGCATGGCGTTCAACATTCCGGAGCTCGCTGACGGACTCGGCTTCGCGACCGTCGCGATGGGCGTATTCGGTTTCGCGGAGATCATTCGCAATCTTGACGCTGGCGCCGAGCTGAACCGTGATCTCGTGCAGCAGAAGATCACCGGCCTGATGCCGACGAAGCAAGATCTGGTCGATTCGACGCCCGCCATCCTGCGCGGCACCGTGCTCGGCTCGATCCTCGGCATCCTGCCAGGCGGCGGTGCGACGATCGCATCGTTCGGCGCTTATACGCTCGAGAAGAAGCTCGCCAAGATCCCGTCGCGATTCGGTCGTGGTGCGATCGAGGGTGTGGCGGGGCCGGAGAGCGCCAACAATGCCGCGGCGCAGACCTCGTTCATCCCGCTGCTGACGCTTGGCATCCCGCCGAACGCGGTGATGGCGCTGATGGTGGGTGCGATGACCATTCACGGCATCGTGCCGGGACCGCAGGTGATGCAGAAGCAGCCGGATCTCGTCTGGGGCATGATCGCGTCGATGTGGATCGGCAATCTGATGCTGATCATCATCAACCTGCCGCTGGTCGGAATCTGGGTGCGGCTCTTGCGCGTGCCGTACCGGCTGATGTTCCCCTCGATCGTGATCTTTTGCGCGATCGGTATCTATTCGGTGAACAACGCGCCGGTCGACGTCATCCTGGCAGGCGTATTCGGTCTCGTCGGCTACTGGCTGATCAAGCACGATTTCGAGCCGGCGCCGCTGCTGCTCGGCATGGTGCTCGGCCCGCTGATGGAAGAGAACCTGCGCCGGGCGCTGCTGATCTCGCGCGGCGACTGGAGCGTGTTCCTGACCCGTCCGTTGTCGGCGGTGCTGCTTGCAGTCGCGGCGAGCCTGCTTGTCCTTACGGTGCTACCGGCATTGCGCGCCAAGCGTGACGAGGTATTCACCGAGTCCGAAAACTAGGTCGCCGCGCTCAGGATGGGCTCGCGACCTGCGTCGGCGCGCCGCATTCGGAAGTCGAATCGACTTGTGCGACGGCTTCATGAAATGAAAATGCCGGCCTTTGGGCCGACATTTTGTTTCTGTCCAAGGGGGAACGCCATGACCTTCGTTCGCGCGCTAACGGGCGCATGTGCCGCAGCGCTTGCGTCGCTTGCTACATTCACCGCAACCGCTGAGGCACAGACCTTTCCGACGCGCAGCATCACCATGATCGTGCCGTTCGCGGCCGGCGGGCCTACCGACGTGATCTCGCGCATCGTTAGCGGGCACATGGCGCAGACGCTTGGGCAGAGCATCATCATCGAGAACGTGGTCGGTGCCGGTGGCACCACCGCCACGACGCGCGCCGCGCGCGCGGCCAATGACGGCTATACGCTGATCACCGGTCACATGGGCACCCATGCCGCATCGGTGCCGCTCTATCCGAAGCTCGCCTATCATCCCGAGAAAGACTTCGAGCCGATCGCGCTGCTGGCGGGCACGCCGATCCTGATCCTGGCCCGCAAGGATTTTCCGCCGAAGGACCTCAAGGAGTTCGTCACCTACGTGAAGGCGAATGCCGAGAAGGTGAATGCCGCCCATGCCGGCGTGGGCTCGGTTTCGCACGTCTCGTGCGAGCTTCTGCACTCCATCCTCGACATCAAGCCCGTCGGCGTGCCCTTCAACGGCACGGGCCCAGCGATGAACGCGCTGGTGGCCGGACAGGTCGACTACATGTGCGACCAGATCGTCAACGCCGTCCCGCAGATCAACGCGGGCACCATCAAGGCCTATGCGATCGCGACGGCGGAGCGCAATCCGTCGCTGCCGAACGTGCCGACCACGGCGGAGGCCGGCTTGCCGGCATTTCAGGCTCAGGCTTGGAACGCGATGTTCGCGCCCAAGGGGACCTCGCCTGCGATCGTGGCGAGCCTGAACGCCGCCGCCGTCAAGGCGCTCGACGACGAGACCGTGAAGAAGCGGCTTCTCGAACTCGGCAGCGTCATTCCCGGGCCGAAGGACCGTACGCCGGAGGCGCTGGCGGCCCTCGTCAAGAACGAGATCGCGAAGTGGAGCCCGGTGCTCAAGCCGACAAATTAAGCAAAGGCGATCAGGCCGATAGGCCAGGGGCGGGACGCTGAGTTCCGCCCCTTGTCGTTTGCGGCGGGAACACTCACTTTTTCCGGGTATAATCGGCCGGGACAGCGAATCGCCGCTGTCGCAGCGCGGAGGCTGTCGCTAAGATCGCTGCCTCCCCAAAGGCTTATTCGCCCATGCACCAATATCAGGACCTGCTCGAGCGGATTCTTTCCGACGGCGTCGAGAAGACCGATCGGACCGGCACCGGCACGCTCTCGGTATTCGGCCATCAAATGCGCTTCAATCTGTCGACCGGCTTCCCGATGCTGACGACCAAGCGGCTGCCGTTGAAGGCGATCGTGCATGAGCTGCTCTGGTTCCTGAAGGGCGACACCAACATCAAATACCTGCGCGACAACGGCGTCACCATCTGGGACGAGTGGGCGGATGCCAATGGCGATCTCGGCCCGGTCTATGGCCATCAGTGGCGCTCATGGCCGGCCCCGGACGGCCGCAGCATCGACCAGATCGCCAACGTCGTGGACATGATCAAGCGCAATCCGGACTCGCGCCGCCTGATCGTCTCGGCGTGGAATCCGGCCGAGGTCGACAAGATGGCGCTGCCGCCGTGCCATTGCCTGTTCCAGTTCTACGTCGCCAACGGCAAGCTGTCCTGTCAGCTCTATCAGCGCTCCGCCGACGTCTTCCTCGGCGTGCCCTTCAACATCGCCTCGTACTCGCTGCTCACCATGATGGTGGCGCAGGTCACCGGTCTGAAGCCCGGCGATTTCGTGCATTCGTTCGGCGACGCGCATCTCTATTCCAACCACCTGGAGCAGGCGAAGCTCCAGCTCACCCGCGCGCCGCGAGCGTTGCCGGTGATGCGCATCAACCCTGAGGTCAAGGACATCTTCTCCTTCCGCTTCGAGGATTTCGAACTCGTCGGCTACGATCCGCACCCGCACATCAAGGCGGAAGTCGCGGTCTAGCGCCCTATGTCGCTCAACATCCGCCGAGTGCGCCAAGGCGAAGCCGGACTTGTTCTCGCTTTTATCCGGGAACTGGCCGAGTACGAAAAGCTTTCCCACGAAGTGGAGGCGACCGAAGCCGACATCGCCGATGCGCTGTTCGGCGAAAGGCCGCAACTCTATTGCGCCATCGCGGAGTGGAACGGTGAGCCGGTCGGCTTCGCGGTGTGGTTCGCGAATTTCTCCACCTTCAGCGGCCGCCACGGCATCTATCTCGAAGATCTCTACGTGCGGCCGTCGCATCGGGGCAGGGGCCTCGGGAAGGCGCTGCTGGTCTATCTGGCCAGGGAATGCGTCGAGAACGGCTGGTCGCGTCTGCAATGGGCCGTGCTCGACTGGAACGCACCGTCGATCGCCTTCTACAAGTCGCTCGGCGCGGTCATGATGGATGATTGGACGCTGTGCCGCGTCACCGGGCCCGCACTGACGCGGCTTGCCGGGAGCACGTCCTGATGGAAATCGTCTTCGTCGTTGCGATCGCGGAGAACGGCGTCATCGGCGCCGGCAACGCCATTCCATGGCGGTTGAAATCCGATATGGCCCACTTCAAGGCGCTCACGATCGGCAAGCCGGTTATCATGGGCCGCAAGACCTTCGAATCCCTGCGCCGGCCGCTGCCGGGCCGTACCAACATCGTGATCACGCGCGATGCCGCCTATCGCGCCGCAGGCGCCATTGTCACGACGTCGGTCGCGGCTGCGGACGCGGTTGCGCGAGGCGATGCCCTGCGGCGTTCGGTCACTGAGGTCGCTGTGATCGGCGGCGCGGAAATCTACCGGCAATGGCTCGATCGCGCTGATCGCCTTGAGATCACCGAAGTGCATGCACGGCCCGACGGCGACACGCATTTTGATATCGACAAGGCAAAATGGAACGAGATCGTGCGCATCCGTCATCCTGCCGGCCCCGACGACAGCGTCGATTTCTCCTATGTGACATATCGTCGGCGGTCGGGCCATTAACCGCACTCGCCAATGTTTACATTGACTTTTTCGTGCCCGAGCATAGCTCGGAAGACGGCCCGGGTTGCGTTGTAAGGGACTTGCCTGTCCCCTATAAAGCCGGACCGGATAAAGCGGGCGGGGGGCATTCCACCCTGCCGAGGAGAGCATCGAATGCCGTGGAAGAATCAGGGCGGTGGCCCATGGGGCTCGGGTCCAAAGGGACCGTGGGGCTCAGGCCCGCAACCGGTCGGGCCGAGGCCTCCGGATCTGGAAGACCTTCTGCGGCGCGGCCAGGACCGCCTCCAGCAGATCATGCCGGGCGGCTATTTCTCCGGCATCGGCATCACGCTGATCATCCTGCTGATCGCCGCATTCTGGCTGCTCTCGGGCTTCTTCCGCGTCCAGTCCGAAGAACTCGGCGTCGTGTTGCGCTTCGGCAAGCATGTCCGCACCGTGCAGCCGGGCCTGAACTATCATCTGCCTTATCCGATCGAGACCGTGCTGCTGCCCAAGGCGCTGCGCGTCAACACCATCTCCATCGGCATGACGCTGATCGAAGATCCGGCGCGGCGCGGCCGCTCCGTTCGTGACGTGCCGGAAGAGAGTCTGATGCTGACCGGCGACGAGAACATCGTCGACGTCGACTTCACCGTGCTCTGGCGCATCAAGCCGGACGGGGTCGGCGACTTCCTCTTCAACATCCAGAACCCCGAAGGCACCGTGAAGGCAGTCGCCGAGAGCGCGATGCGCGAGGTGATTGGCCGCTCGCAGATCCAGCCGATCCTGACCGGCGCGCGAAACGTCACCGAGCAGAACGTGCACGAACTGATCCAGAAGACTCTGGACAGCTACGGTGCGGGTATCCAGATCAGTCAGGTGCAGATGCAGAAGGTGGATCCGCCGGCGCAGGTGATCGACGCTTTCCGCGACGTCCAGGCGGCGCGCGCCAACCAGGAGCAGTTGCAGAACGAGGCGCAGACCTACGCCAATCAGGTTATCCCGCAGGCGCGCGGCCGTGCCGCGCAGATCCTGCAGGCTGCCGAAGGTTACAAGGAGCAGGCGGTCGCCGAGGCCAAGGGCCAGAGCGCGCGCTTCCTCAACGTTTACGAGGAATACAAGAAGGCGCCCGACGTGACGCGTGAACGGATCTATCTGGAGACCATGGAGCGCGTGCTCGGTGGCGCGGACAAGCTCATTTTTGACGGCGGCGGCGCCTCGGGCCAGGGCATCGTGCCCTATCTGCCCCTCGGCGAATTGACGACCAAGCGGCCGCCTACCACCGGTCCGCAGTCGAGCGGAGGCAGCCGATGAGGTCTCCGGTCACAGGTATCGTCACGTTGCTCGGGCTCCTGCTCGTCGTGATCGTCGGCTACATGTCGCTGTTCACGGTGCAGCAGACCGAGCAGACCATCGTGCTCCAGTTCGGCCGGCCCGTCGACGTCGTCACCGCGCCGGGCCTGCATTTCAAGGCGCCTTGGAATTCGGTGATCAACATCGACAAGCGAATCCTCGACCTGGAGAACCCGTCGCAGGAAGCGATCGCGTCCGACCAGAAGCGGCTCGTGGTCGACGCCTTCGCGCGCTATCGGATCGAGAATGCGTTGCGCTTCTATCAGAGCATCGGCTCGATCCAGGCTGCCAACGTCCAGCTCACCACGCTCCTGAACGCGGCGCTGCGCCGTGTGCTCGGCGAGGTCACCTTCATCAACGTGGTGCGTGACGACCGCGAGAAGCTGATGCAGCGTATCCGCGACCAGCTTGACCGCGAGGCGGAGGGCTACGGCATCGAGGTTGTGGACGTCCGGATCCGCCGCGCCGACCTGCCGGAGCAGAACAGCCAGGCGGTCTATCAGCGCATGAAGACCGAACGTGAGCGAGAGGCGGCTGAGTTCCGCGCGCAGGGCGGCCAGAAGGCCCAGGAGATCAGGTCCAAGGCCGACCGCGAGGCGACGGTAATCATCGCGGAGGCCAACTCGCAGGCCGAGCAGACCCGGGGCGCGGGCGATGCCGAGCGCAACAGGCTGTTCGCCGAAGCCTACAGCAAGGACGCCGATTTCTTCGCCTTCTATCGGTCTATGACGGCCTATGAGAACGGGCTGCGGTCCAACGACACCCGCTTCCTGCTGCGGCCGGAATCGGATTTCTTCCGGTACTTCAGTAATCCGTCCGGCAGGATGGCACCCGAGACGCTCGCGAAGCCGTAAGATAGACAAGGGCGGCCGGTCTGGCCGCCCTTCGTCCAGACAAGAACAGCACTACGGGAGGTTCCATTCCGATGAGGTCCATTGCGTTCGCCGACTTCCTCATCGGCCTAGGCATCCTTTTCGTGCTGGAAGGCTTGATGTTCGCGGCCAGTCCCAACTGGATGCGCAAAGCGATGAAGAGCGTCATCACGACGCCGGACAACATACTGAGGGCCGTCGGGATCGGCTCGGCCGTGGCCGGGCTGGTGCTGATCTGGGTTATACGGCGCCCGATTTAGGCATCAGGCCAACGCCAAAGTGAAGGCGCCAGACTGGTTTTCGCCGTATTATCCAGGTCTTGAGGCCCGTTAACGGCCGCGCTTGCACCCTGCCCCCGTTCGAGCGCAGTCTGGCGCCGAATCCCTTTGCCTGGAGATCACAATGACCGCTGCCACCACTGCCCCGTCCCGCTCGCGCCGTGGCGTGCGACTTGGTGTGCGAATTGGGCTGGCCGCGCTCGCCGTCGGTGCTTTCAGCATGTTCGGCACGCCGGCCGATGCGCGCGGACCGGATGGCATTGCCGACGTCGCCGAGAAGGTGATCGATGCGGTCGTCAACATCTCGACCTCGCAGAACGTCGAGGCCAAGGGCGGGGGCAGCAACTCCATGCCGCAACTGCCGCCCGGCTCACCCTTCGAAGAGTTCTTCGATGATTTCTTCAAGAATCGCCGAGGGCCCGGCGGCGGCAGCAAGGGCGGCGAGAACAGCGCGCCGCGCAAGACCAATTCGCTCGGAAGCGGTTTCATCATCGACACTTCGGGCGTCGTCGTCACCAACAACCACGTCATTGCGGACGCCGACGAGATCCACGTCATCCTCAACGACGGCACCAAGATCAAGGCCGAGCTGGTCGGCGTCGACAAGAAGACCGATCTCGCCGTGCTCAAGATCAAGCCGACGAAGCCGTTGGTCGCGGTCAAGTTCGGCGATTCCGACAAGCTGCGCCTCGGCGACTGGGTGGTCGCAATCGGCAATCCCTTCAGCCTGGGAGGCACGGTGACCGCCGGCATCGTATCGGCCAAGAACCGCGACATCTCCTCAGGCCCTTACGACAGCTACATCCAGACCGACGCATCCATCAACCGCGGCAATTCCGGCGGTCCGCTGTTCAACCTCGACGGCGACGTCGTCGGCGTCAACACGCTGATCATCTCGCCCTCGGGCGGCTCCATTGGCATCGGTTTCGCCGTGCCGTCGAAGACGGTGGTGGGCGTCGTCGATCAGCTCCGCCAGTTCGGCGAGCTGCGCCGTGGCTGGCTTGGCGTGCGCATCCAGAGCGTCACGGACGAGATCGCAGAGAGCCTCAACATCAAGCCGGCGCGTGGTGCATTGGTCGCCGGCGTCGACGACAAGGGCCCGGCCAAGCCCGCCGGCATCGAGCCCGGCGACGTCGTCGTCAAGTTCGACGGCAAGGACGTCAAGGACCCGAAGGACCTCTCCCGCGTCGTCGCCGACACGGCGGTCGGCAAGGAGGTTGACGTCGTCATCATCCGCAAGGGTCAGGAAGAGACCAAGAAGGTCACGCTCGGCCGCCTCCAGGAGCCCGACAAGGTGCAGGCCGCCGTGAAGACCGAGGGGCCGGCGCCGGAGAAGCCGGTGACGCAGAAGGCGCTCGGCCTGGATCTCGCAGCGCTGAGCAAGGATCTGCGGACGCGCTACAAGATCAAGGACAGCGTCAAGGGTGTCGTCGTCACCAATGTCGACGCCAATTCGGACGCCGCCGAGAAGCGCCTGTCCGCCGGCGACGTCATCGTCGAGGTGGCGCAGGAGGCCGTCTCCAGCGGTGCCGACATCCAGAAGCGGGTCGATCAGCTCAAGAAGGACGGCAAGAAGTCGGTGCTGCTGCTGGTCTCGAACGGCGAGGGCGAGCTGCGCTTTGTTGCGCTGAGCGTGCAGTGAGATGAAGAGCTGTTCGCGCTCACACTCACTGTCATTCCGGGATAGTGCGCAAGCACAAGGCCCCAGGTGCGCAATGCGCACTGGGAGTGTCGGGATTCCGGGTACGATGCTTCGCATCGCCCCGGAATGACGGACAGGAAGCTAAGCTTCCACGAACTCGTCCCGCCGATACCCCTGCGCATAGAGCAGCGCGGTGAGATCTCCGTGGTCGATCCGTGCGGCCGCGGCTGCGGCCACTGCGGGCTTGGCGTGATAGGCCACACCGAGCCCTGCCGCCTGAATCATTGCGAGATCGTTGGCGCCGTCGCCGACGACGACCGAGTCGATGTCGTCGAGATCGAACGACTCGATCAGATCCACCAGCGTCGCGAGCTTTGCAGCGCGCCCTAGGATCGGCTCCTTCACCTCGCCGGTGAACTTGCCGTCGCGCACGACAAGCTCGTTGGCGCGGTTCTCCTGGAAGCCGAGCTTGGCGGCGACCGCGCTGGTGAATAGCGTGAAACCGCCCGAGACGAGACAGGTATAGGCGCCGTTCGCGCGCATGGTCGCGACCAGTTCCCGGCCTCCCGGCGTCAGCGTGATGCGCTTGGCCAGCACCTCGTCGACCGCGCCGGCGGGCAGGCCCTTCAAAAGCGCGACGCGCTCGCGCAGCGCCGGCTCGAACTCGATCTCGCCGCGCATCGCGCGCTCGGTGATGGCGGCGACATGCGCCTTCACCCCGACGAAATCGGCGAGCTCGTCGATGCATTCCTGGCCGATCATGGTGGAATCCATGTCGGCGAGAAAAAGCTTCTTGCGCCGGACGCCGACTGGCTGCAGGACGATGTCGATGGGCAGGTCGCCGCGGAGTTCGCGGAGCCGCTGCTCGATGGCGTGACGGTCGCCTCCGAGGTTACTGTCGGCGCCGAAGGGAATGTCGACCGCAACCCCGTCGAACAGCCAGTGCGCGGGAGCGGCCTGAGGCAGTACGGCGCGTGCGCCGTCGACGATGGTCGAGTCCAGCGCGGGATTGTCAGGGTTGCAGATCAGCGTGGCGACGAGGGACATTTGAGGTTTTCGTGAGCGAGGAGCGAGCCGGCAGAAGGCCTACTGGCAAGGCCGTGCTTATCGCAGGCCCGACCGCCAGCGGCAAGTCGGCGCTGGCCCTCGAGCTCGCGCATGCCACCGGTGGTATCGTCATCAATGCCGATTCCATGCAGGTCTATCGCGACCTGCGCATCATCACGGCGCGGCCGACAGAGGATGAGGAAGCCCGCGCTCCGCACCGTCTCTACGGGCATGTCGATGCGGCCGTGAATTTCTCGGCTGGCGCCTGGGTTGCCGATGCGGCGCAGGCGCTCGAACAGGCGAGAATCGAAGGCCGCCTGCCGATCTTCATCGGCGGCACCGGGCTGTACTTCAGGGCGCTGACGGCGGGGCTCTCGGTGGTACCTCCGATTCCTGCCGAGGTGCGCGAGGACGTGCGCGCGCGACTGGAACGGAACGGCGTGGAGGCGCTGCACGCGGAACTGGCTGTCCGCGATCCGCTTGCGGCCGAGCGATTGAAGCTGCGCGACCGCACCCGGATCGCGCGCGCGCTGGAGGTGATTGAGGCGACCGGACGGTCGCTGCTCGACTGGCATCGGGAGGGACAGCCGCCGCTGCTGCCCAAGGATAGCTTTCGCGCGGTGTTTCTCGCACCTGAGCGGAACGAGCTTTATGCCCGCATCGACGCACGCTTCGATGCCATGCTGGGAGCCGGAGCGCTCGGCGAGGTCGAGCGGCTCGCCGCCCGGCACCTCGACCCGCTGCTGCCGGCGATGAAGGCGCATGGCGTGCCGTCTTTGATCAGGCATCTGCGCGGCGAGCTCAGCCTGGGAGAAGCAGCTGCCATCGGCCGCGCCGACACCCGCCATTATGCCAAGCGGCAATTCACCTGGTTTCGGCACCAACTGCCCGAGTTCGAATGGGTGCGGCCGGAGGAGGCGCGAGGATGGCTTGCCGCGACCGTGGCTGAGGGTGCCACCGGCTGACTCGCTTTTCTGGTCGGGTTCCCCAATTTACCTCTCGCCGAACCCCGGGAACACCGCTACACTGCCAAAATCGTGCGGGAACGGCCGCATTGCCTTGACATCCAAGCTTTGGCCGCTATGTTTCGCGCAACCTTTGGGAAGCTGACCGCCTGCCATGCGTAATATTATTACCAAACTCCTTATCGCCGTCGTACCCAGGCACACCGCCGGGGATGGCTAGCTGCCATCCAGAAGACAGGCGGTGTGCATGGGCCCTCTTCGGGGCCTTTTTTATTTGCCGAACCCGACACGAACGAAGCCGCTGACAACAGCGCATCCGGAGCAAGCCAATGAGCGACAAGAGCCACGATCCGAACCAGATGACCGGCGCCGCGATGATCGTCCGCGCGCTCATCGATCACGGCGTGACCGACATTTTCGGCTATCCCGGCGGCGCCGTACTTCCGATCTATGACGAGATTTTCCAGCAGAGCGAGGTCCAGCACATCCTGGTCCGCCACGAGCAGGGCGCAGGCCACGCCGCCGAGGGCTATGCGCGCTCGACCGGCAAGCCGGGCGTCGCGCTGGTGACCTCCGGTCCCGGTGCCACCAACATGGTGACGCCGTTGACGGATGCATTGATGGATTCGATCCCGCTGGTCTGCATCTCCGGCCAGGTGCCGACGCATCTGATCGGCAACGACGCGTTCCAGGAATGCGACACCGTCGGCATCACGCGCCCCTGCACCAAGCACAACTGGCTGGTGCGTGACGTCAACGATCTCGCAAAAGTGCTCCATGAGGCCTTCTATGTCGCGACCTCCGGCCGTCCCGGCCCGGTGCTGGTCGACGTTCCCAAGGACGTGCAGTTCGCCACCGGCACCTATCATCCGCCGCGCAAGTCCGACGTGCATCGCTCCTATGCGCCGCGCCTGAAGGGCGATGCGTCGCAGATCCGCAAGGCGGTCTCGCTGCTCGCGAGCGCCAAGCGCCCGGTGATCTACAGCGGCGGCGGCGTCATCAATTCCGGCCCGGAGGCGACCAGGCTCCTGCGCGAGCTCGTCGAAGTCACCGGCTTCCCGATCACCTCCACGCTGATGGGCCTCGGCGCCTATCCGGCGTCGGGCAAGAATTGGCTTGGCATGCTCGGCATGCACGGCACCTACGAAGCGAACATGACGATGCATGATTGCGACGTCATGCTGTGCGTGGGCGCGCGCTTCGACGATCGCATCACCGGCCGCGTCGATGCGTTTTCCCCTGGCTCGAAGAAGATCCACATCGACATCGATCCGTCCTCGATCAACAAGAACATTCGGGTCGACGTGCCGATCATCGGCGATTGCGGCAACGTTCTTGGCGACATTCTTCAGGTGTTCAAGGCGGAGGCGAAGAAGCCCGACATCAAGTCGTGGTGGCAGCAGATCGCACAATGGCGCGCCCGCAACTCGCTCTATTACAAGAAGAGCAACGACGTCATCCTGCCGCAGCACGCGATCCAAAGCCTGTTCGAGGCAACGCGCGGCAAGGATACCTACATCACGACCGAGGTCGGCCAGCACCAGATGTGGGCGGCGCAGTTCTACGGCTTCGAGGAGCCGCATCGCTGGATGACGTCGGGCGGTCTCGGCACGATGGGCTACGGCCTGCCGGCCGCGGTCGGCGTGCAGGTGGCGCATCCCGACAGTCTCGTCATCGACATCGCGGGCGATGCCTCGGTGCAGATGACGATGCAGGAGATGTCGACGGCCGTTCAGTATGAGCTGCCCATCAAGATCTTCATTCTCAACAACCAGTACATGGGCATGGTGCGGCAATGGCAGCAGCTGCTGCACGGCAACCGACTGTCGCATTCCTACTCGGAGGCGTTGCCGGATTTCGTCAAGCTCGCGGATGCCTATGGCTGTGTCGGCCTTCAGGTGCACAAACCCGCCGATCTCGACGGCGCCATCCACGAAATGATCTCGGTCAAGCGTCCGGTGCTGTTCGACTGCCGCGTCGCCGCGCTGGAAAACTGCTTCCCGATGATTCCCTCCGGCAAGGCGCACAACGAGATGCTGCTGCCGGAGCAGGCGAATGACGAGGCCACCGCGAGGGCATTCGCCGGCGGCAAGGCGCTGGTGTGACGAGAGACATTTGAGGGGACGACAATGAACCAGCCCGCATCCGCCTACTTCATCGAGGAGCGTCACGATCCCAACGAGACGCATACGCTCTCCGTGCTCGTGCAGAACGAGCCGGGCGTGCTCGCGCGCGTCATCGGCTTGTTTTCCGGTCGCGGCTACAACATCGAGAGCCTCACGGTCTCCGAGACCGAGGCCCAGAAGCATCTGTCGCGCATTACCATCGTCACCACGGGCACGCCGATGGTGATCGAGCAGATCAAGCACCAGCTCGATCGCATGATCCCGGTCTACCGCGTCGTCGACATGACTCTGACGAAGCGTTCGATCGAGCGCGAGCTTGCCATGGTGAAGGTGCGCGGGCAGGGCGAGCACCGCGTCGAGGCGCTGAGGCTGGCGGACGCTTTCCGCGCCCGCGTGATCGACGCTACGACCGAGAGCTTTGTGTTCGAGATCACAGGCAATACGGACAAGATCAATCAATTTATCGACCTGATGCGCCCGCTCGGCCTGGTCGAAGTGTCGCGCACCGGCGTTGCCGCGATCGGTCGCGGGCCCGAAGGGATGTGAGCCATGCTGGCGCGCGATTGGTACTATAATGAGCGGAATCGGATGGGAATCGAGCCCGCCGTGGCCTCGATCTACGACAGTCACGAGGATGCCGATCTGCGGGCGCGCGCCGCGCTGAAAATGCTCGGTGTGCAGCGCGGCTGGCGCATCGCCGACATCGGCTGCGGCAACGGCGTGCTCGCCACCGAAGCCGCACTGATGGGTGCCGAGGTCGACGCCATCGACATCTCGCCCGCGATGCTGGCGCTCGCCGAGATCTACGCGCGCGACCGCAAGGCTCCCGTACGCACTCAATCGGCCGGCCTGCTCAGCTTCGCCTATCGCCCGGAAACCTATGACCTGATCGTCAGCGAGTTCACGCTGCACCATCTGCCTGATTTCTGGAAGGCGGTGGCGATATCGCGGATCTATCGCGCACTGAAACCGGGCGCGAGCTTCTATCTACGCGACATCGTCTACACCGCGATGCCTGATGCGATCGAACGTGACGTCGAGCAATGGGCCGACTTTCAGATCAAGAACCACGATTTTTCGCGCGAGAGCGTCGTGGCGCACATGCGCGATGAATATTCCACCTTCGGCTGGGTGATGGAGCGGATGCTGATCGACGTCGGATTTACGCTGGTCTCGGCCGATTACCACGCGCCCATGCACGGTACCTATCTGCTGCGGAAACCAAAGGCCGGCGAGCAAGGCTAGAGAAAAGCAACAGGGCTGCACGACAGTGCAGAACCGGGAACGACAATGAAGCCGGCCGACATCCTCATCGCCATCCTGGTGGCGATCATCTGGGGACTTGCCTTCGTGGCGAGCCGGATCGCGCTCGACGAATTTTCGCCGGAGCTGATGACGGCGATGCGCTTCGCCATCGCCGCCATACCGTGTCTTTTCATTCCCAAGCCGAAGGTCGCCTGGTCGCTGCTGCTGGCCATCAGCTCCACTCTGTTTCTCGGACAGTTCCTGAGTCAAGCCTATGGCATCGCCCACGGCGTACCGGTGGGGCTGACCAGCGTGGTCGTCCAGAGCCAGGCGCTGTTCACGATCGGCTTTGCCGCGCTCGCTTTCGGTGAGCGGCCGACGCCGGTGCAGACGCTGGGCATCGTCATCGCGGCGGCGGGACTTTTGATGATTTGCGCCACGGTCGGCTATGATTTCAGCGTCGGCGCGTTCGCGGTGCTGATGATCGCGCCGATCTGCTTTGCCGTCGGCAATCTTCTGCTGCGGGGCGCCCGTGGCGCGCCGATGTTCGACCTGTTCGCCTGGCTTTGCCTCACTGCGGCGGTGCCGCTGTTCGCGCTAACGCTGGTCGTCGACGGGCCGATGCCGACCGTCCGGGCGCTGACCCAAATGTCGCTCACCGGCCTGATTTGCCTGCTGGCGATCGGCGCCATCTCCACCAGCATTGCATACTGGCTCTGGGGCCGTCTGCTGCGCGACTATCCCGCCGCGCAAGTCGTGCCGTTCGCGCTGCTGGTGCCGTTCGTGGGATCAGCGGCTTCCAGCATCGTGTTCGGCGAGCGCTTCGGCCCTCTGAGGCTCGCCGGCATGCTCACCGTGATCGGTGGTATTGCGGTGATGGTGCTGGCGCAGCGTCCGCAAGTCCTGTCGAAGGCCGCGTGAGCTGAGCATGTCCCAATCGCTGTTCTATGCCTTCCTCATCTTCATGGTCGTGATGTATTTCACGCCCGGCCCGAACAACATCATGCTGCTGTCCTCGGGCCTGACCTACGGCTTCCGCCGTACCATTCCCCATATCGTCGGGATCGTCATCGGCTTTGCCTTCATGGTTGCTGCAGTCGGCCTCGGGCTCGGCACCGTTTTCCTGGCCTATCCGATCCTCCAAACCGTTCTGAAATATGCCGGAGCCGCCTATCTGATCTACCTGGCCGCCGTGATCGCCATGTCCGGTCCGGCCAGGCCGGGCGAGGAGGAGGGCCGCGGCCCGATGACCTTCTGGGGCGCGGCCATGTTCCAGTGGATCAACGCCAAAGGCTGGGTGATCGTGATCGGCACCATCACCGCCTATGCCGCGATTGCCCAATTCCCTCTCAACATCGCCATCCAGACCCTGATCAGCCTCATCGTCGGCACGGTGTCGACCGTAGTTTGGGCGCTGTTCGGCACTGCACTACGGCCGGTGCTGACCTCCGAGCGGCTGGTGCGCGGCTTCAATATCCTGATGGCGATCCTGCTGCTCGCTTCTCTCTACCCCGTTTTCATGGATGCATGATGTCGCGGATTTCCATGCAGAAACGGGTTTCCCTCAAGGCTGAAAATGCTCTAGACAGCCTCCGAAATCCGCAAATTTCACCCTTCGGACACTGACCATCGGCCGATTACGGCCCTGAACGAGGAAACGACCATGCGTGTTTACTACGATCGCGACGCCGACCTGAACCTGATCAAGGGCAAGAAGGTCGCCATCGTCGGCTACGGCAGCCAGGGCCACGCCCATGCGCTCAACCTGAAAGATTCCGGCGTCAAGGAAGTCGCTATCGCGCTGCGCAAGGGCTCGGCCTCGGCCAAGAAAGCGGAGAACGCCGGCTTCAAGGTGATGGAAGTCGCCGAAGCCGCCAAATGGGCCGACCTCGTCATGATGCTCACGCCCGACGAGCTTCAGGGCGACATCTATCGCGAGCACCTTCACGACAACATGAAGAAGGGCGCCGCCCTCGTGTTCGCGCATGGCCTCAACGTGCATTTCAACCTGCTCGATCCGCGCGCCGATCTCGACGTGCTGATGATCGCGCCGAAGGGCCCCGGCCACACGGTGCGCTCGGAGTATCAGCGCGGCGGCGGCGTGCCCTGCCTGATCGCGATCGCCAAGGACGTCTCGGGCAACGCCCATGACCTCGGACTGTCCTATGCTTCGGCGATCGGCGGCGGCCGCGCTGGCATCATCGAGACCACCTTCAAGGAAGAGTGCGAGACCGACCTGTTCGGCGAGCAGGTCGTGCTCTGCGGCGGCCTCGTCGAATTGATCAAGGGCGGCTACGAGACGCTGGTCGAAGCCGGTTACGCTCCGGAGATGGCCTATTTCGAGTGCCTGCACGAAGTGAAGTTGATCGTCGACTTGATCTATGAAGGCGGCATCGCCAACATGAACTACTCGATCTCCAACACGGCCGAGTACGGTGAGTACGTCACAGGCCCGCGCATCATCACCGAAGAGACCAAGAAGGAGATGCGCAAGGTTCTGGCCGACATCCAGGGCGGTAAGTTCGCTCGCGACTGGATGCTCGAGAACAAGGTCAACCAGACCTCATTCAAGGCGACCCGCGCCAAGCTCGCCGCGCACCCGATCGAGGAAGTCGGTGCGAAGCTGCGCGACATGATGCCCTGGATCAAGAAGGGCGCGTTGGTCGACAAGACCAAGAACTGAGCTGTCGCGCCCCGGACGCAGCGCAGCACCTCAATGTTGCGCTGCTGATCCGGGGTCCATACGGCTGTTCTCTGCGCTTCGCCGCACTGCGCTTATCCGGAATGCGAGAGCGCCAAGCTTCGGTCGCCACACCAAATCTTAAATCTTCACGACTAGATTCGAGCGAGGTCGCAAGTAGCGGTCTCGCTCTTTTCATCACGCGCGGAAGCATTGCTGCTTCATCCACATTCTTCGCGCGTTGACGTGTATTCTGAGCACGAAGAACTGACGCTTAAACCACATTCTTGATCGCGCGCCGCTTCTGGCGATTTGCCTGCGAGCTTCCGAATACCAAAACGTCAGCGTCTTCAGCGGCCGGGAGTCGGCTCTTCATCTGCACTCTCATCGTCAGATCGAGCCCTCCGCACGACGTTCACGTCTCGCAGATACCAAGAACCGACATCAGCTACGCCTTCTTGCCACGCGTCGCCCGTGCCGGTTTCATCGTCCTTGCGCGGCCAGACAACCGTGGTCCATTGCGCTGGCGCGGCCTTCTCCGGCATGATTGTGGGAGCTTGAGGGGAGGGGACCATGCGATCAGTCGTCGTGACCGGGGCATCCACCGGCATCGGCTGGGCCATTGCGAAACTTCTGATCGGGCGCGGCTATCGCGTGTTCGGAAGTGTCCGCAAGCAGGTTGACGCCGATCGCCTCAGGGATGAGCTCGGCGCCGGCTTCGCGCCGCTGCTGTTCGACGTCACCGAGGAGGCTGCTGTCCTCGCGGCCGCGCGAACTGTCCGCGAGGCGCTGGGCGGCGAGACGCTGGCCGGTCTCGTCAACAATGCCGGCATCGCCGTCGCGGGTCCCGTCCTCGAATTGTCGGCCGACGATTTCCGGCGCCAGATGGACGTCAACGTTATCGGCCCGGTCCTCGCGACCCAGGCGTTCGGGCCGCTGCTCGGCGCAGATCCGTCGCTGAAGGGATCGAAGGGGCGGATCGTGATGATCAACTCGGTGGCGGGCAAGAACGGCAATCCGCTGTTGGCGCCCTACAGCACCTCCAAGCACGCCATCGAGGGCCTGTCGGAGAGCCTGCGCCGCGAACTGATGCTGTTCGGGATCGACGTCGTCATCGTCGCCCCCGGCGCGGTCAAGACGCCGATCTGGAGCAAGGCCGAACAGGTCGATCTCTCCATCTACAAAAACTCGCCCTACCTGCCGGCGCTCAACAAGGTCATGGCCGTCATGATGGAACTCGGCGCGAAGGGCCTGCCGGCCGAGCGCATCGCCGAAATCGTGCTCGAAGCGCTGACCGCGGCAAGCCCCAAGGTACGTTACCAGATCACGCCGGACCCGATGCGCCATCTGATCGCGGCCGTGTTGCCGAAGCGGACGCTCGACCGCATCATCGCCAAGCGGCTCGGTTTGCGGGAGCAGTGACGCCAGAGCCTCAGCCCGCCGCCGCGGTTCGTCCGCTCGGGTGGCGGGCCGTCGCGATCATGCGCAGCGTCATCGCGATCAGGAGTGGAAGGAGGAACGCGGCATAGAGCGGCATCGTCGGGACGCGCTTGCCGAACGACACCATGAATTGGAACCAGAGATAATAGCTGCCCACAAGGTGCAGCGCGCGCCAGGCGCGCGGGCCGATCAGCGCGGCGGTGCGGTCCAACGAAGTCACGCTCATGGCAATGATGAAGGCATAGCCGATGCCGCCGAAAACGTAGGAGACGGCTGATGTGGCTTCCGCAAAGCCCGCCGGATCCATCTTGGCGAAGACGACGATCGCCACCGCATGGATGCCATGGGAGACCGCAAAGCTCAAACCGAGATAGCGGCGGTTGCGGCGCTGCCAGCGCGCCCAGACATTGGGCCAGAGCCGCGCAACCGCGGCGGCGCTGAATGCGAGGCAGAACAGCAGCAGCGAGCTTCGCGCCGTGAAGCTGATCACCGTGCGGACACCCTCGACCTCGAATTGCCGCATCGAGGCGATCCATACGCTCAGCGCGATCAGACTCAATGAGAGGGCGGTAAGCAGCCGCCAGCCTTCAATCCAGCTTCGACGTTGCGACATGGACGATTCCTCTTTTTATGTAATCAGCGATTACATATCGGTTGCAGGACCGTCAACGGTGTGATCATTGATTACATTCACGTTCGAGTGAGGCTAAAAGCGGGGCCATGCCCGTCCGTCAACCGTCGAGGCCGTCCGCCGGTCGCACCGCAACGCGGCCGTATCACCACGGCGACCTCCGCCGCGTCCTGATCGAAGCTGCGCTGCAACTTGCAGCCGAGGGGGCCGAGGTCTCGGTCCGTGAGGCCGCGCGCCGGGCAGCTGTGTCGCCCGGAGCGCCGTTCCGGCACTTTCCGACCCGCGATGCGCTGATGGCGGCGGTGGCGGAGGAGGCGCAGCGGCGTTTTCGTGCCGAGATCGAAGCGGCGCTGGCGGAGGTTCGGACCGCCGGTCCGCTCGCTCGTTTCCGAGCCTTTGGCCTTGCTTACCTGTGCTGGGCGATGTGCAATCCCGCACATTTCGAGATCATCTCGACAGGGCGCTATTTCGCCCATGGCAGCTCGCCGGAGCTGACGCGCGACAATGCCGAGCTGATCGCGCTGACGGAGCAGATGCTGGCTGACGCGGCTGCGCAGGGCTTAGTGCGCGCGGCCGACATCAAGCGCATCCAGATCGCCGGCCGGGCCTTGGTCTACGGTTTCGCCCGGATGAATCTGGATGGTCACTTGCCGCGTTGGGGCATCGCGCCGCACGAGATCGAGCAGATGGCCGAAGCGGTGCTCGACCTGTTCATCGTAGGGATCGCAAAGACCTAGCGCGACGACGCTGAGGCCGCCGACCTGCGGCGCTTGGTCGCTCGCTGGGTCGCATCGCGGCGGCGCGTTGCCTGTCCTTGACCATTCCGTTACAGTTTTATGACACGGTGCAGGCTTCCGGTTGCGCCGGACGCCTCGGCTGTTCAACGCGGCCAGACGGCTGGCATCACCGCGCCGGACTTGAAGTTTAGCGTGTCCTTGATGGCGTCCGCGCCCAATCCAGGTCCTTCCGCCACGACTGCCGCGCTCGCGAGCGTTGCCGCACTCGGCATCTGGCGGCTGCTCGCGGTCGCGGCGCCGCATCTGGCGGCGCTTGCGCTGATGTACGAGACCGAGACCGATTTCGGCTCGAGGCTCTCCTTCGCGCTGGCCTGGGGCATCCTCAACTTCTTCTGGATCGCTGTGCTGCGGCGGCCGGCATTATCGGGCGCGCTGTCGCTGACCATGGTCGTCGTGCTCATGCTGCTGTCGCGGCTCAAGCACGACGTCGTGCAGATGACGGTCAACTTCATCGACCTGATGATGATCGATCGCGACTCCGTCGCCTTCCTGTTCACGATCTTTCCGAACTTGCGCTGGTCGGTGATCCTCGCCGGGTTGGTCACCCTGCCGCTGATGTACGCGTTGTGGTGGCTCGATCCATTCCGCATTCGCCGCCTGCCGGCGCTCGCCTGCAAGCTCGCCTGTCTTGCCGCGCTCGTCGGCTATTCACTCTATCATCCGGACGAGGCCTGGCGCGGCTATTACGATGACGGCTACCTCTCAAAATTCTTCCGTTCCGGCGTCACCGCGGTCTCCGACTTCGTCCAATACGGTCTTATGGAAGCCGCTGCCGCGAACAGCGAGCGGCTCAACATGCCCTTGGTCGATGCCTGCCACCCAGCGGGTCGCCGGCCGAACATCATCATGATCCATGATGAATCGAGCTTTGACATCCGCGCCGCCCAGGGGATCAAGGTGCCGCAAGGCTATGGCAGCCACTTCAAATCCTGGGACGGCAAGCAACGCTCATTCCTGGCCGAGACCAATGGCGGGCCCAGCTGGTTCACCGAATACAACGTGCTTGCCGGGCTCTCCTCGCGCTCGTTCGGCCGCTTCGCCTATTTCGTGACGCGGATCGCCTCGAACCGGGTCGAGCGCGGCCTGCCGCTGGCGCTGCGCCGCTGCGGCTACGACACGCTGTCGCTCTATCCTGCCCATGGCGGTTTCATGGGCGCCCGCAGCTTCCAGATGACGACGGGCATCCACCGCTTCCTCGACTCGAAGGATCTCGGCGCCAAGGACGTCGAGCCGGACAGCTTCTTCTACGACAAGGCGCTCCAGCTGATGGGCCAGCAGCCGCCGAACAAGCCGCTGTTCACCTTCATCTATCTCGGCGCCAACCATTTCCCCTGGGAGATGCGCTTCCGCCCCGATCTGCTGCCGAACTGGCGCCCGCCAGGCAACGTGCCGTCCATCGACGAATATTTGCGCCGGCAGGCGATGAGCGCCGAGCAGTACAAGGCGTTCGTTGCGGGACTGAAGAACAAGTTTCCGGGCGAGCCTTTCCTGATCGTGCGTTACGGCGATCACCAGCCGGAATTCGCACCGCAGATCCTCGAGCCCGGGCTCGGCGACGGCGCTCTAGGCAAGAAGCTGGACAATTATGATCCGCGTCTCTACGCAACCTACTATGCGATCGATTCCGTCAACTTCGAGCCGGTAAAGAGCCCGGTCGTGATGGACACGATCGACGGCCCCTATCTGCCGCTGGTGATCCAGGAAGCTGCCGGCATCCCGCTCGATCCGTCCTTCGCCGAGCAGAAGGAGATCATGCTCCGCTGCAAGGGAATATTCTATAGCTGCAAGGACGGCGCGGAGGCGCGACGGCTGAACCGGCTGCTGATCGACGCGGGGATGATCAGGGGGCTCTAGCGCTGGCTCGGTTGCAAGTCATACCACTTCGCGATGCAAAGACGCATGCTGTGCGTCGGTGTGGTGCCCGCGCCGAGGCCTACAGACCAGAAGGCCAGCATCGTCAGCTATCATTCGGATCGCTCGCTCCCGAACTTGACGCCGGGGCGATCTCCTTTCGCTGAATGACGCGGGGTGTCATCGAAGGAAGCCGTGCCGTTGCGGCATAGTCGAGCGCCCATTGATCGATCACTCCGATGGCTTGACCCCGAGATCGCGCAAGATGCGGAGCATCACATCGCTGTCGCGCTTGAAGATGCGATTGGTCGTCTCGAAATCGGCTGGAGAGGACAGTAGAAAGTTGTTCAGCATCTGCTGGACCTTCGGATCGGATCCGGCCTGGATCAACATCGGAGAGAGCTGCTCCACGATCTCCTTTGGCGTGCCGACCGGCACGGCGAAGGTCGTGAACGCGCGCAGCTCATAGAAGTCACCGATAGCACCCTGCTCGGTCATGGTAGGCGTGTCGGGATACGGCGGCAGCCTGCTGCCGACCACGCCGATCAGGTTTCCGGTTCCCGCTTGGATGACGGGTGCTGCTGCGGCATAACTTCCTGCGGCGCCATCCAGCGTCTGTCCCGCAATGTCATTCCACATCGGAGCCTCGCCGCGGTACTGGATGACTTGGAATCGAATGCCGTATTGCTTCGCGATTGTCTCAATGAGGACGTGCGGCGTCGAACCTACGCCGTAGGACCCCCAGTTCAGGCTGCCGGCCTTGTTTGCATATTCGATGAACTCACGAAGATTGGTCGCTCCCGTCTTCTTCGCCGCGACCACCGGACCACCGGCGCCGCTGACCATGGTCAGATAGATGAAGTCCCGTTCAGGATCATAGGGAAGGTCTTTCACCGTAATGCGGTTCTGGATGAGTGACGAAGAGATCGTGCAGAGGATGGTGGTGCCATCCGGCTCTGCGCGTTTTGCTTCAGCCACGCCGATGACGCCGCCGGCGCCGGCCCTGTTTTCGACGATGACCGGCTTTCCCACCAGCCGCGCCAGGTAGTCACCGAAAGCTCGCGCGATGCCGTCCGTCTGACCGCCAGGCGGATATGGCACGACGATACGAAGCGGTCGGGCTGGCCACGCAGTTTGCGCGTGCGCCATTCCGAATGGAGGGCACAACAGTGCCGCTGCACCAGTCATGAACAGTCGCCGTGTCGGCTTTTTCATTTTTCCTGCCCCATAGCGTTTCTGATGTTCTTCTTTGGTCGGCCGCAAGGGGCGAGCAAGCGCAATCATCACTCAACTCGCCACCGAGCTCGGTGAAAAGCTATCACGGCGAGCTCATTCAGGCGACGTTCGCTGAGGTGACATTTCGGCACACAATTGTATCTGCCGGCTTACATGGATATCGAAGGATCGCTGGCTACTCCTCCCAGTACGCGACCAGCTCTACGCAACGAGGCGTCCTTCGGTCCGCGGGCGACCATTCGGCCGCGAACTCGATCTTGCGGTGCATCAGGCGGCCGATCAAAGCCTTGTCGATGCTTGGTCGGTTCCGCCAGCCGGAATTGTCGTGCCCTAACGCTGCTTCACCGTCTCCCATAGCCATTTCGCCACCGCATCCGGAGACGAGTTTGCGTCGTTGCCGCTGGCGCGTAAATTTGCCTCCCGCATGGTGGCGATGCCGATCTTGCCGAGCAGCGGCTTGAGCGCCGCTTGCAATCGCTCGTCACCGGCGCGTTTCGGTGCGAGCAGCAGGATCGCGTCGTAAGGCGGGATCGCCTGCCTGGGATCATCGAGCGTGGTGAGATCGTATTTCGCGATCAGTCCGTCGCTGGTGTAGCCCGCGATGACGTCGACCTCGCCACTGGCAATTGCGGCATACATGAAATCGGGTTGCATCTGGCGCTGCGCGCGGAACGAGAGGCCATAGGCCTTTTGCAGCGCGGCCCATTCCGGCCGGGAGAAGAACTCATAGTCGCCGGCAATCGACATGCTCGGTGCGTGCGCGGCGAGATCAGCGATGGTGCGGATGCCGAGTGAATCGGCGCGCTGCCTCGGCATCACCAATGCATAGGCATTCTCGAAACCGAGTTCGCCGAGCAGAGTGATCTTGTCGCGGGCGAGAGCGGTCTTCAACTCCGCGAGCAGCTCCGTGCGCGGTCTGATGTCGGCGCGATGCAGCTGGTTGGCCCAAAGCGTGCCGGAATAGTCGACATAGAGATCGATGTCGCCGGCCTTCAGCGCCTCAAAGATCACGCTGGAGCCGAGACCCGATCGCACCGTCGCGGACAGGCCGGCGACCTGGAGGCGGTCCTTGAGCAGCGCCGACAACACATATTGCTCGGCGAAGGTCTTGGCGCCGACGACGTAACCCTGCGAGGAGCGCCCCATCGCCGGCACCAGCGTTGCGGCGACGAGGGCAGCGATGCCGACGCAGCCGAGCGCTGCTCGCAGACGGTTGCGATGACGCAGGCCTCGCTCGATCAGACCGAGCAGCTGATCGACCGCGAGCGCCAGCAGTGCCGAGGCAAAGCAGCCGAACAGCACGAACACCCAGTTCTGGGTCTGAAGCCCCGCAAAGATGTAATTGCCGAGGCTGGTTTGCCCAATCGGGGTCGACAGCGTTGCGGTGCCGATCACCCAGACTGCGGCGGTACGGATGCCGGCCATCATCACCGGCAGCGCCAGCGGCAGCTCGACCATGAGGAGCGACTGCCGTGCAGTCATGCCGACGCCCTTCGCGGCCTCGATCAGCGCGGGATCGATGCCGTTGAGCCCGGTGATGCCGTTGCGCAACACGGGCAGCATCGAATAGAGCGCCAGCGCCAGCATCGTCGGCAGGAAACCGAATGCGGAGAACGAAACACCGAACCACGCCAGTGTGACGGACGCCGCAGCGAGCAATAGCGGATAGAACAGCGCAAGCATCGCCAGCCCGGGCACGGTCTGCACGATGCTGGCGAACGCGAGCAGCATGCCACGCGGCGCCGGGCGGTTGCGCGTCAGGATCGCCAGGGGCAGGCTGACCACAAGGCCGAGCGCCAGGGCGGCGAGGCTCACCCGCACATGATTGCCGAGATAATCGGGCAGATGCGCCAGCGCCTCGCCCCAGCGTGGATCGGCGAGAAGACTCATGCACACCCGCTTTCCGGCAGCAAGGCATTCAGCCGCTCGACCTGGCGCCGCGGCGTGCGGAGCAGCTCCGTCACGTACGCATCGCCGCTCTTGGTCAGCTCCTTGGGCGTGCCCTGCGCGAGAAGCTTTCCAGCGCGCATCACGGCGATTCGGTCGGCGAGCAAAATCGCCTCGGTCATGTCATGGGTGATCATCACGCTTGTAAGGCCGAGCTTGCGATGCAGCGACCGGTAGTCGTCGCCGAGGGCGTCACGCGTGAGGGGATCGAGCGCTCCGAAGGGCTCATCCATGAGGACGATGCGAGGCCTTGCCGCAAGCGCCCGCGCAACGCCGACGCGCTGGCGTTGGCCCCCCGAGAGCGCTTCCGGCAACCGGTCGCGATGCGCAGCACGGTCGAGCTGCACCAGCTCCAGCAGCTCGTCGACGCGTGCAGAGATGTTCGCCGTCGGCATGCCCAGCAGCTTTGGCGTGATGCCGATATTGTCCGCGACACTCAAATGCGGAAACAGCCCGCCGCTCTGGAACACGTAGCCGATCCGTCGCCGCAACGCGACCGGATCAACGTTGCTCACGTTGCGACCTTCGACGGTGATGTTGCCGCCGTCGGCTTCGATCAGCCGGTTGGCGAGGCGCAGCAGCGTGGTCTTGCCCGACCCCGAGCCGCCAACGATCACCATAAACTCGCCCTCCGCGATGTCGAGCGACACGTCATCGACGGCCTTAAGTCGACCGAAGCATTTAACGACGTGTCGGTAGCTGATCGCCAGCTTGGCGGGCATCGATTTTAGACTCGCTTTTATCCGACCCTGGAGGGGGAAAGGGTGAGGGGGCGGCAAGCTCCATGCGTAGCACGCTTGGCCCGTTGATTGAACTTGGCGACGCAAGCGGCTATGGCATCGGGCTGAACTTGGAGGGAATACATGACGCCCACCGCAGTGGCGCTGGAAGATGCCAAGGTTGCATTCCGCCTCGGGGACGGGCGGGTCTATACGGCGGTCGAGCAGGCCCATCTCACGGTCGACCAGGGCGAGTTCGTGGCTATCGTCGGTCCGACAGGCTGTGGCAAATCGACATTGCTCAACGTTGCCGCGGGGCTCCTCAAGCCCGCTGCCGGCAGCGTCAGGATATTCGACCGGCCGCTGGCCGGACTGAACCGGGATGCCGGATATCTATTCCAGGCCGATGCGCTGTTCCCCTGGAAGACGGCGCTCGACAATGTCGCGATCGGGCTTGAAATCAAGGGCACGCCGCGCGCAGAGGCGCTGCCGCGGGCCCAAAAATGGCTGACCTCGGTCGGCCTCGGCGCCTTTGGGGGCCGCTATCCGCACATGCTTTCCGGCGGACAGCGCAAGCGCGTGGCGCTGGCGCAGGTGCTGATCCGCGATCCAAAGATCCTGCTGATGGATGAGCCGTTCGGGCCGCTGGATGCGCAGACGCGCCAGGTCATGGGCAACCTGCTGCTCGACTTGTGGAATGCCGACCGCAAGGCGGTGCTGTTCGTGACTCATGATCTGGAAGAGGCGATCGCGCTCGCCGATCGCGTCGTAATCATGTCGGCCGGGCCGTCCTCGCGCATCATCGGCGACTGGCGCGTAAGCCTGCCGCGTCCGCGCGACATCTTCGAGGTGCGGCTCGACAAGGAGTTCCACGCTCTCCATCGTGAGATCTGGAGCGTGCTCAAGGACGAGGTCATGAAGGGCTACGCCCAGTCCACCAACGCGGCGGAGGCGGTCTGATGTCGCGCGCGACGCTCCTTGCTTTGCAGATTCTCGTCGCCGTCATCGGCATCGTGCTGTGGCAGGTGCTGACGACCGTTCCCCTCTTCGGCAAGATCCTGTTGCCGCCGTTCTTTTTCTCCAACCCGTTCGACGTGTTCAGTCAGATCGTGAAGTGGTTCTCGACCGGCGTGATCTGGAAACATCTCGGCATCACCCTGGCGGAATCGATCCTCGCCTTCGTAATCGGGTCGGTCGGCGGCGTGCTGGTCGGCTTCTGGTTCGCGCGACAGCCGCTGGTCGCGGCCGTGTTCGATCCCTACGTGAAGATGGTCAACGCTCTGCCGCGCGTCGTGCTGGCGCCGATCTTCGCGCTGTGGCTCGGTCTCGGCATCTGGTCCAAGGTCGCGCTCGGTGTGACGTTGGTGTTCTTCATCGTCTTCTTCAACGTCTATCAAGGCGTCAAGGAAGTCAGCCGCACCGTGCTCGACAATGGCCGCATGCTCGGCATGAGCGAGCGGCAATTGATGCAGCACGTCTATTGGCCTTCGGCGTTGTCCTGGATGTTCTCCTCGCTGCACACCTCGGTCGGCTTCGCCGTGGTCGGTGCGGTCGTCGGCGAGTATCTGGGATCGGCTGCCGGGCTCGGCTATCTCATTCAGCAGGCCGAGGGCATCTTCGACGTTGCCGGTGTCTTTGCCGGCATGTTCGTGCTGTCGGCGTTCGTCATCCTGATCGACTTTGGCGTCACGCTGGTCGAGCGGAGACTGCTGGTGTGGCGCCCGACCGCGGCGGACGGGCGAGGGTAGGCGCCAAGTCTGTTCGATTGCGCCGCTGCGATCCGAGGTGCGTCCGGCTGGGGGCCGGGCCGCTGCGGGCGGCGCTTCTCAAGCCCGTCCCGCTGCTCTATGGTGCGGCCGGCCGAACGGAGGAACCAATGAAGAAGACGATTGCCAGGCTCGCCGGCGTGCTGCTTGCGCTGACGCTCACCACCGCGCTTGCCGCGGCGCAAAGCAAGGTGACCATCGCGATCGGCGGCGGCTCCTGTCTGTGCTATTTGCCAACCGTGCTGGCCAAGCAGCTTGGCGAGTACGAGAAGGCCGGCCTCAACGTCGAGCTCGTGGACCTCAAGGGCGGCTCGGATGCACTGAAGGCCGTGCTCGGCGGCAGTGCCGACGTGGTCTCCGGCTATTTCGATCATTGCGTCAATCTCGCCGCCAAGAAGCAGGAACTGCAGTCCTTCGTGGTCTATGACCGCTATCCCGGCCTCGTGCTGGTGGTCGCGCCCTCGCGAACCAACGAGATCAAGTCGGTCAAGGACCTCGCCGGCAAGAAGGTCGGTGTGAGTGCTCCCGGCTCCTCCACCGACTTCTTCCTGAAATACATGCTCAAGAAGAATGGGCTCGATCCCACCAACGTCGCCGTGATCGGCGTCGGCCTCGGTGCCACCGCGGTCGCCGCCATGCAGCAGGGCCAGATCGACGCGGCGGTGATGCTCGATCCCTCCGTCACCGTGCTTCAGGGCAACCACAAGGATCTGCGCATTCTCTCGGACACCCGGACCCAGAAGGATACGATCGAGACTTTCGGCGGCGAATATCCGGGCGGCGCGCTCTATTCGACCGCGGCCTGGATCAATGGTCATGAGAAGGAGGCGCAGGCGCTCACCAATGCGATCCTCGCCACGCTAGCGTGGATCCATTCACATTCGCCCGAGGAGATCATGGCGAAGATGCCGGAGGAAACGGTCGGCAAGAACAAGGATCTCTATCTTGCCGCGCTGAAGAACACGATCCCGATGTATTCCGAGACCGGGAAGATGGACCCGAAGGGCGCGGAGGCCGTGCTCGCGGTGTTCAGCGTCGGCTCGCCCGAGGTCGCGAACGCCAAGATCGACCTCAGCAAGACCTTCACCAACAGATTCGTCGATCAGGCCAAGAAGACGACGGGGAATGCCAAGTAGCCGACGCGAAGGCCTGGAAACCAAGCGTCATGACGTCACCTGTCATTCATCGCGTTGCGACGCTTGATCTTGCCGTGCGGCCGATCGCGTGGTCGTTCGCGGAGGAGCGTCGCACCGAGATCGCGACGCATTTCGCCGAGAAGCAGCGTGAGCGGCCGAAGATCTGGAACGGCCGCGTCTTGCTTGGCCGCGATCCCGTGTTTGCGGGTGACCATTTCGCTGCGACCTATTTCGAGACCGATTTCGCGAGCTTCCTCGCTTGGCGCGACTGGGGCTTTCCCGGCCCTGCCGTGTTCAACGGTTTTGGCATGGGCGCGCTGCGCGCGTCCGATGGTGCGTTCATCATGGGCGAAATGGCGCCCCACACCGCCAATGCGGGTCGCATCTATTTTCCCTCCGGCACGCCGGATCTCGACGACGTCAGGGACGGCGTGCTCGACATCCCCGGCAGCGTCATCCGCGAACTCGGCGAGGAAACCGGCCTGACCACGACCGACTATCGGATCGAGCCGGGGTGGCACTGTGTGGTGACCGGCCCGACGATTGCGATGCTACAGGTCATCAATCTGGACATGCCGGGCGATGAGGCCCGCGCCCGGATCGAAGCCAATCTCGCGCGCGAGGCCGAACCGGAGCTGTCGGCCATCCATCTCGTGCGCGCGACGAGTGATCTCAGGCCGTCCATGCCGCGATTTGTCACGGCCTTTGTCGAGCAGCAGTTTGCTGCGCGCTGATGCGTGAGGCTTGACATCGCCTCGCGCAGCCCATGTGATGGGCAAAAAAGAATTTGCACCAAGAATGCAATGCACAATCGTCCAGGGAGGTTTTGATGCGCCTGCGCATGGCTGCCCGTTTGGTACGTGGGCTGTTTGTCGCGATTGCCGCGACGGGCTTGGCGGTGTCCGCCGAGGCCCAAGAGAAGAAGCTCAAGATCGGCGTCATCTATGATCTGACCGGCCCGCTCGCCGGCGGTGGCTCGGAGCTGCAATATACCGGCGCCAGGATCATGCTGGATCAGTACAGCGCGAAGGACGTCGAGGGCTACAAGATCGAGGCGATCTATGCCGATGCTCAGAGCAAGCCGGATGTCGCCATCAACGAAGCGATCCGCCTGATCGAGCAGGAAAAGGTCGACATGCTGCTCGGCTTCTTTTCCTCGGCGCAGTGCGTGCCGGTGGCCGCGCGCGTCGAGCAGCTGAAGAAGTTCATGTGGATCACGACCTGCATTTCGTCGGCCGTGCTGGAGAACAAGAACTACAAGTACGTGTTTCGCCCGCAGGCCTCCGGCGATCAGTTCGGGCTGATGACGATGGACTTCATCGCGCAGAACACGAAGGAAAAGTTCGGCAAGGATCCGAAGGACCTGCGGATCGCCATCATCCATGAGGACGGCGCCTACGGCGTCGACGTTGCCAAAGGCAATGAGGCCGGTGCCAAGAAGGCCGGCTTCAACATCGTGCTCAGGGAAGGCTATTCGGCGACCGCCCCGGATTTGTCTGCGCTGGTCACCAAGCTGAAGCGGGCCAAGCCGGATGTGATCTTCCACACCGGCTACAATCCGGACATCACCCTGCTGCTCCGGCAGGCCCGCGAACAGGGGCTGAAGTTCGGCGCATTGGTGGGGCATGGCGCCGGCTACGGGGTCTATGAGAAGCTGAAGGAGGGCCTGGGCGCCGATGTAAACTACGTCTTCAACACCGACCCGATCTCGATCTGGCTCGCCAACCAGAAGAGTATGGATCCGAAGCTGCCGCCGATCATCAAGGCGGTTGGCGAGGAGTTCGACAAGCGCAAGCCGGGCATCGCCATCCGCTCGGCCCATGTCGGCATGGCTGCATCCAACACCTACTTGTTCCTGACCGACGTGTTGCCCCGAGCGATCAAGAAATATGGCGGGATAGATCCCGACTCCCTGCGGAAGGCCGCACTCGACACCGACATACCCGAAGGCGGCACCATGCTGGGCTTCGGCGTCAAATTTCACGGCGAGGGCTCGCCAATGGCCGGCCAGAACGAGCGCTCGTTCCCCGTCGTGATCCAGTACGTCGACGACAAGTCCTATGTGGTGTGGCCCAAGAGCCAGGCGCAGCGCGAGGCCGTGCTGCCGCTGCCGAAGGGCACCACCTATAGTAACCAGTAGCGGCGGAGAGCGGCGGTGCTGGAGGTGAACGGGCTGGTGAAGCGGTTCGGCGGCTTCACCGCCGTGAACAACGTGTCGTTCAAGGTCGAGCAGGGCGAGATCCTCGGCCTGATCGGCCCCAACGGCTCGGGCAAGAGCACGATCTTCAACATGCTTTCCGGCACGCTGGCTCCGACATCAGGTTCGATCCTGTTCGCCGGGCATGAGATCGCTGGCCTTGCGCCGCACCGGATCATCAATAGCGGCATCGGCCGCACCTTCCAGATCCCGCGGCCCTTCCGCCGCTTGACCATCTTCGAGAATGTCGCGCTGGCCGGCTTCTACGGCCAGGGCCGCCATAGCCGGGCCAAGGCGGAGGAGGCGGCGGAGCGGTCGCTGGCGATGGTCGGCCTGCCGACTGACCGCCATGCCAGCGTCGATGGGCTCGGCGCGGCCGGCCTGAAGAAGCTCGAGCTTGCGAAAGCGCTCGCCACCGCGCCGAAATTGTTGCTCGCCGACGAGAGCCTCGGCGGGCTCGACGAGGCCGAAATGGATCAAGCGGCCGACATGCTGCGCAACATACGCGATGAGCTCGGCATCACCATCATCTGGGTCGAGCACATCATGGGTGTGTTGATGCGCGTCGTGGACCGCGTGATGGTGCTCGACCACGGCGAGAAGATCTCGGAGGGACTGCCGAGTGCCGTTGCGGGCGATCCCCGCGTCATCGAGGTCTATCTCGGCACCGATGCCGAGACCACGCAGGCCGCGGCGGCCGAAGCGCGCCGCCGGGCGGGAGGCTAGCCGATGCTGGAGCTCCGCGGCGTCAATGCCGGTTATGGCACCTTCCAGGCGCTGTTCGACGTCGATCTCGACGTCAGGGCCGGGGAGGCGGTCGGCGTCATCGGCCCCAATGGCGCCGGCAAGACGACCTTGATGCGCGTGATCTCCGGCCTGATCCGGCCTTCGCGCGGCTCGATCAAGATGGAAGGCATCGACCTCATCGCGACACCGTCGCACAAGATCGTCAGCCTCGGCATCGCGCATGTACCGGAGAACCGCCGGCTGTTTCCGCAGCTCTCGGTCGACGACAATCTCAAGATGGGCGCCTTCATGAAGGAGGCACGTGGGCATTATGCCGAGCGCCTCGAGGCCGTGTTCGACCTGTTTCCACGCCTGAAGGAGCGGCGACACCAGATGGCCGGCACCATGTCCGGCGGCGAGCAGCAGATGTGCGCGATCGGCCGCGCGATGATGTCCAATCCGAAGCTGCTGCTGCTCGACGAACCCTCGGCAGGGCTGGCGCCGGTCGTGGTGCAGCAGGTGTTCGAACTGGTGAAGCGGATTCGCGCCAGCGGGCTGACCGTGCTGATCGTCGAGCAGAACGTGCAACAGGTGCTGAAGGTCGTCGACCGCGCCTATCTGATCGAGGCGGGTACGATCCGCGCGTCCGGCAGTGCGGCCGAGATGCTGGCGAGCGACACGGTCAAGGAAGCGTATCTCGGGGTGTGAAGGGCATGCAGGCATTTCTGGAGGTCTTCGACATCTACCTGCTGGAGGCCGTGATCAACGGCATTCTCCTCGGCGGCGTTCTGGCGCTGCTTGCGCTCGGCCTCAACCTGATCTTTGGCGTCATCGACGTCACCTGGATCTGCTACGCCGAGCTGGTGATGATCGGCATGTACGGCATGTATTTCATGGTGCAGTATTACGGCGTCAGCTATTTCGTCGCCGCCCCGCTGACCATCCTACTTGTCGCGGTGCTTGGCGCAGCGCTGCACTATCTCGTGATCGCGCCGCTGCTGACCGCGCCGCCCATCAATCAGCTGCTTGCCACCGGCGGCGTGCTGTTCGTGCTCCAGAGCTTTGCCACCGTGGCCTTCGGGATCGACTTCCGCAATCTCGGCATCCGTCTGCCGGTGCTCGCCTTCGGCGACATGAATTTCAGCTATGCACGGCTGCTGTCCTTTGCCGCCGCGCTGGTCGGCATGGTTGCGGTCTATCTGTTCATGACGCGCACCTTCACCGGCACCGCCATCCGCGCCATCTCGCAGGACCGCCAGATCATGGCGCTGATGGGCGTCGACACCAGGCGGATCTATCTCATCACCTCCGCCCTCGGTGGCGCACTCGCCGGACTCGCCGCGTGCCTGCTGGTGCTGCAATACGACGTGCATCCCTTCGTCGGCCTCTCGTTCGGACCGATCACCTTCCTGATCTGCGTGCTCGGGGGCCTTGGCAATTTCATCGGCGGCTTCATCGCCGCTTTCGTGTTCGCCGAGATCATCTCGCTCGGCGGCCTGTTCTCCGACCTTGAATGGGGCTATGTGCTCGCCTTTGCCTTCTTCATCGTCATGATGTTCATCCGGCCCGCGGGCCTCTTGGCGAGGCGCCGATGATCGGGCAGGGGCGGCTTGCAGCATGGGGCATAGGACTGGCCGCGCTGGTCGCTCTGCCCTTCGTCTATCGCGATCCCTATCATCTGCACATCCTGGTGCTGATCCTGATCTGGTCGTTCGCCTACACCTCCTGGTCGATGATGGGGCGGTTCGGCCTCGTCTCGCTCGGGCATGGCGGCTTCATGGGGATCGGCGCCTATGTCACCGCCTTGCTGTGGAATCATCTGGGCCTGTCCCCCTGGATCGGCATTCCCATCAGCATGGTCGCGGCCGGCGTGCTGGCGCTGATCGTCGGATATCCCTGCTTCCGCTTCCGCATCACCGGGCACTATTTCGTGCTGGTGACCCTGGCGCTCTCCGGTATCGTGCTCCAGGTCATCACCGCGACCCGTGACTACACCGGCGGCTCGCTGGGCTACACGCCGAACCGGACCTCAGGCAACAAGCTGCTGGCGCTGCAGTTCGACGACAAGACCACCTGGTACCTGATCGCGCTCGGGGTCTGGCTGTTCGGCATCGTGGTCTGGCACTGGGTCGACCGCAGCATGGCCCGCTACGCGCTGGAGGCGATCTCGGAGGACGAGGACGCCGCCGCCGCGGCCGGCGTCGACGTCACCGCCGAGAAGCTGAAGATCACGCTGCTCAGCGCGTTGATGACGGCGCTCGCCGGCGCGATCTACTGCCAGTACCAGATGTTCATCACGCCGGACACGGTCAGCGGCATCGCGGTGTCGCTGCAGATGGTGTTTGCGGCCATCGTCGGCGGCCTGTTCGTCTCGCTCGGCCCGACCGTCGGCGCCATCATCACAATTCTGCTGGCGGAGAGCTTGCGTATCGGCTTCGGCACCAAGGCGGTCGGCTGGGACAACCTCGTCTACGGCGTTCTGCTCGTCCTTTTCATCATATTCCTTCCCAAGGGCATCCTTGGTAGCTTGCTCGACCGATTGAAGCCGCAACGCAAGGTGCCCCGCGCTCATGAGCAAGAAGCCGTCCAGATCGCTCGCCCAGGAACTTGACCGCTACATCACCCCGTTCCGCTACGACGGGTCGGGCAAGTTTCACCTCAAGGACCACAAGACCGACGAGAAGGGCGATCTCGACAAGGAGAAGGCGCTGGCGATCCTCGACGCCAACAAGCAGCGGCTCATCGAATTTCAGGAAAAGCTCTACGCGCAGGACCGCTGGTCGCTCCTGATCGTTTTCCAGGCCATGGACGCCGGCGGCAAGGACTCTGCGATCAAGGCAATCTTCGAGGGGATCAATCCGCAAGGCTGCGAGGTCCATGCCTTCAAGGCGCCGAGCAGCAAGGAGCTCGATCATGACTTCCTCTGGCGCCATATGATCGCGCTGCCCGAGCGTGGGCGTATCGGCATCTTCAACCGCTCGCATTACGAGGAATGCCTGGTGACGCGCGTGCACCCGGAGATTCTCGCCAAGGAGAAGCTGCCGCCGAAGCTCGTCACCAAAAACATCTGGAAGGAACGATTTGAGGACATCTCCGCCTTCGAGCGCTATCTCTGCCGCAACGGCACCGTGGTGCTGAAGTTCTTCCTCAACGTCTCCAAGGAAGAGCAGCGCGAGCGCTTCCTCGAACGGCTGGAGAACCCGGCCAAGCAGTGGAAGTTCTCCATGGACGACATCAGGGAGCGCGCGCTGTGGCCGCGCTACCAGGCCGTCTATCAGGATATCGTCCGCCACACGGCGACACAGCATGCGCCATGGTATGTCGTGCCGGCCGACCACAAATGGTTTGCGCGTGTCGTGATCGGCTCCGTGATCAACGCGGCGCTCGAAAAACTCGACTTGCGTTTTCCTCGCGCCGACAAGGCCTCGCTGGAGGAGTTCGAGCAGGTGCGCAAGGCACTCGAGAAGGAAGAAAGGAAGGGCAACATGGAAAAACCTCGAAAACAACCCCATGCACAGTAGACCGCGATAGCAAAATCAATGGCTTGACGGTCGCGTCGAGGAATTGCTGGTTTTGCGAAGAGAATTTGCGTCGTCGGGCAAAACAGGGGTAGGGTGTTATCGTTGTCCCCGCTCGTACCGCGGCATCACCACGAACATCGACTTCGGCCGCCGTAGCGAAGACATCGACATTGTCGGTGCCGTCGACCCTCCTGGTGGACGTGCGGCGGACTCTGAGCGAACGCTGATCCGGTGACGAGAGCACCGAAGATGGCGACGCAAAACGGTCCTATCATTTCTTGCTTCCCGGGAAAGAACGATGACGGCAGAGACGGTCTCTTCGGTGGAAACGCTGCCTTCAGGGATGATTGGCGAGGCCGTTCCGTCGCGGAACGAAACGGAACGCGTCTTCAAATGTGATCTCAAGGCCTTTGATCCCGCTTGACAGTTTTGTGTCGCGGGAGGACCATGCCGATGGTCGCAAACAAGCGACGCGCAACGTCCACCTCATGAGCAAGGGGAGGTCTATGACGCCACCTCCGCAAATCCAGCCGCGTTAATTGCGATGGAGCTCGTTCGGACTATCGCATAGCGGCAGCAACCGCGAACGGCACGCCGGGATCAGGTTTAGCGGGCTGCATCAGTGAGGCAAAGCCCCTACCTTCCCGGCGCTGTATTTTATAGGCGCATCGATGGTGCCCGATGGCTGTGGCGGGCGTATCGTTTGACGTCCTGTCTTTTCCTTCATCCGTTTCCTGCATCGAGGATTCTCACGCGCAGAGTCCGGTGGCGCTTAGCTGACGCCGCCACTGCCGACCTGCACTGCGGCAAATGCCTAGAGAATGTCCTCTCGAAGGCCAACTTCCGACACAGGGCCGGGGCGAATAGCCGCAATCCGACATGACGCATGCGCTTCGGCGGTAACGGTCCCGCCGCCGCCGGCGCATTCGTTTTTCCAAGGAATCCTCGTGGCGCACAAGCTGGCCGCGGCGCTCTTCGCCGCTCTCTTCCTCACGATTCCATCTCTCTCCGATGCGCGTGCCGAGCCGCCTGCGGCGGCGAACAGCACCGTCACACTGTCGGCCGACGAGGCGAAGCGCGCGCTCGAAACCCTGCAGGACGACAAGAAGCGCGGGCAGATGATCGACACGCTCCGCGCGATCGCCAATGCGTCCGGTCCGCAGCTCTCCGCGCCCGAGCCGAAATCGCCGATCCCCCTCGCGGCCGACGGGCTCGGCGCACAGCTCCTGCTCACGGTGTCGGAGGAGATCGGTGCGATCTCGAGCGAGATCGCCAGCGTGGCGCGGACGCTCACGCATTTCCCGGCATTCTATTACTGGATCATGCGAACCGCGAACGATCCCGCGGCCCACAACCTCCTGCTCGAGATCGCATGGAAGCTGGCACTGGTGTTCGGCTCCGCCTTCTGCGCGGAATGGGCGATCGTCCGCCTGATCCGGCGTCCGGTCGCGTTCCTGGAAGCACGCGTACCACAGAGCCCGCGCTTGCCGGTGCAGGTGCTGCCCATCGCCGATCCTCCGTCCTCAGTGACCGCTGTCACCCCCGCGCCCGAACTGCAGAAGCGCCGTCACAATCTCGCGCGCATGTGGCAGGTCGTGGTGCGGCTGCCCCTGGTGCTGGGACGTCTCGCGCTCGAACTGATCCCCGTGTTCACCTTTGCAGGCGTCGCTACGGCGCTGCTCGGGACCGAGATTGGCGAGCCCACAACTGTCCGCCTCGTCATCCTCGCAGTCATTAACGCCTATGCGTTCTCGCGTGGGTTGATCTGCATGGTCCGGGCGCTGGCAGGGCCGTTCGGCCTGCTTCCGGTGCGTGCGGAGACCGCCGCCTACATCGAGATATGGGCCCGCCGCATCGTCGGTGTCGGCGTTTCCGGCATCGCCTTCGCCAATGTGGCGCTGCTGCTCGGCTTGCACCGCGCCGGCTACGCCGCGCTGCTGCGCATGGCGATGCTGGTCGTGCATCTGTTCGTCGTCATCATCATCCTGCAATGCCGTCGCCAGGTCGCCGAAGCCATTCGCGCCCCTGCCGAGCGGCAGGGGATTGCAGCCCGCTTGCGCAATCGCGTCGCCGGCGGCTGGCATTACCTTGCCATCGCGCTCGACATCGCGCTGTGGGCAGTATGGGCACTGAACATCCGCAACGGCTATTCGCTTCTGCTGCAATACTTCGTCGGCACCATTGCGGTGGCGCTGGTCACGCGTGTCGTCACCATGGTGACGCTGAGCCTGATCGACCGTGGCTTCCGCATCACGCCGGATATCCTCCAGCGCTTTCCGGGCCTCGAGATCCGGGCCAACCGCTATCTGCCGCTGCTGCGCAAGATCATGTCTGGCGTGATCGCCTTCATCGGCTTCGTCGCCGTGCTCGAAGTCTGGGGCGTGGACGCCATCGTCTGGTTCTACGGCGGCCAGATCGGCAGCCGGCTGATCTCGGCCGTGGTGACGATCGGCCTCGCCGTGTTCGTTGCGGCCGCGATCTGGGAAGCCAGCAATGCGCTCCTGGATCGTCAGATCAATACGCTGTCCCGGGACGGTCATTATGCCCGTGCCGCGCGCCTACGCACCTTCCAGCCGATGCTGCGTACCGCGCTGCTCTGCCTGATTGCCACGGTTGTCGGCCTCACAGCGCTGAGCGAGATCGGCGTCAATGTCGCGCCGCTCCTGGCGGGCGCCGGCATCGTCGGCATAGCGATCGGCTTCGGTTCGCAAAAGCTGGTGCAGGATCTCATCACCGGCCTTTTCCTGCTGCTGGAGAACACCGTGCAGGTCGGTGACAATGTCAGCGTGTCGGGCTTGTCAGGCGTGGTCGAGAACGTCTCGATCCGCACCATTCGCCTGCGCGCCGGTGACGGCGCCATCCACATCGTACCGTTCAGCGCGGTCACGACCATCACCAATGCCAGCCGGGGTGCCGGCAATGCCTCGGTCAGCGTCAACGTCGCCTACAAGGAGGATACCGACCGCGCGGGTCAGATCCTCAAGGACATCGTCGACGAGATGCGGCGTGAACCGGATTTCCGGGCCTTGATTCGTGGCGATCTCGAGCTGTGGGGCGTCGACAAGGTCGACGGCGCGATGGTGTCGATCGTCGGCCAGATCCGCTGCACCGATGCCGGTCGCTGGCCGGTCCAGCGCGAATTCAACCGGCGCATGAAGCTGCGTTTCCAGCAGAACGGTATCGAGGTCGCATCCGCCACCCAGACCATCCTGATGCACGTCGTGCCCCCGATGGACAGCGCGGCCCATCTCACGCCGCGGCGGGCGGCCGGATAGCGGCGTCCCTGCGTTAACCCTCTCGCGCGCAATGGCCAGTCGATTTCGACAGCCTCGCTGCGGTGCGAGATCACAGGCGACCCCAAGTCTCTCCGTCCTTGATCTGGATGGACCGCTGGCCGACAATGTCTGCGGTTCAATGAGAAGCTCCTTGGGGGAATTCGTGAATAGACCTGCCCGGGTCGTTGCCCGCTCGACGTCGTCCAATCCGCCGCAAGGCATGACTCTGCTGCGCGATCCCTTGCTCAACAAGGGGACTGCCTTCACAGAAGCGGAACGCGAGAGGCTCGGCCTGCGCGGCCTCCTGCCGCCGTGCGTGCTGACGATGGAGACGCAGGCTCAGCGCGTGCTCACCAATCTGCGCACGCTGCCGACCGACCTCGAAAAATACGTCGCATTGAACGCGCTGCATGACCGCAACGAGGCGTTGTTCTTCCGCGTCGTGGTCGACCATATCGACGAGATCCAGCCGATCATCTACACGCCGACGGTCGGGCTTGCCTGCCAGAAATACGGCCTGATCTTCCAGCGCCCGCGAGGGATGTTCATCTCCTCGCGCGATCGCGGCCAGATCGCGGACATTCTGAAGAACTGGCCCTATCAGGCCAAGCTCATCGTCGTTACCGACGGCGAGCGCATTCTGGGCCTCGGCGACCTGGGTGCCAACGGCATGGGGATTCCGGTCGGCAAGCTTTCGCTCTATTCGGCCTGCGCCGGCGTGCATCCGGAAGCATGCCTGCCGATCGTGCTCGACGTCGGCACCAACAACGAAGAGCTCCTGAGCGATCCCTATTATCTCGGCCTGCGTGAGCGGCGGTTGACGGGCGAGGCCTATGACAGCTTCGTCGACGAATTCATTCAGGCCGCTCGCAAGACCTTTCCGGGCGTGCTGATCCAGTTCGAGGATTTCGCCAACCATTCGGCGTTCAAGCTGCTGCACAAATATCGCGACGAAGCCTGCGTCTTCAACGACGATATCCAGGGCACCGCTGCGGTGGCGCTCGCCGGTCTGTTCTCGGCCTTGCGCATCTCCGGGGGCAAGCTCAAAGACCAGCGCATCCTCTTCCTCGGTGCGGGCGAGGCGGCGACCGGCATCGCCGACCTCGTGGTCTCGGCCATGATGGCGGAGGGGGCTTCCGAGGCGGACGCGCTCCGGCGCAACTGGCTGGTGGATTCCCGCGGCCTCGTGGTCGGCGGCCGTGATGGCCTGTCCGGCCACAAGCTGCGCTATGCCCATGCCGGGCAGGCGCCGATCGCCGACTTTCTCACCGCGATCAAGACGCTGAAGCCCACGGCGATCATCGGCGTCGCTGCCGTCGGCGGCGCCTTCACGCCCGAGGTGCTCAAGACCATGGCCGAGCTCAACGAGCAGCCGATCGTGTTCGCTCTCTCCAACCCGACGTCGAAGGCCGAATGCTCGGCGGAGGATGCCTATCGCTACACCGAGGGCCGCGCATTGTTCGCCTGCGGCAGCCCGTACGACCCGGTGAAGCTCAATGGCCGCAGCTTCGTGCCGCGCCAGGGCAACAACTCCTACATCTTCCCCGGCGTTGGACTCGGCGTCATCGCCAGTGGCTCGCGCCTCGTCACCGACGAAATGTTCATGGCGGCGGCCCATGCGCTTGCTGACTGCGTCGGCAAGGACGACCTCGCGCAAGGCAGCCTCTATCCGGCACTGCCGCGCATCCGCGAGGTCTCGATCCGCATCGCCGCAGCCGTCGCAGACGTCGCCTATCAGCGCGGGCTTGCGGACGGACCGGCCCCCAATGACGTCAAGGCCCTGGTCCAATCCCAGATGTACGAGCCGCATTACTGAGGATGCCGCAACGGGCGGTCACCTCCGGGTGGCCTGTCCCTTTTCGGCACAGGCCAGTGTGGTGGAATCGTCACAGCAGGCGCGAAACGGCGGCGGCCCTAGAGCCGCTTTTGTTCCGACAAGGTTCTGCCCTCATTGCCCACCGAAAATCCCGGCCGTTCGGAGGGCGTACCATGTCTTGCATTGCACGTACCGAAAGTGCCCGGATCTCCGTCGCAACCTCGTGCCGGCTGCTGCTCGCCATCGCCGGCGCCGCCTCGCTCGCAGCCTGTGCGCAAGCGCCGGTCGGCCGTCAGAAGGCCGATCTCGCCGCTACGGGCCGACACGCCGCGGTGGAGCGCCCGCACAGGGTGGCGGCGCTGCATCCCCGGCCGATCAGCCGGGCGCGCGCTCCAGCCGATGATGCAAAGCAGGCGGCCTCGCATGGCGTGGCCAGCTTCTATTCGGATACCCAGACCGCGAGCGGCGAAAAGTTCGACAGGAACGAGCTGACCGCCGCGCATCCCACCTTGCCGTTCGGCACCAAGCTGCGCGTCACCGATACCTCTTCCGGGCGCTTCGTGACCGTGCGAGTCAACGATCGTGGGCCGTATGTGCGCGGGCGCGTGGTCGACGTTTCGCCTTCCGCGGCCGAGGCGCTCGGCATGGTCGACAAGGGCATCACCAATGTCAGGCTCGAGGTCGTGCAATTGGGCGCGACCAGTCGAGGCCGATGAGGGCGCGGTTAACCGGGTGTTAGCGGCTATTGAGCACCATGGCTGCCCACGTTAATTGGGGATCTGGGGAGCCGGCGTTTGAACACGATCAAGTATCTCGAAGATCAGGCCGCGCGTGCCGAGCGGCTCGCCAAACGGATCACGGATACGTCGACGATCGAGAAGCTCCTGACTTTCGCGGGCGAGCGCCGCCGCGAGATCGAGGCCATCGCCGGCAAGCATCGCAGCGCCTGAAGCGCGAACTGACCTCGTCGAATTGCCACCGCACCTTGAGCATCATCCGGCTCGGAAGCGCTTTGCGTTTTTCGATCTGGTTCTATTTCCTGCGTTCCATGCGGCTATCGCATCCGCCCTCGTTCCAAAGCGCGGAACTTCTCTTTTGCTCCGGCGTCATGACAGTGTTTGAAGAGGAGGACATCATGGGTCTTGGACGAGGTGCTTTGCTTTGGATGCTTGGCGTGCCGCTGCCGATCGTGCTGCTGCTGGCGCTGTTCTGGAACAACTGACGTGCCTACACGAAAAGCGCCGCGGAAGCGGCGTTTTTTGCTGGTGCGATCGGCGCAACGAAATCAGCTGTGGTTCTCGACGAAGTCGCTGAGATAGTCGGGCAGCGTCACGCCATCGATGTCGCAGCGTGCCTTGATCTCGCCGGCCACATCGCTCGAGATGTCCTTCATCCAATGCTCGAGCGTGTTGAACGAAATTACCTTGATGGGATCGTTGAAGCAGCCGGCCACGAGCTCGCCGATTGTGGCCTCGAGATCGCTGCGCTCGACACGGACCTCGGTCGACCGGTCGAGGCGATCGATTACCACGAACAAGGTCTGGTCTGCGCCATAGGGCACGACCGGAATGGGCACGCCAGCTTCAAGCATCCTGAGGCACTCGCGACTTGGCTTCCGATCCCTGACAACGGGAAAATCCGGATGAAAGTTCCTGTCCGCGTGCTTGTGAAAGGCCGTCAGAGAAATTCTCTCAGGCGCGACAGCTCGATGATGTGCTCTGGCATGAGGATTTCGGTGACGAGCGGTGGCTGCGCGACGGTGCGGATTTCATAGAGGTGTCGGGTTGCCGCCGGCTTCGCCATGAAAGCCGAGATGCAATCGTCGAGGGTGCCTTCGATGACCTCGTAAGGCTCCCGGTCCGGCCGCCGCTGGTTGGCCAGCGAGGGCCATTTATGCAGCGTTGCTGGCGCGCCGAAATCGACCTTGGAATCCCCGACCACGCCGCCCATCGCCTCGCCTCACGCAAACGACGACCCCAGCACACCGATTGGCGTGCCGGGGCCTACGCACCTGTCGCTCTATCTCGATGCCACGATCAAACGCGGCGGCCGGGAAAAGGTTCCCGGCCAATCGTCTGCCGTCAGCTGGCGGCCGCCGCGATCCTCAGTCCCGGGCTGGTGTGGCTCTTGCTGTTCTCGTCCTGGCTGAGCTCCGGCGGCAGACCGGCGAAGCGCCGCAGGGCCCTGGCCATCTGTGCCCGGCCCGGCGCACCTGTTATCACCACGTCCACCATCGCGAACGATGAGTGGAAATGACCCCGAGCCTTGAGCTGTTCGACCGGGACGCTGGCAGCTTCCATCGCCTCCGCATAGGCGACGCCCTCGTCCCGCAGCGGATCGAACTCGCAGGTAACCACGAAGGCCGGGGGCAGGCCGGCGACCTTGCCTCGTAGCGGCGAGACGCGCGGATCGATGCGGTCGGCCGGCGAGCAGTACAGGTCCCAGAACCAGTACATCAGGGAGCGCGTCAGGAAGTAGCCGGTCGCATTGTCGTTGTAGGACGGCCGGTCGAAGCTGCAGTCGGTGACCGGGCAGACCAGAAGCTGGCCGGCGATCGCGGGCCCGCCGCGGTCGCGCGCGAGCTGGCAGGTGACGGCGGCGATATTGCCGCCGGCACTCCAGCCGGCGACCAGCACCGGGCACGTACTGCCGCCGAGCTCGGCGGCGTGCTCGGCGATCCAGCGCGTCGCCGCGTAGCCGTCCTCGGCGGCGGTCGGGAAGCGATGCTCCGGCGCGTGGCGATAGCCGACGCTGACGAACATCATGCCGGTCCGCCGCACCATGTCGCGGCAGAACGGCTCGTCCGACTGCTCGTCCCCAAGCACCCAGCCGCCGCCATGGAAATAGACCACGACCGGATGCGGCCCGGGCGTTGCCGGCTTGTAGACGCGATAGGGCAGCGCGCCGTCGGCAACAGGCAGCGTGCCGTCGACGATGTCGCCGATCGGTCGCCCGGCGGGGCGGCTCTTGTTGAACTCGTTCACGAAGGCACGGGCGCCTTCCGCGCCCATCGACTCGATCGGCGGCAGGTTCAGCGAGGCGAGCAGGTTCAGCACCAGCCTCACATCCGGCTGGAGACGCACGACCTCGCCGTCGTTGCATTGCACGGCCCCGCCCGGTCCGGTGAGCTTGAAGCCGAGCATGCCGCGGCTGACCACCTCGTCGCAGATGCTGCGATAGGGACCGACGCCGCCGGTATAAGGCATCAGGCCCTGCACCTTGCCGGGCACGTTGGCGCCCGTGTACCAGGTGTTGGCGAGCCGGTGCAGCGTCAGCATCGAGCAGTCGGCCATGTGCCGGCCCCAGCCGGCCTGCGCTGTCTCGGTCGGCTCGATCGTGGTGAAGCCGGCATCGCGCAGCGACGCCAGGCGATCGACCACCCAGTCGACATGCTGCTCGATCGACACCGCCATGTTCGACAGCACCGATGGACTGCCCGGGCCAGTGATCATGAAGAAGTTCGGAAAACCCTCGACCGTGAGGCCGAGATAGGTCTGCGGCCCCTGCGCCCAGACGTCGGAGAGCGACTTGCCGCCACGCCCGGTGATCGGATGCACGGCGCGGATCGCGCCGGTCATGGCGTCGAAGCCGGTCGCGAAGACGATGACGTCGAGGTCGACGCTGCGCCTGGCCGTGGTGATGCCGCCTGCAGTGATCGCCTTGATCGGCTCCTGGCGCAGATTGACCAGCGTGACGTTCGGCCGGTTGTAGGTCGCGTAGTAGTTCGTCTCGAGGCAGGGACGCTTTGCGCCGAACGGATGATCATCCGGCATGAGCGCAGCGGCAGTCTCGGGATCCCTGACCGCGGCGCGGATTTTCTCGCGAATGAGGTCCTGAACGATCTTGTTGCCGTCGAGGTCAACCGCCTGGTCGGCCCACAGCTGCGTCAGGATGTGGACGAGGTCGCCCGCTGCCCAGGCGCGTTCGAACCGCTCGCGACGCTCGGCATCGCTCAATTGCCAGCTCACGACGGTCTGCTGCGGGTAGGGCACGCCGGCCATCGATTGGCGCGCCTGCTCGCGATAGGCCGCACGGTCGCCTTGCAGCAGGCTCATGCGGTCCGCAGGCGCCGGACCGTTATGCGCCGGTAATGCGAAATTCGGCGTGCGCTGGAACACGGTCAGATGCGCGGCCTGCTCGGCGATCAGCGGGATCGACTGGATGGCCGAGGAGCCCGTGCCGATCACGGCGACGCGTTTTCCCGCCAGGTTGACGCCGTCATGAGGCCAGCGTCCCGTGAAATAGACCTCGCCCTTGAAATCCTTGACGCCGTCGATCTCCGGCGGCTTCGGCGCCGAAAGGCAGCCGGTGGCCATGACGTAGTGGCGGCAGGAGACCGGCGCGCCGTTGTCGGTCGTGATGAGCCAGCGCTCGGATGCATCGTCCCATCTGGCCTCGGTGACCTTGGTCTTGAAGCGAATGTCGCGCCTGAGGTCATACCGGTCGGCGACGAAGCCGAGATAGCGCAGGATCTCCGGCTGGGTCGCGTATTTCTCCGACCAGGTCCAGGCCCTGTCGAGTTCCGGATCGAACGTGTAGCTGTAGTCGATCGTCTGGATATCGCAGCGCGCGCCCGGATAGCGGTTCCAATACCAGGTGCCGCCGACATCGTCGGCCTCGTCCAGGCCGACCGCCGAGAAGCCGGCCTTGCGCAGGCGATGCAGGAGATAGAGGCCGGAAAAGCCGGCGCCGACCACGGCGACATCGACTTGCTGAGCGGTTCCGCGCTCATCGGAGGCACGTGTGGCAACCATTGCGTCAGGCATGGCATTCCTCCCTTATGTTTTGTTTTGCCGGCAGGCTATCGCCGCAGGTTCAGCTTGTCATCAGAGCAAGTGCAATCCTCGGTGGTCGTTTGCGGCGCGATCGTGACCGCGTTGCTGTTTGCGGCACCATATGCACCGCGATGCAAAATGGCCCGTGATAGCCCGGGGTAATCAGACCGCATTCGTCCGTGTATGCTTGCGCCTACAAGCCACGCGTACCGGCCGGGCGTCATGACAGAGTTGAGTGAGCGAACCAAGGCGAACATGGACGTCGTCCTTGAGGAGACGTGCCGGCAGCTGCCGCATGGCGGCGATCACGACAGCCGCCGGTTCATCGCCGAGCGCCTGATCGAGGCGGCGCAGGCGGGACACACCACGCTCGGCGAGCTCGGCATCATCGCGCGGCGCGCCCTCGCGGAACTCATTGGCAAGGGCAGCTAGGCGCGCGAGGCTTGCCTCGCCGACGGCTCTGGACCTAACCTGCCGAGACCTTGATCGAGATCTCATCGAAGATGCGGTGTCTGCTTGCACTCGTTGCGGCTTCCGCAGTCCTGTGTTGCGCACGATCGGCCATGGCTCAGCCGGTTGGGCAGTTTCCGTTCGCGCTGACACGCGAAGGGCAGATGCTCGGGGCCGTGGAAGGCGAGGTGGCCTCGTTCAAGGGGCTGGCCTACGCAGCGCCGCCGGTCGGCGCCCTGCGCTGGGGCCCGCCGCAGCCGACGAGCGAAAGCTCGGAAATGCACACCGCCTATGATCACGGTGCGTCGTGTCTTCAAGCTGCGCTGCCGGAGTCGCGCGAGGATTGTCTGACGCTGAACGTGTTTCGTCCCTTCGGGCTCGACGGCCCATTTCCGGTGATGGTATTCATCCATGGCGGCGACTTCGTCTCGGGCACCGCGAACGAGCCGCTGTTCGACGGCGCCAAGCTGGCGCAGGCGGGCCTCATCGTGGTCACCGTGAATTACCGTCTCGGCGCGCTCGGCTGGCTCGCTCATCCCGGATTGTCCGACAGCGGCGGAAATTACGGGCTGATGGACCAGATCGCGGCGCTGCATTGGGTGCGCGACAATATCGCGGCCTTCGGCGGCGATCCCGATAACGTCACTTTGTTCGGCAGCGATGCAGGCGCGACGTCGATCGCGCTGCTGATGCTGTCTGCGCAATCGCGTGACCTCTTCCAGAAAGCCATTCTGCAATCCGTGCCCGGCCGCGCGCGGCTGCGCACGGCGCACGAGGCGGAGGCGGTGGGCCGGCAGTTCGCAGCCGCGCTTGGACCGGACACGGATTTGCGCGCCGCCGAGCCGCAGCGCCTGCTTGCCGCCGAAAGACGTCTGCTCGAGAAATCGCCGCGGAGCTTCGGGCCGACGATCGATGGGCGTCTGGTGACCGAGGACCTTGCCCCCGGCTTTGCGGCCGGACATCAGAGCCGCATTCCCCTGATCATCGGCTCCAACGAGGTCGAGGCGGATTCTGGGAGTGAGTCAGGTATCAAGGAAGCGCTTGCATCGTCTGGCATTGCCAGCGGCGAACTGCGCAAGCTCTATCCCGATCTCGCCACAGCATCGGATCTCTCGGCGAGGCTCTACACCGACATGGCCTTCTCAGAGCCGGTGCGATTGCTGGCCCGCCTGCATGCCGCTGGCGGCGCGCCGACCTTTCGCTACCGCTTCGCCTATGTGCCGGAGGCGAGGCGCGGTTATCCGGATGCCGACCGCGGTCGGGAATTGCAGTTCATCTTCGGCGCGGAGGGCGTGCCAGGTGCGGGCATCCTGTCGCGACGTGATCGCGAAGTCGCGAGCCGCATGCGTGGCTACTGGATCAATTTCGCGCGGAGCGGCGATCCCAATGGGCCCGATCTGCCACGATGGGACACGGCGGGCGGCGATCGCCTGCTGCTGATCACGAACGATCGCATCGCGAGCGGAGACGATCCCTTGGCGGAGCGTCTCGATCGGCTCGCGAATGAGAGCAGGAAATGAGCTGGCGTTAAGCCGCGAGCTCGACGCGCGGCGCCGGGCTCAGCCGGTCTTCCTCCAGATAGTCTATCGCGCCATCCTTCTCGACGGCGTAGAATTGCTGGCCGTCCCTGGACTTGAAGGCGGCGCGAACCACACCGCGGCGCCCCTTGTCACTGTTGACGACGTCCCCCAGCGCGAACTTCCTCATCTCACGTCTCACTCGTCTTCAGGCCGACTGCTTCGGCCACGCCCGGATTTTGGGCGCCAAATCGTTAACGGCTTGCTAACCATGCCGGCTTGCCTATGCTCGCCGCCGGTCGCGTGAGTAGGCACGCGCCCGTTGCTGACGAGACAAGCCCCATGACGCGATCTCCGACTCTCTTCCTGTCGCATGGTGGCGGCCCCTGGCCGTTCATGGAGGACCGGCGGGTGCAATATGCGAAGACGGCCGAGGCGTTCGCCCGGCTGCCGCAGCTTCTGCCCGCGCGGCCAAAGGCCGTGCTCGTCATCACCGGACATTGGGAGGCCGATGCGTTCACCGTATCGACCTCGGCGCATCCGCCGATGGTGTACGACTATTACGGCTTCCCCGAGCATACCTACCACCTCAAATATCCGGCGCCTGGCAAACCCGAGCTGGCGGCCGAGGTGAAGGCGCTGCTGACGCGGGCCGGCTTCGATTGCCGCGAGGATCCCGGCCAAGGCTTTGACCACGGCACGTTCGTCCCGCTCGGATTGATGTATCCGAACGCCGACATGCCGATCGTGCTGCTGTCGCTGAAGTCGAGCTATGATCCGGCCGAGCACATCGGGGCAGGGCAGGCGATTGCATCGCTTCGCGATGAAGGCATTCTGATCGTCGGCAGCGGGCTCACCTATCACAACATGCGCGGCTTCAACCGGCCGGAATCCACGCAGGTCTCCTACGACTTCGAAGCTTATCTGAACGAAGCCATCGGCAACCCGGATGCGGCGCGCCGCAACGCGATGTTGGCCGACTGGGAGAGCGCACCGGGTGCGCGCCTCGCCCATCCGCGCGAGGACCATCTGCTCCCGCTGATGGTCGCAGCCGGTGCCGCCGGCAACGACGCCGGCCGCCGCGTCTTCGTCGACGAGGTCGCGCATGTGGCGATGGCGTCGTACGTGTTCGGCGGGTGATCTTCCTTCTCGCCTTGTCGGAGAAGGGGGCCTTACCCGTATTTCAGCTTCATGAAGAGAATTCCGCCGGCGAGCAGCATGGTGACGGCGTTGGCGGCGACCAGAGGCGCGTCGCCGGAGAGCAGGCCGTAGACGAGCCAGAGCGCCAGGCCCAGCACCATGACAAGGAACATGCCGAGCGAGATGTCGCGCGCCGAGCGGGTCTTCCAGACCTTGATGAACTGCGGCGCGTAGGCAACGGTGGTGCAGGTCGCAGCGGCAAAGCCGAGCAGCTTGATCGCGAAGGGGTCCATGTCCGGCTCCATAGCATGGATTCGGCCATGCCTCACGCGCGCGCCGCCATGAGGCTGCGATAGAGCGCGGCATAGTCGCCGGCGCGATTGCGCCAGGAAACGTCGGTCGCAAGGCCGCTTCGTTGCAGCCGGCGCCAGGTCAGCTTGTCGTGGAAGGCGATGTTGGCCTTGCGCAGCGTGCCGGCGAGGGCATCCGCCGTCACCGGGCCGAACTTGAACCCCGTGGCGTCGTGGCCGGACGCATCGGCCTCGCCGATATCGACGATGGTGTCTTCGAGACCGCCGACGCGGGACACGATCGGCACGGCGCCATAGCGCAGCGCGCAAAGCTGGGTCAGGCCGCACGGCTCGAACCGCGATGGAACGACGAGCGCGTCCGCCCCGGCCTGGATGAGATGCGCCAGAATCTCGTCGTAGCCGATCACGACGCCGATCCGGCCGGGATTGGCGCGGGCCGCAGCCTGATAGCGATCCTGCAGGTCGCGGTCGCCGCTGCCGAGCAGCGCGAGCTGCATGCCTTCGCGCAAAATGGTCGGGATGGCCTCGAGCAGCAGATCGAGCCCCTTCTGCCAGGACAATCGACTGATGACGCCGAGCAGCGGCGCTTCGTCCGAGGAATCGAGATTGAACTGCTGCTGCAGCACCGCCTTGTTCGCAGCCCGGAACGTCAGGTCCTCCGTGCCGAAGCGGTAGGCGATGTGCGGATCGGTTTGCGGATTCCACACCGAAACATCGATGCCGTTGAGGATGCCGCTGAGCACGCCGGCGCGTGCGCGCAAGAGGCCGCCGAACCCCATGCCGCCTTCGTCGGTCTGGATTTCCCGTGCGTAGGTCGGTGACACCGTCGTGATGCGGTCGGCGAATTGCAGTCCGGCCTTCAGGAAGCTGATCCCGCCGAAATATTCGAGCTCATTGACGTTGAAGGAGGACCAGGGCAGACCAACCGCTCCGATCAGCTCGGGCGCGAACTTGCCCTGGTACGCCATGTTGTGAATGGTCATCACGGTGCCGGGCCGCGGGCGGTTGTCATAGTGCAGATAGGCCGGCGCGAGGCCGGCCTGCCAGTCATGGGCATGGACCACATCGGGCACGAAGGCCGGCACGAGGCCGTGGCCGATGTCCGCGGCGATGCGCGACAGCGCCGCGAAGCGCACGCCGTTGTCCGGCCAGTCGATGTTCTCGCTGGTGACGTAGGGATTACCCGGCCGCGCATAGAGATGCGGCACGTCCAGAACGAAGAGATCGAGCCCGTCGTGCGAGCCTGCGAGCAGCCGTCCGGGACCGCCGAAATAGTCCGGCCACCGCCGCAGTTCCTCCGCGCCGGCGAGCAGGCGCATCACGTCGGGATAGCCCGGCATCAAGGTGCGCATCTCGACGCCATGCGCCTTGAGCGCAACCGGCAGCGCGCCGGCGACATCCGCGAGGCCGCCGGTCTTGACGATGGGATAGACTTCGGAAGCGACCGCGAGGACGCGAACAGGCGTCATTTATTGAGCCTGTCGAGCATCGGTTGGGTGATCAGCGAGATGCCCTGCTCGGTGGTGCGGAAGCGCTTTGCGTCCAGCTCGGGATCCTCGCCGACGACCAGGCCTTCCGGAATCTCGACGCCGCGGTCGATCACGACGTTCTTCAAGCGCGCGCCGCGGCCGACATTCACGTAGGGCATGATGACGGCGTTCTCGACGTTGGCGTAGGAGTTGACGCGCACGCCGGTGAACAGGAGCGAGCGGCGTAGCGAGGCACCGGAGATGATGCAGCCGCCGGAGACCAGCGAGCTCACCGCCTGGCCGCGCCGGCTCTCCTCGTCGTGAACGAACTTCGCAGGCGGCGTGATCTCGGCATAGGACCAGATCGGCCAGGCGCGATCGAACAGATCGAGCTCGGGCACGACGTCGGTGAGGTCGATATTCGCGGCCCAATAGGCATCGACCGTACCGACGTCGCGCCAATAGGCGCGGAGGTCGCTGCCGGTGCGGACGCAGGAGGTCGAGTACTGGTGCGCCATGGCGCGGCCGTTCTTGACGAGGTAGGGAATGATGTCCTTACCGAAATCGTGGTTCGAGTTCGGGTCCTCGGCGTCGCGCTTGAGCTGATCGAACAGGAACTTCGCATCGAACACGTAGATGCCCATGCTGGCGAGCGAGACGTCGGGCTTTCCGGGCATCGGCGGCGGATCTTTCGGCTTCTCCAGGAACTCGTGAATCCAGCCGTTCTCGTCCACATGCATGATGCCGAAACCCGAGGATTCCGTCCGCGGCATCTCGAGGCAGCCGACGGTGACATCGGCGCCGCTCTCGACGTGCTGGCGCAGCATCACCTCGTAGTCCATCTTGTAGATGTGGTCGCCGGCCAGCACCACGATGAAGCGGCAGGCGTGAGATTCAATGATGTCGATGTTCTGGTACACCGCGTCGGCCGTGCCGACATACCACATGTTCTCGGAGACGCGCTGACTTGCCGGCAGAATGTCGAAGCTCTCGTTGCGCTCGGGACGGAAGAAGTTCCAACCCATTTGAAGATGCCTGATCAGGCTGTGCGCCTTATACTGGGTTGCGACTGCGATGCGGCGGATGCCTGAATTCACCGCGTTTGACAGCGCGAAATCGATGATGCGGGACTTGCCCCCGAAATACACGGCAGGCTTGGCGCGCCGGTCGGTCAGCTCCAGGAGCCGGCTGCCCCGTCCGCCGGCCAGGACGAACGCCAGCGCCTGACGGGCAAGCGGCTCGGGTCTCGCGGCACTCATGTCATTCTCCCACAACTCTGGCGCTCGCGAGAAGCCTCCCGGCCGCGCACATTGGAACCGATAATAGTGGCACGAATAGTAAATCGTGAAGATGGTTGATGGTTGCGAATGCACGGGAAGCTTAATACGTGCCCGGGCGATCCGGCCCCAATCGTCGTCGTGCCGGTGTCACATGCGGGAGGGACGAGGTCATTGATCCCGTCCGCAGCCGGTTGATCAGAAGGAAGGCATGTGTCTTGTGCGGTGCACGCAAATCCGAGCTTTGACTTGGCGCAAGGATGGCCGATCATGACACTGCGATCCTTTTCCATCGAAAGCAGACAGAGACAGGGAGCAAGACGATGAGGATCTGGAAGACGGCAATTGCCTGTTCATTGGCCGGCGTGGTCATGGCGGCCCAGATTGGGCAGGCCACGGCGGGCCCGATGCCGACCAATGTCGCGACGATGAAGGCTGCAGCCGGCGATAATGTCACACCGGTGCATTGGCGCGGCGGCGGCTGGGGCTTTGCCCTAGGTGGTCTCGCAGCCGGCGCGATCATCGGGGGCGCCATCGCCAGCGGTGCGCCCTACGGCTATTATGGCGGCCCGTATTACGGCGGATATGGATATCCCGGCTACGGCTATGGTTACGCGCCAGCCTACTATGGCTATGGCTACGGGCCGGGCTATGCTTATCCGCGATACTATCGGCCTTATCGTCCGTATTATAGCTACGGCTATTATCGCCCCTACCGGGCCTATCACCGCCCGTATCGTGTCTACCACCGTCACCACTATCGCCATTGGTGAGCGGCACGCGGCTAAGGACAGCCACACCATCAGGCTCATGCATGCGAAATGCATGAGCACGATGGCCGCGAGGTGCAGCGGGCACGCTCGTGCTGCCCGCGCATATCGTTGCTCGTCGTCATGGCCGATCTGACTCGCACTGGTGCGTAGCTAGCCGTGCGCGGCGAGAACGGACGAACCAGCGGCGCCATCGCGCGAGCCCGTTCGCGCTCCGGGTGCCCCACAGCGGGGACGGACGATCCGTTGCTGCGTGAACGATCGGCCCCGCTCTCGATGGCCGCATCGTCTATGCGCTCGTGGTGCGGGGTCTCGGTGGAATAGGCCTTTCGTCACGCTATACTGCCTCCTCGAAGAAAGGGGGCGCCATGGCCAGGATCAGGGTGGGACTCGTCGGCTGTGGCTTCGTGTCGGAGCTGCACATGCATGCATTCCGACGCGTCTATGGCGTGCGCGTCGAAGTCGCGGCGGTGGCGGCGCGGGGCGACCGCGTCCTCCAATTCGCTGATCGGCACAACATCGCGCGCGTCTATCGCAACTTCGCAGATGTGATCGCGGACGCCGATCTCGACGTCATCGATATCTGCACGCCGCCAAATCTCCATACCGGGATGATCGTCGGGGCGATGCAGGCCGGCAAGCATGTGATCTGCGAAAAGCCCTTCGCCGGCTATTTCGGCCGCGAGGGTGACAAGCAGCCGATCGGCAAGCACGTGCCGAAGGCGCTGATGTACGAGCGCGTGCTGGAGGAGATGGACGCCACGCGCGCCGCAATTGAGCGCACCGGACGACTCTTCATGTACGCCGAGGACTGGATCTATGCGCCGGCAGTGACCAAGACGGCAGAGATCATCCGCGCCACCAAGGACAAGATCCTGTTCATGAAGGGCGAGGAAAGCCATTCCGGCTCGCACGCTGCCCATGCCGCGCAATGGGCGATGACCGGTGGTGGCTCGCTCATCCGCATGGGCTGCCACCCGCTCTCGGCCGTGCTCTATCTGAAGCAGGTGGAAGCCCAAGCGCGCGGCGAGAACATCCGTGTTGCCAGCGTCACCTGCGATGTCGGGAACGTCACCGCGGGCCTGAAGCCCGAGGAGCGTACTTACATCAAGGCGAACCCTGTCGATGTCGAGGATTGGGGCACGCTCACCGCAACGTTCTCCGACGGCACCAAGGCGACCGTGTTCTCCGGCGACATGATCATGGGCGGCGTGCGCAATCTGATCGAGACCTATACGAGCGGCGGCTCGCTGTTCGCCAACATCACCCCGAACACACATCTGATGAGCTATCAGACCAGCGAGGAGAAGCTCGCGAGCGTCTACATCACAGAAAAAGTCGACCGCAAGACCGGCTGGCAATATGTTTGCCTCGAGGAGGAATGGACGCGTGGATATCTGCAGGAGATCCAGGATTTCATGGAATGCGTCGCCACCGGGCGCCAGCCGCTGTCGGATCTCGCGCTGGCCTATGAGACGATCAAGGTGAACTACGCCGGCTATTGGGCGGCGGAGGAGGGACGAAGGGTGGTGTTGTAGATATCACCATGTGCACACTGCGAACCCTTCTCCTCTTGTGAAGAAGGTGGCGCGAAGCGCCGGATGAGGGGTTTGTCTCGGCGGGTTCGAAGTGAGAGATACGCGCGCGGAGAAATACCCCTGACCCGTCTCGCCGCTTCGCGGCGAGACACCCTCTCCCACAAGGGGAGAGGGGACAGCCCGGCCTGCCTCACGCCGCGTAGGTCGATCCCTTCGGCAGTGGGAACACCGGGTCCTGTGTGCGGATATTCGTCGGCCACACCACAGAAATGTGCTCGCCCGCGTTCTGCATCACGACCGGCGTCGAGCGTTCGTTCTGGCCGGACAGGGGGGTGCCCGGCGGGAAGAACTTGACGCCATAGCCCTGGATGGTGCCGCCGGCGGGGATGTCGACGTCGAGCGCAGCCTTGCGGATCGCCTCTGGCTCGAAGCTGCCGTACTTCTCCTTGGCGACCGGCAGCACGTTGTTGAGCAGCACCCAGGTCTGATTGAAGCCCATCGAGCAGTGCGGCGGCACGTCGGTGGCGCCGGTCTTGGCCTGATAGCGCGAGACCATGGTCTTGATCAGATCGCCCATGCCGGGCGCGAGCTTGGCAGGATCGAGCAATTGCGCCGGCACCGGGTCGATGTTGCAGAAATTGTCGATGTCGGCGCCGAAGGTCGCGCGCAGCTTGTCGAGCTGGCTGTAGCCGGCGCCGGCGCCGAACAGCATCTTGAATCGCAATCCGCTTTCGCGCGCCTGACGCAGGAACAGGGTGATGTCGGGGTTATAGCCGGCATGCGAAATCACGTCGGCCTTGGCGCGCTTGATTTTTGTCACCAGCACCGACAGGTCTGGCGCCGAGGCTGAATAGCCTTCGCGCAGCACCACGGGGATGCCGGCCTGCTTGGCATAGGCCTCGTCGGCAGAGGCAACGCCGACACCATAGGGGCCGTCCTCGTGGATCAGCGCGACCTTGACCTCTTTCGGATCCATGCCGAGCTTGGCTTTCGCATGCTCGTTGATGAAGCTCGCAAAGGCCTGCCCGTATTGATCCGAATGGATCTGGGCGCGAAACACGTATTGCAGGTTCTTGTCCTTGAACACTGCGGTCGAGACCGCCGTCGTGATCCAGAGGATCTTCTTCTGTTGCTCGACCTTGGCTGCGAGCGGCACCGCATGCGAGCTCGCATAGACGCCGTTGAGGATGTCGATCTTCTCCTGGTTGATCAGGCGTTCGGCCTCGTTGATCGCAACGTCCGGCTTGCTCTGGGAATCCGCGGCGACCGGAGCAACCTTGTATTTGCCGCTGACGCCGCCTTGCTCGTTGACGAGATCGATCGCGATCTGCGCGCCGATCGAGGAGGCGACCGAGCCGCCGGCGGCGAAAGGGCCCGTGAGGTCGTAGATCAGCCCGATGCGCAATGTCTCGGCTTGCGCCTGGGCGCGTGTCCAGTCGAGGCTGAGTGCGGCGGCGGCAGCCGCCGAGGTCTTCAGCAGCTGCCTGCGTGAAGTCGGCATCCTATCCTCCCTCAAAACCGTCGTGTGATCTTGTTTTTACGAAGTATGGGGAGGGGGACGGTGGAAAGTCAACATGACGAAAGCCGAGGCTCGTCGTCGCTGGCAGGGAACGCAAATGCGAGATGCTTCAGACGACAATATTCCTGCCCTAGAGATCGGTGATGCGCCGGCGAAAGACGCCGGCGCGCTCTTGTTCACGGATTATGTGGCTCAGCCCGGCCCCGCGCCTTGCGTCGCCGTGTACACCGCATAGAGCGACTGGCTCGCGGCCATGAACAGGCGGTTGCGCTTGGGGCCGCCGAAGCAGACGTTGCCACACACTTCCGGCAGGCGGATGCGGCCGAGCAGCTTGCCCTCCGGCGACCACACCGTCACGCCGCTGTAGCCGACCGCGCGGCCGGCATTGCTGGAAGCCCAGAGATTGCCGTTGACGTCGCAGCGCAGGCCGTCGGGCCCGCATTTCACGCCATCGATCACGCAGTCGGAGAAGCGTTTCAGGTTGGACAGCTTGTTGTCGCTGCCGACATCGAACACGAAGATCTCGCCCTTGCCGCCGGGACCGGTGTCGCCAGGCCCTTTGCCGGTGGAGGCGATGTAGAGCTTCTTGTAGTCCGGCGAGAAGCACAGGCCGTTCGGGTCTGGCACCTGGTCCTCAGTGACCACGAGGTCGACGCGGCCCGACGGATCGATGCGATAGCAATTGGTCGGCAGCTCGCGCCTGCCCGGCACGAAGCCGGCGGGCTGGCCGATCCGCGGGTTGAGTTTGCCGGCCGTATTGCTCGGACCACCCGCGACGTCGGGCTCGCCTTCATAGAGTTGGCCGCCATAGGGCGGGTCGGTGAACCAGTAGCTGCCGTCGGGATGCGCGGCGATGTCGTTCGGCGAATTCAGCCGCTTGCCCTGATAGGAATCCGCCAGCACGGTGGCGGTGCCGTCATGCTCGTACCGTGTCACGCGCCGCGTCAGGTGCTCGCAGGAGAGCTGACGACCCTGGAAGTCGAACGAGTTGCCGTTGGAGTTGTTGGAGGGCGAGCGGAATACGCTGACGCGGCCATCGTCCTCGCTCCAGCGCATTTGCCGGTTGTTGGGAATGTCGCTCCACAACAAATAGCGGCCTTGCGCGCTCCACGCAGGGCCCTCGGCCCATAGCAGTCCGGTGTAGAGACGCTTGATCGCGGTGTTGGGCTGCGCGAGATCGTTGAAGGACGGATCCACCGCGATGATGTCCGGGTCCCAGAAATAAGTGGTCGGTGCGCCGCGAGGGCCGAAATCGCGCGGCGGGTTGGTGATGGTGCTCGGCGGTGCGGCGGGTCCGGTCTGGGCCAGTGCGGCGCCGGCTCCCGCGATCGTGGCCGCACTGATTGCAAGCCCCCGGACAAGTGTTCGTCGCGAAAGCGCAGCATCCTGGTCACGCTGCTCCTGGTCACGAGCCTCTTGGCGTGTCATTCGCGTCCTCCCGGTCATGTCTCGCTGGCCGGTTGATCCGGCCGAGCGGGATGGAGGTTAGTCCGGTCCGCCGCCGGTTGCGAGAGGTGGAATCGAAACCACTGCGCGATCGCGGGTCGCAATTTCGTCACCTTCAAATGCGTTTAGACTTGAAGGCGCTGAACGGGAAAAAAGCCGGAGCTCATTTTGCAAGTCGTCGTCCTGGTCATCGTTCTCGCGATCGCATTTGCGGCCGGATATTTCACGCGTGACTACGTCTCTCGGAAAGGAGGGCGGAGGCACGCCGCTGGCGCGAATATGCGGAGCCGGATTGGCTCTCCGCGAATGCGCCGGCAAACACCAACGAGATCGCGAAGGCCGGCACCGCTGTGCCCGGGGCCACCGGCGAACTCGGCCAGATGCTGAACCGTTGGGAGAGCAGGGCCCGCGCCCGCCGCACCGGCACGGGATAGCCGCCGTGGCGCGCTCGCACTCGATCGCCTGGCAGGACGTCCCGTCGCCCGGATCGAGCGAATGCGGGACGCATTCCGCTCCATTCGACACGAACCGAAATCAGCCAGGTCAGCTATCCTGACCATCTTTTGGCGTTGCGGTTGGGGCCTTTTCTCGTCTAGAAACGGACCGCGCTGAGCCTCCCGGCAACCAACCGTCAACGGTTTTGACCGAGGATTTGTGGCTCAAAGGGTCCGGCAATGCTGATTCGCGGCCAAATCGAGGGGATTTCGAGGGAGGTGGCTCTGGCCGCCGCCACGATTCCGGCCGCCTCGCTGCCCACCCTCCTTATTGGCGGCCTCCTTCTTACTTGCCCCTGAGGGCCGGCTGGGCGCCATGCGCCTGGGCGCTCAGGGGTTGGTCGAGATCACCGGACACCCAAGCGCCAGGGACCAAGACAGTCTGAACGGCGCAAAAGCTCAAAAGGAATTCTAGAAAATGGCCACCCAGAACAAGTCCGAGAAGGACCGCGTCATCATTTTCGACACCACGCTGCGCGACGGCGAGCAGTGTCCCGGCGCCACCATGACCTTCGAGGAGAAGCTCGAGGTCGCCGAACTGCTGGACGATATGGGTGTCGACGTGATCGAGGCCGGCTTTCCGATCACCTCCGAAGGCGACTTCCAGGCGGTCAGCGAGATCGCGCGTCGCTCCAAGAACGCCGTCATTGCCGGCCTGTCGCGCGCACATCCGGCCGACATCGATCGCTGCGCCGAGGCGGTGAAGTTCGCCAAGCGCGGCCGCGTCCACACCGTGATCGCGACCTCGCCGCTGCACATGCGGGTGAAGCTGAACAAGACCCCGGAGCAGGTGATCGAGACTTCAGTGGCCATGGTCGCACGCGCCCGCAACCAGATCGACGACGTCGAATGGTCGGCCGAGGACGGCACCCGCAGCGAGATGGATTTTCTGTGCCGCATCGTCGAGGCCGTGATCAAGGCCGGCGCAACCACCGTGAACATCCCCGACACCGTCGGCTACACGGTGCCGGAGGAATACACTCACTTCATGCGGACGCTGATCGAACGCGTGCCTAATTCGGACAAGGCGGTATTCTCCGTGCACTGCCATAACGACCTCGGCATGGCGGTTGCGAACTCGCTGGCCGGCATCGTCGGCGGTGCGCGCCAGGTCGAGTGCACCATCAACGGCATCGGCGAGCGCGCCGGCAATGCCGCGCTCGAAGAGATCGTGATGGCGATCAACGTGCGCAACGACAAATTCCCGTACTGGAACAAGATCGACACTACGCAGCTCACCCGTGCCTCGAAGGTGGTGTCGGCGGCAACCTCGTTTCCCGTCCAGTACAACAAGGCCATCGTCGGCCGGAACGCCTTCGCGCATGAGAGCGGCATCCATCAGGATGGCGTGCTGAAGGACGCCTCCACCTACGAGATCATGCGGCCCGAGATGGTCGGGCTGAAGCAATCCTCGCTGGTGCTCGGCAAGCATTCCGGCCGCCATGCCTTCGTGCACAAGCTGGAGGAGATGGGCTACAAGCTCGGCCCGAACCAGTTGGAAGACGCGTTCACGCGGATGAAGGCGCTGGCCGACCGCAAGAAGGACATCTACGACGAAGACATCGAGGCGCTGGTCGACGAGGAAATGGCGGCCTCCCACGACCGCATCAAGCTGACCTCGCTGACCGTGATCGCGGGCACGCATGGCCCGCAGCGCGCGACCATGAAGCTCGACGTCGACGGCCAGATCAAGATCGAGGAGGCCGAGGGCAACGGCCCGGTGGACGCGGTGTTCAACTGCATCAAGCGCCTCGTGCCCCACGAGGCCAAGCTGGAGCTGTATCAGGTTCACGCCGTGACCGAAGGCACCGACGCGCAGGCCGAAGTCTCGGTGCGGCTGGCGCAGGACGGTCGATCGATGACGGCACGCGCGGCGGACCCCGATACCTTGGTCGCGTCGGCCAAGGCCTATCTGGGCGCGCTCAACAAGATCGTCATGAAGCGCCAGCGCGACACGGTGACGACGGCGGCTGCGAGCTGACAAGCGAAGCTTGCCATTCCGGGGCGCCTCGGCGAGGCGAGCCCGGAATCTCGAGATTCCGGGTTCGATGCTTCGCATCGCCCCGGAATGACGGCCGGAGAGATGGCAGCCCTGCGAACGGCCAATAGCCGTACGATGCGCCGGCCTGTATTGATGTGACGGCCATGAAGGATCGGTCGCCCCCGCCGGGCGACCTCAATAACCACAGGGAGAAACAATGCGCACCTTCGCGATCGCCGCGTCCATCGCGGCTCTGGCACTTGGCTTGACCGGGCCGGCGTCGGCCCAATCACCGATCATCATCAAGTTCAGCCACGTCGTCGCCACCGACACGCCGAAAGGCAAGGGCGCGGAGAAGTTCAAGGAGCTGGCCGAGAAGTACACCGGCGGCAAGGTCAAGGTCGAAGTCTACCCGAATTCGACTCTCTACAAGGACAAGGAAGAGCTCGAGGCGCTGCAGCTCGGCAGCGTGCAGATGCTGGCGCCGTCCAACTCCAAGTTCGGGCCCCTCGGCATCCGCGAGTTCGAAGTGTTCGATCTGCCCTACATCCTGCCCGACCTGAAGACGCTGCGGAAGGTGACGGAAGGGCCGCTCGGCACGCGGTTGCTCAAGCTGCTGGACGCCAAGGGCATCACCGGCCTTGCCTATTGGGACAACGGCTTCAAGCAGATGAGCGCGAACAAGAAGCTGGTCACGCCTGCCGACTATCAAGGCTTGAAATTCCGCATCCAGTCGTCGCGCGTGATCCAGGCCCAGTTCAAGGCGCTCAGCTCTCTGCCGCAGGTGATGGCGTTCTCGGAAGTCTATCAGGCACTCCAGACCGGCGTGGTCGACGGCCAGGAGAATACCTGGTCGAACATCTACACCCAGAAGATGCACGAGGTGCAGAAGTACATCACCGAGACCAATCACGGCTACATCGGCTACGTCGTGATCGTGAACAAGAAGTTCTGGGACGATCTGCCGGCCGACATCCGCGACCAGCTCTCCAAGGCGATGAAGGAAGCGACCGCTTTCAGCAACGCGCAGTCTCAGAAGGAGAACGATGACGCGCTGGCCGAGATCAAGAAGAGCGGCAAGAGCGAGATCATCAAGCTCACCCCGGAGCAGGACGAGGCGATGCGCAAGGCGATGGAGCCGGTCTACAAGGACGCGGCGAGCCGCGTGGGCCAGCCGCTGATCGACGAGTTCCTGAAGGAAGCCAAGGGCACCACGAACTGATCATAACGAACGCTGAACGAAGGCTTCCGTGCCGTCGGCACGGAAGCCTCTTTGTTGCGAATGATGTCCAATTGCGGCTAGAGGTAAAATCGGCCGTTACATCTTCGTAACGTCGCGCTCCCTGTCCAAGTTGTAAGTTGCGCGTGGGCCGCGCTGCGCTCATCCTCCGGGCATCCTTCCAGAGGAGGTTCGCATGAAGAAATTCACCATCGCAGCCATCGCCGTGCTCAGCATCGCCGGCTCGGGCGCGGTCTATGCCCAATATCATCGCCCGTGGACGGAGCACGTCCGCCACATGCGCATGAACCCCGAGGACCGCGCCGCCTTGGTCGACGCGCGTATCGCCGCCGTCCATGCCGGGCTGAAGCTCAACGCCGATCAGGAGAAGCTGTGGCCGCCGGTCGAGACTGCCGTGCGGGAGTTCGCCAAGCTGCGCATCGACCGCGCCAATGCGCGGATGAATGCCGGCCCCAATGATGCGGACAAGCCTGAAGATCCGATCGCCCGCCTGCGTCAGCGCGCCGAGGACATGGGCGCCAGCTCCGCCGCCCTGAAGAAGATCGCCGATGCCGCCGATCCGCTCTACAAGACCCTGGACGAGGGCCAGAAGCGGCGCCTCGCGGTGCTGACCCGCCACCGCGGCCCGTTTGGGGGCGGCGAGGACGGTCCGCGCCACCGCCATTTCATGGAGCGCGGCATGGACCGCATGATGGGCCACGGCATGGACCATTTCCACCATCACCGCTTCGACCGTGACGAGGGCCGGGACCGCGAGGGCCGGCTCTGAGCGGCCGGGTTTCCGCACGATTAACCTTGGCGAAGCCGCTGGAATCCAGCGGCTTTCCGCTTTTCCGCCCCTGGGGACGAAGCCTTGGAAAACTTGCGTCCCGTCGCTTGCCATCCCCGGATCGCTTTGCTAAACGACCGGCCTCGCAAGGCTTCGATCGCCTTTCGGGCGCATAGCTCAGTTGGTAGAGCAGCTGACTCTTAATCAGCGGGTCCCAGGTTCGAGCCCTGGTGCGCCCACCAAGTCTTTCAAAGACTTATCCTCGCGAACCGTTTGAGACGACCGAACTAAAACGGTTTTTCAAACGGTGTTTTTAGGGGCGGTAGCCAAGCAAGCTCTCGATAATGTGAACCGCCGGCAAACGATGTCGAGATGCGGATCTTCCTGCTAGGGCCAAACAGCCGCACTGTATTATGAACCCTCTTGATCATCGGCGCAGTGAGCGGCCCCGTGAGGTCCGGCCTGATCGTTTGGTTACTTTGCTTGGCCGCACGGATCGATTATCAACCGTCGCTCCTCAACAGCGGCGCCGAGATAGAGATGGACTGGCTGGGTTTTCTGAAGCTTGTGTTGTCGGTCGGTACGGTAGTTTGCACTTGTTTGGCTGGGATCAATTGGGCTGGATCGGCGTCAGTGAAAATCCCCAACCTGACTGCAGGCACGAACTGGGACGGCAGCGGACCGTACCCGGACGCGCTAAAGGAGCAGGGTAGACTCAATGCTCGAGCAGCCGCCTGGGCGTGCTTCGCAGCAGCCTTTCAAGCCGCGGTGTTCATCTGGGAAACTGCGGCGGGTCTTTTATCGCCCCACTGATGCAATCACGAGGAGCGCTGCTAGAGAAGATCGCATAGGTAACCATGACCGGTCGTCTCTGATGCGAAACTGCTGCAGTTACTCCTGCTCATGCAGACTAGCCGAGCTTGATATCCATAACGTCTCCATGGCGGGCCTCTCCCACGATGATCATTAAGCGGATCGACTTACCCGCTCAAAGCTGAAACAGGGGTTCGATTCCCCTAATCTAGGGAGCGCCAGCAAATCCAATAACTTAGAACGGCGATGGCGAAATCGTCGAATATCCGTTGAATAAGCGTCGGCGGATGTTGGCGAACCCCGGCACACTGATTCAGTGATCCGACCACGCAGGTTCGCGCGAATAGATCCGACAGCTCCGCCGGCAATATGAGCGGCAGTGACAGCCACAACGATATCCAATCCGCCTCCAAGCACGCGAAGTGCTCGCATTTGGTTGGCCGCATTCATGCGTCGAATGCGCGATGTTTACCGTGCCGCAAATGAAAGGCTTTCGGATCGGCGGCGGTGCAACTGAGTTCGGCGCGAAAGCGACTGGCAATATCATTTTGTTAGGCTCGACGATCCGACCTTGCTGGCGCTTCGCTGGTATAGGTCGACGTCGACGCGGATTCATTATTGATCGCGTTCGCGCCGCGCCGGTCATCACCGAAGAGGAAGGCAGGGACTTTAAGAATTGGACGCCTTCGCGAGCCGCAGGATTTGAACCTGCAGACCGTTATGAGCGGCAGACCAGACTATAGTTCAGGTTTGTTGATTTCCCTCGACTTTCGTTCGATTTCGTCGCGTTTGTTGCGCTTCGCTCGCACCGCTTCTGGTGCGAAACTGGTGCAGTTTGCGAATTTGCGCTTCGCGTCTACAGCCGTCGCCAACATGGTTTGCGTGGGCGAAGGCGAAAGAGTCCAAGATGAAGCCTATGAAGGGTAGAACCGCCTGAGCGTGCGTTAGCCGGTTTAGTCGTTCGCGATGAGTGCGAACGGAACCTTGTCGCTGGTAATCAAGTTGTTGATGTTTTTGATATCATCCATCGTTGTAGGCCCAAGCGTCGTTGGATCTGTCTCGTCAATGTAACCGGCATACTTTCTGATGTCCTCAAACGAGGAGACCGGCGATCCGATCGCGCGCGAAGCTTCCTCAAAAGTCCTTCCCAGGAACGAGAAATAGACTCTGGAAGCCGCGGGAAAGAATGAGGAAGATTGCCGGTTCTTGAGCTTAACGGAGTTGCACAGAATGATGCCGAACAGGTTTCTGTTGTGGTCGTTGGGGAAGTTGGTGCAGTAGACAACGATCTCATCCAATCCTCTATCTTTCTCCAGCATATAGTACAGGTGATTTCGGATGGGGACGCACAGACCGCTGTAGTCGAAGAATCCATCAGCCAAGCGTACCCTGATATGGCCGAATTCATCGACCCTGATCACCTGGAATACGTCGCGACACACCATTCGCTTTTCGAAGTTTGAAACCGAGTAGTAGTAGGAGAAAAAAATGCCCTCGGTGAGAGAAAATATATCCTGGACCTGCCCTTTGTCCTTGAGTTGCGATCGAAAGTTGATCCCCACGATCTCGATATTGAGAACGTCGGCGATCTGGTAGTCGGTCAGGCCAATGGCGGCGCCGAACGCTGAAGGCGTCAGTTCCCAATGCCGCGGATCGATACCGGACGCCTTGATCACTAGGCTCTTGATCTTGTCAGTAGGTGACTTGCTACCACTCAGGATTTGACGCGCGTAATTGTCCGAGATGCTTCCTTTCTTTAGAAGGAAGTCGATGTCGATGGTTGTCCGACCCGCCTCGCCATCGATCAGCTTGTTGTAGAGTCGGATCATTTTGGCGAAGCTCATTAGAAAATTCCTTTGTCTCTCAAATTTGTAGCGCCGCCCGCATCAGTCGGTCATGCAGTAGGTGCCAGGGCCGGAAAGCGTAAAAGTCTCTTGACGCACTATTCCTTGACTACACCGGCAAGTTGTTCTAAATCAGAAACATCTAGAAATTGCCAGACTTTTTTATTCGCCGTGCCCCCGGGCAGGGATGCGCCTATTTTTGGTGTCTGAACCCCTAGGAGATTGCGATGTATACCGAATTTTTCGGTGCCGGCGCAGCGGATAACCCCTCACTTCCCGGTCTGGTATCCGTCAGGAACTCCCTCCTGAGCATGAAAACCGAAGGTTTCTGTTATCTCGAAGCGAATAGCTTCGTTCTGACCGACGAACAGTATAAGTCACTTGCAACGGTGCAGGACCACTTCAACTCACTGCCCCTCGATACATACGACGAGAGTGCCAATCGCTGTCGGCAGCTCTCCAGATATGTACTACTGCCGTTTGCCGGTCTGTTGATGCCGCGTCCCAACAAGGCGCTGATTTACCAGCAGAACGTTAGCTTCAATGCCGAAGCGAAGGGCATCGAACGACGGTTCGCGGCCCTTCCGGAGGCCATCATCAAGGCAGATTTCCTTCGCGAATTGATCATGCATGACTTCGTGAACTCGCCGCTGGATCCGGAAATGCTGAGCGGACCGATTGAGGTCGGCGTCCACTTCATCCGTCTCCGGGCAACGCCGGATCGTCCAGGTGTTGCGGTGCCGAACCGTCTTCACAAGGACGGTGAGCCAGTAACGTGGATCCACCTGATGAACAGGAGAGACGTCGTTGGTGGCGAAAGCATCATCACAGACAATAGCCAGGCAAAGTTGCTGTGCGAGGCGACGCTGAGCACGCCGCTCGACTCGATTGGCATCGTGGACGACATGGTTTGGCATATGGTGAAGCCGGTGAGGGTAGCCGAGCCGGCAACGGTCGGTATCCGGGATGTTATCCTAGTCGATTTCACGCCAATGGTCGCCGCACCGTCCAAGCCGAAGAAATAACCGCAGTGAGGGTGCGGCGACCATTGCGTGAATTTGAGGCCGTGTTGAATTACCAGCCTTGGCGCTCCTTCGACACGGCTCCTTTGTGCATTGGCACGATGTTGCCTTCATTTGAGCCCGCCGTCATCCTTACAATAAGTTGACGACGGCGCGTCCGCTTGCCGACCGGCTGTCGGTGCTGCGCGCGGGTCCTCAAACGGAACAGAAGTCGATAAGCACAGGGGGCATGATCATGAAGCGTTCTATCGAAACGGCGTGCGTCCACGCCGGCACCATTGTTGACATGGCGACGCGAGGCACCAGAACACCTCTCTATCCGTCGAACTCTCACCTACATCTTGAAATAGATGAAGATATCTATCCGCGGCACTCGAACCTCCCGAACCAGCGGGCGGTCGCCGACAAGCTCTGCGCCCTGGAGTATGGGCAAATGGCGCTGATGTTCAGCTCCGGAATGGCCGCGATATCCACGGCTCTCCTCTCACATTTGCATACCGGCGATCACCTCGTGGTTCAGGCGGGCGTCTATTCGGGCGCCGCCAACTTTGTGCGGCGTCATCTCCCTCGCCAGGGCATTGAAGTATCGTTCACTCAGGGGACGACACCGGCCGACTTCGTCGCGTCTGTTCGCCCGAACACTAAGGCCATCTACATCGAATCACCGACGAACCCTCTTCTGGGAATCGTGGACATCGGCATGGTTGCGGCCCTTGCTGTAGAACGGGGCCTCCTCACATTCATCGACAATACCGTCGCCACCCCCATAAACCAGAATCCGATTCTAGCGGGCATTGATGTTGTGCTGCACAGCGCCACGAAATTTCTCGGCGGGTATGGCGACATCACCGCAGGCGCCGCCATCGGATCGAAGAAGATGCTAGCGCCCATGCTCGAATACATCAACGACTACGGCGGATGCCTAAACCCCCAGGCCTGTCACCTTCTTGAACGGAGCCTCCTAACCCTGGCGCTGCGGATGGACCGGATCAACCATAACGCGAGCAGACTAGCCGAGATGCTTGCCCGGCATCCCTGTGTATCTTCGGTTCGCTATCCCGGCTTGGTAGACCATCCGGGACATGACACTGCCAAAAGGCAGATGACGGGCTTTGGCGGTCTGTTGACCTTCGAGGTCAAGGATCACGTGGATCTCCGCACCTTCCAGAAGGCCCTTCAGCTGGTCATCCCCGCGAACAGCATGGGTGAGGTCTCCACCACACTTAATTCGCCGTTCGAAGCTTCCACCTCGTTCAGGAATCTGACGGCGGAACAGCAAAAAGCATTGGGTGTGTCCCGAAGCATGATCCGGATGTCCGTCGGGATCGAGAATGTCGACGACCTATTTGCAGATCTGGATCAGGCCTTGATGAGGTAGGCGACGGATTTATGCCGCAAGACTGGTGTATTGAGGCTGTCTCGCGCCTGGCGGGGTCGATCTACGATATCGAAATCGTGGAAGCGAGCTTGGCTGGACAGGGCTCGGGCAACCGCAATTACATCCTCAAATCGGATGGCGATGCCTTCGTGCTGTGTGTGATCGAGGAGCAGTCAGCGGAAGAAGTCGAAACAATGGCCCTCACCCTGGACTGGCTTGAGGTCCATAACTACCCGACCACGACACTCAAAAGGACCGCGGCGAAGACCCTTACTGCGGTCATCAACGGCAAGCCAGCGCTGTTGCGCCATTTCCTCCACGGGGAGGTCTGCCGGGCGCCGGATGAAGAGCACGTTCGCCAGGTTGGCGCATCGATCGCATCCTTGCACGCGGTTCCTTGCCCATCCTTTCTGCCGAAGGACATCTACTACGCGCAGGATCGTTTCCGGCAGGCCTTGCAATCGGGGCATGATCGCCAATACGAAAAATGGGCAATCCGGTCGCTCGACAGCATCGATATCGGCTCATATTACGATCTTCCAACGGGCCTGATCCATGGCGATGTGTTTGCGGACAATGTTCTGTTCGATGGAAGCGACCTTGTTGCGATCATCGATTTTGAACTGGCGTGCAACTACATGCTGGCCTTCGATGTGGCGATGGCGATCGTCGGAATGTGCGTTGTGGACGGGATACCTTGCTTCCGCAGGATCGGCAGTCTCGTCGCCGGCTACGAGTCAGTTAGAAAGCTGAGCACTGCAGAGAGAGCTTCGATCAAGCCGATAGTCGAGTACGCCGCGATTATGACGTCGCTTTGGCGCTACTGGAGGTATCGTTGCCACGAACCCGGGCACTTTAAACAGCATGCCTATCGGGAGATGGCGGCAGTGGCCCGGTATATTGCTTCCGATGATGAGTGGGATACTCAGTCCTGGCTTGTGAACCGTGCCTAAGCTTCCCTGTTACGTTCATGCATCTCTATTGGTCTTCGATCAACAACCCGATCGTGGTCCTGGACGCGAGTTGTTCCAAGAATACACGCAATAATTGCGCGATTGCACATTTGGTGCTAAAGGCCATTCAGGCAATTGCGAAAATTGCATGCCGAGCCCGTGTCATCCTGCTTCAGTAGGCAAGGTGGAGGCGACATATTGCCGACGTGGACGAGCGTTGGAAGACCGAAGAGGACGCAAATGCCGCTGATCATGCTGAAGTGTCCAACTACGAATGAAGAGATAGCCGGCTGGAGACCGACGAGCTTACCTTTGACCAGTCGCAAGATTCCCGAATTTCGATCCGATGCCCCAAATGTCGAATCGATCATGAGTGTTTGCTTGGGCTCGGCCGTCTAGCGTCGGTCGGCAGGATCCGCTCAGAATCGTCACACAAGAACCAGCTTACGTAGCAGTGGGAGACCGCAGGCAAGTAGGAAGCCGGATGACTTCCGTGCAATGGGATGCCGCCTGGCTGGTCCCCGACTCTCAAAGAACGACTGACTGCATTGGTTGACGCAATCCTTGTTTGTCCAGCCCCCGAGCGGAAAAGATGGGAACGAAGAGCGGCGTGATGCAATGGCAAAGATTGAAATATGTGACAGTCGACGTGTTTACTTCGCAGCGTTTCACTGGAAATCCGGTCGCGGTAATACTTGGAGCAGACGGGATCGCGGATGAGGAGATGCAGGCGATTGCCGCAGAATTTAGATATTCAGAGACGGCCTTTCTTACGGCGCCGACCAGCGCATGTTGTGCGGCGCGGCTACGGATTTTTACGCAAAAAGACGAGTTGCCGTTTGCGGGACATCCAAATATCGGAGCGGCCTACGTCGTCGCCAGACTGGGGACCGTCTTCGGTAGGCCCATCGGCAAGTCGCTATCATTTGAGCAGCGTGCTGGAGTCGTTTCGATCGACATAACTTTGCAGGACGGAATACCGCTTGGCGCGACTCTGCTGGCACCCGAGCCGTATCGGCGTCTTGTGGAGGTCGATCCTGCCGTAGTCGCAGCTTGCGTTGGTCTTGAGGACGAGGACATCGTCTCGCAGCAGCATCGGCCGATAATCGCTTCGATCGGCTTGCCGATCTTGCTTACGGAAGTGCGGGACTTGGAATCACTCGGCCGGTGTCGTCCGATACCCGAACAGTTTGCTCGGCACTTCCCTCGCAGCGGGGCCAATAGCATACATCTCTATACACGGACGAATTCTGGCAACGAGCTCCAGTTTCGTGCGAGGCATCTCTCGCCTCTTGACGGCATTTGGGAGGACCCGGCGACCGGCAGTGCAAATGCGGCCCTCGTTGCCTTGCTAGCCGACCTTGCTCCGGCTCGCACGATGCAGTTGCAGATCAATGTCAAGCAAGGAGTTGAGATGGGACGCGCCAGCGCGTTGGTGGCTACCGCTGACAAGTACGCTGGAAAGATCCACGCGGTACGAATCGGGGGAGACTGTATTCAAGCTATGGAAGGAATCATCAGCATTCCGGTACGCCAGTCTTCCTAAGACGGCAGCGAGCGGCAGTAGCCGGCAGCTGAATCCAGCAAGGCATCCATCAGAGCTCCATGCAGCCGACTGTTTGCCCTGCGTAACTGGCGCGCTGGAAGCACGAAAACGATGGATTCCGATGCAGCCACGATAGAGCTGCGTCGGGGTCCCGGGGAAAGAAGCTCGTCGATTGCAAGCCAATCTCCCGGTCCGAGCTTTCGAGGCGGATCTTCAGACTCCTTGTCGCTCTGGAGAAGAGTCCCTGTTATGCACAGAAAGGCCGTATCATCGATCTCCCCATATCGGGTCAGCAGATCTCCAGGCTGAAGTATGAGTAGATTGCATTGTTCGACGAGCGCGCCGCGCCAGGCGTTTGGAACTCTCTTTAACGCGGCCGCCAGCGTAGCGGAATCGACTCCCAAACGCCGGAGTTGCTCAACAAAGGATTCGAGCTTTCGACCAACGGGACATAGAAAGTGATACTGGCCAGCGAACTCTCCAAACCACTTTCTCGCTTCAGCGTCATCTTCCTGATGCGAGAGGTAGCGTGCAATCGGCGACCGGGCTGAACGGAAATAGTCCAAATCCCGCATGAGCATGACAATGGGTAAATGATACCCGAAGACCGGATCATTCAGGCCTTTGGCGTAGCGCCGATAGCCCAAGCGCTCGAAATATTCGAGCCAGATCGGGTTTGTGTCCCCGAAATTGAATCTAACTCCAGCCACTCGCGCCAGTTCGAAACCAGCGGAGGCGAGCTTTACTATCGCTGCCGTTCGCCGGTACTTGGATGCAAACATGAACCTGCTGGTCGTCGCCACCGCCGATAATCCAAATCGCTCGACGAATGGCTCCAGGGACAGGCGCGCTATGATGGGGGCGGGGTTCGGAACCCGGTCGAGCAGGGTGCAACGTAGCGTGGCCGCCACGGCCCCATCATCTCCGAATAAGGCAAAATTCGTACTGCACTCGTCAAGCTCGTCGTTCAATGTCATTTGGGCATGGTCAGCATCCGGATGTTCGAACTTCAATTCGCCGACGTAGATCTGATATCTGAAGTGATAGATCTTCTGCAGCAGGTCCGGCGTATCGGCAATCACAACGTCTGGCGGACTGGACGCGACGCCGGGCGTTGTAGCCTGCAGTTGTCGCAACGTTGGAATGCTCATGCTATTCACCTGCGCCAATTGCGCCCGAACCCCATTCGATATTCCGGCTCGCGATCAAGGCAGCCTCGCGAATTTGGTTGTCTTCGTCGGCCTCGGCTGCAACTTTGGCGAGGGGCTGTACGGCGTTGGGGTTCATGCCTTGCTCCAAGGCGAAGATGATCGACAGCCGGCGCCGATCACTCGGCCGCTGGTCGCCCTGCCTTCGAGGAAGTTCGGGCGGAGGCCAATTGGCGGGCCAATTACCTGGATCCAGCAAGTTGATAAGTTCAGAGGCACTTAGCGCATCTCCCTGTTGTCCCAGCGCGAGAATGATCTCGGTGACGATCGCCTGGTCGACTTCAATCTCAAGCCGATCCAAAAGGATCTCACGCGCGGTTGGATGAGCCATCAGGCCTAAACCGCGATAAGCAATGATCCGATCCGGAATCGCTGCATCCGCCATATCGCCGATCAGCTCTCGCGCGCGATCAATGTAGGCTGAGCTACCCAGCGAAGCGAGCGCCAGTAGGCACTGCCGCATTTCGGTGGAGGATAGCGCTTCTGCGGCTACACTCTCAACCCAGGGTCGCAGTGCGGTTACTCGGTTTGCCACTACGAAGCGCAGTATTGCAGACAGGTGCTTACGCCGTTGTGACTCGGTCAGGATATCCATAATAGAACGTGCAAGTATGTCGGCGCGTGCGCTCGGAGCAGCGGCGAGAACGGCCCGAAACGTGTCAGCCTCGGTCTCTCCAGCCATCACGCTCTCGACGAGTGAGGGGATACTTTCAGATTCGATTTTCAGCAGGGTGATAATCGCTGCAACGCGGATCATCGGGTCGGAGTCGGGCGTAAACGCCGCCAGCTTCAGTTTCGAGAACAAGAGCGGACTTAGGAAACATCGGTGCATACTGAAGATATGACAAATGGCGAGTCTGTCGGAACTCTCGCTCCAAACAGCGGCCACGACGGTAGGATCCAGCTCGATCTCCGCGCGATTGAAATGAAATGCGAATGCCTTGTGCAGCGCCCTGCATGAGCCTCGGAATATTTGCTCAAAAAGGCGGGTTGTCAGGACCTGATCCTGAAAACTAAACAAGAGCGTCAATGCAAGGACCTTCTGATCCTGCGTGCCGCTTTGCAGTATTGCGAGAAGAGGTTGGCGCTCTTGATTGATTTGCAACTGTGTCAGGGCGCGCGTTGCCGCGCAGCGAATGTAGTTTGACGCGGAGGAAAGGGCCTCGACCAGCTGGTCGTTCAGTTCCGTCAGTGTTGCCTGGCCGATAGCCTCGATAACCCGGCCGGCAAGCGCCAAATCCGATTCCTCTTTTGGTTCCTTCGTTTGAGCAAGCTGCTGCAAGAAAGATCGAAGCATCGCCGCAGAATATGCGTCTGCCGTCATCCCCATAATTCGAATGAAGGAGTCGAGTCTGATTCTGAGCGTAGAATCAACGTTCTTCCTGGTCAAAGGCTCCACGACCCTTTCCAGAAGACCGGTGTAGGTCCGGCAAAGTGATGCGAGTGCTTCCTCTGCCTCCGAAGATTGGTTCGGACGAGCATTGCCGGACATGGCTACGACCAAATTCACGGATATTGAGGTGGCATGTTCGAAATCTAGAGACGAGCAGTCGCTTGCTGCGCGAGCGGCGAGCAGTAATCGACCAACGGCCGAAGCCTCCATTTCCGGGTTCCATATCCCTCTAATGAGAACCGTTGCATCGTGTGCCGACAGTAGTCCGCACGTGAGACGGATGACTTCCTCCCACCTTGGCTCTTCGATAACGGCAGCGAGCGTCCCTAGGTAGGTTTTTGAAGCAACAAGGTCTTGCGCGGTGAGAAATTCCTGAAATGTCAGGTGCAAGAATCGATAGCGTTGCGGCGAATGTACCGTCAGTACACCGTCTATCTCGACGAGATCGTGAAGTACCTTGTCGGGGTCGGCATCGCGTTGCCTGCCAAGGCCTTCTTCAATCTGTTCAAGCAGCGCATCTTCAGTGAACGTTTCATGCCCGCTTGCAAAGTGCTTTGAGGCAACTCCCTTGAGAATGGCAAGCTTTCGCCGTGTCGGCACGCCAGACCGCGATGAGGTTGCACGGCGCTCCAGCAGCGCGCGGATCGCCTTTCCGTACAGGGCAGTACGATTGACTGGCAGGCGGAAATCCTGCTCATTTTCCGCGACGACCGCCATAAGCGACAGCAGGAGCGGATTTCGTGCAAACCCGATAACTCCAGCGTGACTGTTAATCTGACGCTCAAGACGGCTCGCGCGCTCCGGCGACTCGCTAAACCATTGGCGCAGGAAACGCCGCTGCTGCGAAACATTGAATCCGATGCACTCGAAGACCCTGAAGTCGCTCGAAAAAAGTCCCCGCGGCAGCGAAACGCTGCGGCACGTTACCAGGATCTGGTTTCCCGATGCGGCCAGCCTTTCGACTTCTCGTACAAGCGTTCCATGATGCTCACGAGCAGCCTCATCAAATCCATCCAGCAACAAGACGCAGGATCCGCTGCCGAGGGCTTCCAACAGGACGCTCGATGCTTGGGGCTGAGCGATGCGAAGCCAGTTCTCGATGCAACCAACCTCTATCTTGATATCGGATAGCTTCACGAACACTGGAACTCGATCGCGTAGCAACTCTCCTTTGCAAATACGGCTCACAATGTGCCGCAGCAAGGTGGTCTTCCCGCATCCGGGCTCCCCGATGATGACAGCTTTGGAGTGCACGATCACATCGAAGAGGCTGACGCTTTCATCAACAGCGAATCGCTGGGGGCTGCCTCGATCGCGCCGCACCATTCTCAACGATCCACCGGTACGAGTTAGCACCGAAACGCTGCCGCCCGTCGTCACTGAGAGCCTCTGGCCGCTTATCCCGCTTCTCGTCAGGGTCAGGGAAACGAATATTTCGTCGAGCCTCAGTGCCCGATCGAGATCCAGCAGCGACACGAATTCGTGCTCTGCTGCCACCCGGCGGAAATACGATGTCATCGGTGATTGCTGATCCTCGGGACGAGGAAATGAGCGAGATAAGAACCCCGGGTCCAGTTCGGCTATCTGCTCGATAGGAATGGCATAGCCTCCTCGTTCCGGGCGGCTCTTTTTAACAACTCCAATGACCCGTTTCTCTGTGACCGAGAATAGAGGCGCGCCGCTCAGGCCAGGCGCAATCAGGGCATCCACGATATGAAACAGGTCGCGGCCGCCACTCTCGTTGCCTTCGCGAGTAATGCCTGCGAGCACACCATACGACGGATAACCATAGTAGCCCCGCTCGGTGAGTTGAAATCCATAAGAAAACACCGGGCTAATTAGCGTCGTGGCGGGTCCAATCGTAACGATCGGATGTTGCCGTTGTGTTACCTCGATCATAGCCAGATCGAGGCTAGATCCATTTGGTGGGGTAAGGATGCGCTGAACGCTCAATGCCTCTCCTCCCCAAAAGACGGCAATTTCGTCCTTGGTAGCGCCCCTCACGACATGTTCACAGGTGATCAGAACGCCGGGGGCTGCGAAGAATGCTGTGCCAATCTCCGGGCCGCGCCTGATCGTGGCGACCGTCGCGCGCAAATGAGCATCATCGGCCCGTGAAAATTCCATCTCTAAGCCACGCGCATCACAACCCTGAAGCCGTCATCCCCGCCGCCCTGGTTCACGGAATTTGTCCAATCGCGGCACGCTATTCGAACGATTTCCTTTGTGCAGAAGGCTGAACCACCTTTGACCACGCGCTGCCTTGCCGGCACCAGATTCACAGGAGCGAATATATCCGCTGTTGCGTGATTGTCGGGATGATGGAAATCGATACACCACTCCCAAACTCCGCCCGACATATGCATGACGCCGAAAGGTGAGGCTCCAATTTCATATTCTTTGACGCTGCAGAAGCCTTCCCTTTCCGACTCTGCGCTGCAGCAATACTTCTTGTCGAAGATGTCCCCCCATGGCCATATCCGCGCATCATTTCCCCGGGCCGCCTTTTCCCATTCGGCCTCGGTTGGCAAGTCAATTGCCGCCTCGCATTTGCTGCTTAGCCATCGACAGTAGGCCGTCGCAACGTCCCACGAGACGTATGTTGCGGGGTAGTCCTCCCGCCCGGAGAGTTCGGCTGGAATTTGTCCATCGGCGCATGACCCCCACGAAAGGTGGGGGGGCCACCCGGTCTCCCGGTAGAAGCGAAGGATCTGGAGGTTGGTAGTAGGATAGCGCGAGATAAAAAAGGTTGGGAGATATACTTCGCGCAGCGGCTTCTCCTTTTCCCCGGCGTAGGGGTCTGCGTCATCGCTCCCGAGGCAGGAGTAGCCTGACGGTATCTCATTCCACTCGTGGCCGTTCAGATCTACCGGCGGCATGGCTCCCTCGAAAAGTCGGTATGCAAACAGAATGCCGGCCCCATCCGTTCAAGGCCAGCCGGTCCGATTGTCGATGTGTCGTGCTCCAACCAATGGTAGCTCAGTCAATTTTTGCCTGCAAGTTGGCCGACGGAGGCGCTGTCCCGAGGCCTCGGTCATTTGAGGGCCTGTGTTGTCAGTTTGCGAACGGTCGCTTCTGCCTGCTTGGTAATCGCCTTGCGATCGGAGTCTGCAGTAAATGAAATAGGATCTCCCCATGTCAGGACGACTTCAATCCGCCGGAGGCCGATCACCTGAAGAAGATGCGCGACCAGATCTATTTCATCGTCGCGGGCCCAAACTGCCTGTCTCCTGTTAATTCCTGTGTAGGCCAGTGAGGCAGGCTGGATGCAGACTTCGGGCAGCCTTGCGGCGCCATGAATGGCTTCCTGTGCTGATCCAATGAGTGCGGACCTAAATGGCAGAACATGAGTGCCGTCGGTCGAGGTGCCTTCGGGAAAAAGCACTACAACTTCGCCCGAGATCAGATACCTCGAGATACGTTCGAGTGCCTGAGGAAGCTTCTGCCTTCGAATTCGATCTACAAATATCGATCGCTGGAGCTTGGCGAGCCGTCCAAACATCGGCCAATTCGCGGCATCCTCTCTTGCCACGAAAATCGCGGGTAGCCTGGATGAAATTACCAGGATGTCCAACCACGAGGCGTGATTCGAGACGATCATTAGGGGGCGTCTGGAAGAAGCCTTGCCGATTGTCGAAATATCGAGTCCCAGCAATGTGCAGAGAATGCGGTGATAGAGTTGGGGAATGATTTGTTGTCCGGGACGATAGTGCAGGCGGTTGGAGATGGCGGAAAGTGGATACAGGGCTACCGTTAGCACGACGATGGTTGGGACCATCCAGCTAATGCGAAGGGCGTTAAGCGCGCGGCGAACAGCTGGATAAGTCATATTTCGACTCGTTGGCCCGGTTTATCCATCGCCGGAATTTCGCACTTGAATGCGTATCGCTCCCGAAGATCCGGGCGGTCCCAGACAGTCGCCTGCTCCTGATTGACGTTGAAGTAGAGAGTCTTGGGCCGAATGGGGTCGTTTACCAGGATACGCGCGATGGTCTCTCGATCCGGATGGTTGTGCTTTGTCCCGTCTGTCGAAATCCCGAAACGGGTACAATCGATGATCCGGAGCAGTGAAGGCGATGTGTTGGCCTTGCTGCCATGATGGCTTAGTTTGAAGAGATCCAATTTCAGGCGATTTGCTTCATTGAAGCCCAATCGTCGTAGGGCGCGTTCGAGGACTCCCGGATGAGCGTCCGCTCCGAGAAGAACCCGCCGCCCTCCGAATTCGGCGAGGAAGGCTATGCTGGCTCCATTCGTTTGCGATCGGTCGTCGACAAACGGGGCAGAGGCAAGAGCCTCAACGTTTATAGGGGACAAGCTCTCCAAATTCGAGGGAGCTTCGCTGGTTGCCGTATTGTCTGGATCCAATGGGCGCAGATTGGCCTTGCCAAGTTCCTTTTCCCAGACGGGTAGCAGAGCGGCAAGCTCGGTGTCTCCCGGCGAAAGCAACGTAACTTTCAGGCCTCCGCCGAGCTCGATCGATGTGCCTGCACATGGGGTATCTGTTGAAACGATGCCGCTCGATCCGAACGCACAATTCCAGGGCCAGTTAAACCTGAGAATCCCGCTAGAGAGTTTCTCTCCATGCTTCGCGCTCAGAGTTTCGAGGAGGGGCATATCCCGTGCACGGGCTTCCGCATTTCTGAGATGGTGCCAAGCGTTGAACCAGACATCCGCGGGATTAAAAGGTGCATTGCGCTCCCTGACAAGAGGCATCGCGCCGGCGATGTGGTCGGCGTCTATGTGGGTTACCGCAAAAAGCTCGAATCGCCCGATGTTGTGGAGAACAGAACGAATGGACGGATAGTCCTTGGTTCGCCCCAAGTCGATCAATGCGTGGTGGAGGCTGCTGTCATTGCCCCAAGACAGCATGAGTGCATCGCCTTCCGAGGCTGCAAACATCATTAGATCAAATTGCCCCATGGATTGCCGCCTCAAACCGGGATGCGGAGCGTAGTAAAGACGCGCGTGGGATCAGACAGTCGTCGCAGCTGGCGAGCCGCTCGGGCTGCCACGGCAACCTCGGGATCGCCGTCGAGCGCAGCGAGATCTTCCGCCAGCCAGTCGATGGCCAGTGAGTAAATCGGGATACCACGATTAAGCGCCAACAACAAAAGCGACTTTGCTCTTAAGCGGCTTTCGAGGCTGTTGCCAGACTGCTGCAGAAGAAATCGGGAAAGAACTATGGGAGCGTCAGGTAGTCCGGGAAACCAAGTCGCCAGATTCTCGAGCCATTGTTGCGGCAAGCCAATTTGGTCCAGCCGACCACACGCTGTTGCGACCAACGCCCCGGCGAGCGCGGCCAAAGGGTTCTCGACCTTAGCCAGGACCGCCATTCGGGCATGAGTCTCGCTCAACACGGTATTGAGTATGATTGCGCTTCGTTCGAAGTCGCGAAGCGCAAGAAAGGCCAACAACCCCTCCCATTGCTTCGACTGAACGGTTGCACACGTGTTCGACGCAGCCCGGCTAGCGTCACGCGTTACCGACAGCCGGACGTTCCATTCACCACCGGACGACGCACCGAGGCTCGGGACGTTGATAATTTCACGCCAGGTCGGAGCGACAAATGCCGCCCATATCGGCCAATCGCCGTGCTGCAGCCGCACTTCAGACGGTGGGAAATGAGGCTTGAAGCGACGATCGAGCAGATCGTCGACGTTCGGGACGGCTTCGTTCGCTGCGAGTTTGTTCAATGCAAACAGGGGTAAACCGGGTCCATCGTGTGAACCGAACTCAGCCAAACCCGGAACCGCCAGATGCGGCCTGCATATTGGAGTCGCGAATCCCTGGATACTGTCAATCGTCGTTGCGTTTGCTTCGTCCGCGCCTATTCGACTCAGCCAGGCCCATGCATTCGAGCGCCAGGTGCCGTCTTCATTGATTGCCGCTTCGTCTACTCTGCCGGAAACGTCCCGCTCGACCGGTTTTGCGGCGAAAGCCGGTTCGGACATCACGGAGGAAAGATCGAGCTGGACGTCAACGGAGGCGCCGGAATGAACATTCGCCTCGGCTTGGCGAACTTGGCCCGTTGATGCTCTGATGCTGATGGCATACCGGCCGGGCGTCACCTCGGCGGAAGCCGATGTTGTCTCAGACGTAAGCGCGAAAGACTCATTAAAGTCCGCATCTGCATCATTGCTCCGGATGGTCGCCACCACGTTGACGGAGATGGAGATGCTGGTCCAGGCGACGGATAGATTTATTCTGCCGCGCGTGGGTGTTGCGCTTGGCTCGGAGATCAACTGCCTCAGGCTCAGCTCCTCCGGCAACTTCGTGAATATCACGGGCGGCAGGGGCTCGACGGTAGTTTCGCCAATGACTTTGCCTTCGTCATCGATGGCCACAATCGTTCGAGTTTGATACTTGGGCAATACGATCCGGATGTATCGATTGCGTTCGTCACGGCCGGACCGCTCTTCGACAAGGGTTGTTCCATCAAGCACGCGAATGCGGCTTGTCGGGAATTCATGTTCGTCGACAAGAGAGACAAACATGGTAGCGGTCTCGACTGGCCTGGAAATCGAGACTTTGAATGGCCGGTTAAGCCGGCTTTCCGGGACCTGCAGAGGCTCCCCATCTCGTACATGAAGCTCGAGCAGACGTGCTGTTGTCTGCCCTAGACCATAGGTATCGATCGTCCATCGATCGTTCGGCGACGCCGCAAGGCCTCTTAATGCTTCCAGGAGGGCTTGCGTGAATAAAGTTGGAGCGTTCTTTTCACCGAAAGCCTCGGCTCCAAGTCCTGTCGAGCGCAGGATATGGGGGCGGTGCCCAATGCTGTTGCGCGGCAACGATGGATTTAGCAACCTTGATCCGAACTCTTGATCAAAGGGTAAGCCAAGTTCAGCCGGCATTTGGCAGCAGTCGAAAATCAGGAGCTGATTTTTTGGAACGACATTTGAAAGCGCCTCCACGAATTGCTCTATTTCAGACATGCCCGCGGTGACGTCGTCCTCGTCGCTGCCATAGTCCTCAAGGAGGAAGGCTGTCCGTCTGCCGAAGCTCTCTCCGTGGCTTGACACAAACAGGAACAGGAAATTGTCCGTATGTGCCCGGCCTCGTGCAACCCAAGCTCGGATTGCTGCCTTGGCATTCTGAAAGTTTGCGCGAGGAACGAATGTTCCTTCGATCTCGGAAGGTGCTCCGTTTGGGTGCTCGGACAGGAGCGTTGCAACGCTGCCAAGCGGGCAGGCCGGGTTGTTGAAACCTGTGCTCTCGCGGGAAAGAGCCGTATCGAGAAGCCATGTAGTGATTGCGCGGGCCGAGATCGGGGGCGACGTTACCGAGGAAAGTCTGTTCGACGAATACTGACCTACACCGATCACCAGTGCGTGCGTCGCCGGTGAAGCGCTTAACGTTCGGTCGCAGTAGATAAGACCTTGGCTGCGGTCCTCCTCAGACACCGTAATTGCCATCGCAGCTCCGCGTTTCTCTGCTTAAAAAAATAGTCGATCGGCGCACTTTCGATCGCGATACCATGATCCCAATGAACTACCACCCAAGATAGCATAAAAGTCGCCGTCCACGGAAGCGGGACAAACCGCCGCCAAAGAGTTAGGAACAAGCCGCCGAGCCCGGCCCGAAGGCATCACGCCGCGCTTTTGGTGCGGCTTTTGATCTGCGAGATTGGAGGACGGGAACGGGCAGTCGGACTAGGGGCAGGCACGTCGCGAGGATCGAAATATAACGACCCCTGAATCTCTTTGACCTGGTCCTGATCCGTAAGATCACCGATGCCGTGGAAGAACTCGACAGGGACGTATCCGCGCGTGCTGCGGTGCTGGCTATACAAGGAAAGCTCCTTTTGTCCGGACGCAGAGTTCAGCTAGAGGACGCCTGACGACAACGACAACACGCAGCACCTGTATTTTTGTACGCGGTTCGAATCTTCCGCGCAGCAAATCCAATCGTGGCGGCTGTTCACGGCGCGGCGATCGGGGGCGGGTCCGGACTTGCGATGGCCGCGGACTTTCGCGTGGCTTGCGCCCGCTTTGCCGCGAACTTCATGCGTCTCGGCTTTCATCCTGGCTTTCGGCCTAGCCGTTACCTTGGAGTCCAGTTCTGCTGTGGGGCGATCATGAAAGCCTTGTTTTTGTCCGAATTGATCATAGCGCACGAAATCGTCACGGCCCTCAGCCATCGAACTCGGAGGTTCTAATAGCAAATCCACCCCGCACGCCGCGACAGTTTCCACAAGCTGCTTCAGAGCGCGGCGTCCAGCAGGACAGCAAGTTCGATTTCACCGCATGCCGCATTTGTCGCGATGAGCTGCTCAGCAAGGGAGCGGGTTGCTCTGCGAATGTCACGCTGCTCCCACCTTAGCATCGCACTCTTCCCGATGACTGATGGGTGAATGCAAGCCACCAAGGAGCATGCGGTGTAAGGCCTAGCGATAAGCCGAAATGTAATTCTCATCGACCGTTCATAGTTCTTGCCCAGGAACGTGTAGGCGCGACGGGATGTTACAATCGAGCTCGGCGGCGAAGCACGACATTTCCAATGCTGCCGCCTGCTTGCTGCCGCTCTTACGAACCTCTGCAGAGAAGCACCAGTTTGACTTGCAAGGGAGGCCGCTTAAGCGGTTAAGCGGCCCCGTTTGAGGGTTTGTTTGGCGGGCTTGGCGGACGGAAGGCGTCTAGTCGTTACGTCCTGCCAGCACGAATTCGGTGACATATCCGAGATGGTCTAGCCTAGTACCTTGGGAGTGATGCCGGATTCTGTCGGAGAACTGGACGACTTCGGCGAAACGGCCCATCATCTTGTGGATGAGAGCATCGGCAGCAACGAGGCCACGATTGCTGTAGCTCACAAATACGCGCAGACCGAGATCGCGACAAAGATCGAAGGCATCCTCGAACTCACTCAAGGCTGGATTCGAATTGTGCTCGAATCGCGAACTGAAGCGATCGGCGAGCGGAGGGTATCGTCCAACTCCATGGATCGAAGGATAATCGTAGGAGATGAGGACGTTGAGCAGGTGGTAGTAGCGGGAATATTGAAACTTGGAGTAGGGCGGATCGAAGTAGACCCCGGCGGGTTTTCGACTGCCGGGCCCTTGCGCGAAGCGCGTCACGGCCTCGCGCCAGTCGCCCTGCGTAGCCTGCTCGACTGGATGGTGCAGGGGCGGCCTGGCCGCCATCCTGCGGACGGCCAGCTCGAACTCCCACATGACGCTGCGGGCCCTGCGCTCCACAGTGTCGCGGAAGCTGGCGAGCGTCAGCTTCCGGGGTTGTGCGAAGTGAGGTCCGGTGCTGCAGACCGTCGCAGCCATGAGCAGCGCCGACAGAAGAAGATCGCGCTCCGGCACCGCTGCCGGAGTTATTTCGTCGATCGCCGCACGCAGACTGTCCAATTGGGCGCATTGCGCCACTCCGAAGTACGAGTTCGCGTAGCGGGCCAGGCAGAGTTGGTACGGCGCGCCGCACGGAGGGCGTTCACTCGATGCGAGGACAGGCTCTTGGCAGAAATCCCTATACTTGACGAACCGCTCGTCGCCCAGATCGCCATGGAAGAAATCGGCTTCGGTGGCGAAGCTCCCGGGTGCCAGGCCGACAAGCGCGTCGTAATTCCGTGAAGCGACTTGCCGCAGGCGCTCGATGAGTTCGTCGGCGTCGCGCGTCAGGGTGGCTCCCTGGCTTCGCGCGAACACAGCGCCGTAGGCGTTTGCGTCGTTGACTGAGACTCGAAACCGGCCACTGAGCATGCGCGAAACGATTCCCGTGCCGGCCATCGCATCGAGGATCGGTGCGCCCGCCGGAAGATTGGAGCAGACGGCCGCGGCGAGGAGAGGGGTCAGCCGGAGCTTGCTGCCGTAGAGCTTTGGAGTCGATCTGGATTCGACGTCCGAGATCGAGGACAAGGCGCGGACGGCATGCCATGCGTCTCGCGCCGTCTCGACAAGCCTCGGATCTGAGGTCGTGACCGAGAGACCGGCCGATGGGTCGATCTCATGCGTCGCGTGGATTCCTGCCACCGGTCCGCCTGTCCGAGCTTCAGCTTCCCGCATCACGTAGATGAGTGACTGGACTTCGGCGGGAACGACCGCACGAGTGTCGACGACGATCCTGACGGACGGAGAAACCGCGAACTCGGCGAAACCGACGGCCGACAGCCCGTGATCGTCGGGGACCGCGCGTTCGACGTCGGAGAAGAGATCGCTTGGTCGCGGACGGAGGACGCGCGTACCGGCCAACCGGGAGGCCTCGCCATCGGCCTTCAGGAACCTCGGCAGATAGACGTCGAGCGCGGGGTCAGGAATCGGAACCGACATCGCCACTCCCCACTTTGCGGAAGACGAGAAGCACGTTGTCGGCGCTCGTCATCTCCAGCGGCTCCTCGCGCTCAATCCGCATGCCGTGCGCCGCGAGAGACGAGGCGAGCTGTGCTATCGCACCCTTCGGCGGCTTGAAGTAGTTCGCCGCGAAGCGGCCGTCGTTCCTCAGTTGGGACGCAAGCGAAGCGAGGTCCGCGTCCGGCACGCCGTAGTGCAGGACGAACACGGCGATCGCACCATCAAACCCTCCGGCCGGCAGCGACCGCCATTGGGGGAGGGGCATCACCTTCTCACCCCGCTCGGCCGCTAGCTGCAGCATCGCCTGGGAAAGATCCGTCCCGACGAGTTCGATGTCGATGCCCTCCGTGGCAAGCCGCGCGGCGGACAGCCGCGCGACGCCGGTACCGCAGCCGAAGTCGAGCACAGTCTGCTTTCCCGCGCGATCGTCGCAGACGGCATGTAGCAGGCTCTCGGCCACCTTCATGTTGACCGTCTGGCGCGTAAGATGATCGTAGTGCGACGCCACGACGTCGAAAAGGGCGGCCGAAATGATTGGCCCCGGATTTTCGGGAAGCAGGAAGCGGTCGACCAGCCGCACGTATCTCACGTCGTCGAGCGCGATCGCGCCAGCCGTCGGCGATGCCCCGGAACGACCGTGGCCCGTCAGCAATGCGGCGTGAACCCGGCCGATCGGACCGTCGATCGACCAACGCTCCGCGATCTCGAGACTGCCGGCGGCCGCGGCCTCGGCGATGTGGCGGCTTCGGCGATCGAGGATGATCATGGCGGTGGGGTCGGCGGCGAAGACCGCCCACATGTCAGGTCGAGACATCCTGCACGATCGCCCTTGCGATTTCGGTATCGCCGTCGTCCAGGAACATGTGGAAGCTGAGCGCGAGATAGGTGAGTTCGCCGAGCTCGACGTTCGCCTTGCCGTCCGATTCCAGCAGTGCTGCGGTGACAGTGTCGAAGAATTGCTTCGACCACGAGATGGAGCCGTAGGCGCTAAAGGGAAAGCCTACGAGCGCTTCGACCGTCCGCCAGATCCACTGGAAATCGAGATAGCACTTGCCGTCGCGGAAGCGCGGCATCACCTGGATCGCGCAGAGCCCGAGAGGTTGATCGAACCTTCCTTCCGTCGCGCTCACGGGCAAAAAGATGCGCCTGGTGGGGCGCTCCGCGCGGACGGCCGCGACCGTCGCATCGATGCCAAAGCGGTAGAGGGAAGGTTTGCCGTCGTTTTCTGCGTGCAGCGGCTTGCCGAATAGACCGTCCTGCCGGCCAAAATTCTTTTCGACGTAGTCGTCTAGGGATTCCTTCTCGCCCTTCCAATAGTCCGGTACCGTCTCGACGTAAGGCGTCGTGAGCACGAGTTTGAAAGTCGAAAATTCGCGAAAGCGGCGCTGCGATGACTCGATCTGAAAGGGCGCGTCGCTCGAACGAAGAAGGTTGATGGCCTGGGGGTAGGCATCGGTCAGCGTAGTGGTCCTCAGACCGTCCATCGGTAGCAAGCGGATGTTTTCGGTTTGCGGCGCGACCGAGATGCGGCGCCGCTTCGCTTCCTCCTCCAGGTTAATCGTCGGAGGCGTGGACGCGTTCGCTTCAATGGACGACGTGACGCCATAGATCGCGTCGCGGACGACTTGGAAATCGGGATCCTCGATACGCTGAATTCCAATCTTTCTTTCGCGGAACACGAGCAGGTGTTCGAGCGAAATGCTGATCCGACGCTGGAGGTCATGCATTCCGCGCTTCCAGGAATCTTCATCCATATCGAGGCGACCGAGCGTCGCCTTCGCGTTGGCGGATTTGCCGAGCACAATGATCCACCGGATGTTCGGATTGCGAAGGCACGCTCGCACGGTCCGCGAAACGTTGCTCTGCCAGAAGTCGGGAAGACCACCGCCGGCGACCGGACGATCGTCGATCTCGACGATGTCCGCGACCAAGTGGCGCATGGATTTGGCGAGAGCGATGGCGCCGTCGCCGATCGGTAGAAGAAGGCACGGTGAAAGCGCGTATCCGGGCTCCGAGTCGGGCGCGGCGTAGCGGATCACGGCATCGGTGGGCGCCCGCGCTTCAGGAAACCACGGTCGGCCGATCTCGACCAGACTGACGTTGGCAGATTCCGCTGTGACAGGAGCGATCCGAATGGTCGTCTCACGACTCCCGTGATCGATGACGAGCACGAGGGAATATTGTTCGTCCCCTCCATCGCGGACCTCGAAGCGGAGGACATCGGCAGGAGCCGGGAACGGACCGCCCGAGTATGCGGCTTGCAGGTAGCCCCAGGCCACCGCCGTTGCCCAGGTCCGGATGGGTACGGCGAAGGAAAGTGACGGCGGCCTCGCGTCGGCTTCTCGAGGTGCATCGTCGAACGAGACGCCCACGACCCGAGCGACCTCTTCTGCCGCCATCGGTGCATCCATCATGCTTGAGCCGAGAATGCGATCGGCGACAAGATTGCGCAGAAGCGTGCCAGCATCCCCCGGAGTGACCGAAGAGCGGGTTTGGTCGAGGTCCAGCCGGGCTTCGAGCGCCGCCTGGATCATGTCCGACCTCGATAATCGCGCGAAGGCCTTCGTTCCGGTCACGGCGTTCAAGCGGATGCAGTTCCTTCCGTCCGCCTTAGCCCGGTGTTCGGCGTCCTCCGCCTGTTTCACGAGTTCCTGGATCGAGCCCGAGATCGCGCGGACGTCCCCGTCGTAATAGACGGAAAGGCCGATGCTGCAGGTATTAGGCCGCCCGATCGCTCGGATCGGCTCCTTCTCCATCTTCGCGCGGAACGCTTCGACGCGGCCCAGGATTACGATCGGATCTGGATGCGTCAGCACCGCGGAAAATTCCTCGCCGCCGTGTCGGATCACCACGCCGAGATCTTCGAAATGAGTCCTGAACCTTTCGCCGAACTCACTTAACACGGCATTGCCGACTTCGTAGCTGAAGTCGTCGTTGATGGACTTGAACTTGTCGAGGTCGGTGTTGAGGACAGCGATGCATTGGCCGCGGTCCGAGGCCTCCATCGCGTAGGCCAGCACGCGGGTGTCTGTGCCTGCCGACTTGAGAAACGGGAGCAGCGTAAGGGGGTCTCGGTCGCCCCAATGGAAATTAGCCAACTCGCCCAGCCGTCGCATGCAAGTGTCGACTTGGAACGCGTCCGGCCTCGGCCGCTTAACGTACCAGGCTTCGACCGTCGAACTGACGGCGCGCTCGTCGGGCGCGATTTCCTTTCTTTCCGAGGCCTCACCCTTGTCCAGTTCGGATCCCGGCGCGACGTAGACCGCAAGCTCATTCTTGGGCTCCCGGCGATGGACCGTCACGCGCACGTCGAGGCCGAGAAAGCCGATTTCTCGCAACAAATCCGTGAACTCGCGCCGGAACTCCGGCTCGGACAGGAGGGTCGCGCGTAGCCGAGTTTCCTGGGCGGTGATGCGCGCTAGTGCTTCATCGAACGAAGACATCGGAAACCGGAGGATGCGGGCTGGGAGAGCTTCTTACAGCACGGGTCAACGCCCGCAAAGCCTCTACTACCCCTTGTCCGCTGGGTAACGACGTCTGAAATGTTGCGCTAGCGCGGACGGGCTCCGGAGCATTGGCGACGGCGACGCCGACGCCGGCGCCGGCGATCATTTCAAGGTCGTTGTAGTTGTCGCCGATGGTCATGATCTCTTCGACCTTCAGCTGCTCCATCTTGGCGAGCTCCGCCATCGCGTTCAGCTTTGTGCCAGAGGTGTGGCAGATCTCGATGTACCGGCCGCCCGACGTCGTCACCCGGACCCGCTCGCCGAGTTCGGCCTGCAGCTCCGCTAGAAGGCCCTCACCGGTGGCGGCGGGGACTTCGACGAGGACCGCGACGAAGTCGTCGTCAACGGCCGTCAGATCGGACACCCGCCGGATCTCCATCCCGTTGAAATCGGAAACGGGAGCTTGGGCCGATTCGGAATAGACGCTTTCGCGAGGGATGAAGTCGAGCTGGGAACCGCAGGCGTACGCCGTCGTCCCTAGCGAGCGTCGACGACACGCTTCGATCACGGCCCGGAAATCGTCCCTTCCGATCAGCCACCTGCTAAGGAGGGTCGAATCCTTGCCCGCGAGAACCACGGCGCCGTTGTAGGTGATCATCGGGGGCAGTCGGCTGCCGCTCTGGTGGAGCTGACTGGTCGCGAAGGATGCGCCGCGGATCGTGCGACCGGTGGCGATCGAAAAGCCGATCCGCAAAGGCTTAAGTCTCCGTAGTTGCGCCAGCACGTTGTCAAACGTGAGGTTGTCCGCGCTGACCAATGTGCCGTCGATGTCCGCGAGAACGAGGCGGATCTTTCTGAGCCTAGCGGCGAGTTCATTGTCGAGTTCGATCAAATCTGTCGGCTTCCGTCAACCTTGCACCAGTAGATGCGGTTCATTGTCGTGCCGGTCGCTTCTGTCGCCGTCGAATAGGCGCGGACCGGCAGATTTCTGTACGAGACCGGTCCCCGTTGCCGGAGAGCCGCCATGATGGCCCGATGCCTGATGAGGCCCGCGGTCGTGTAATGGACCAGAATATAGCGCGCTTTGGCCTGGCCGACCAACTGCTCGAATGCCGCCTCGGCGTGGGCCGGGCGGCAAAAATCCGACTTTTCCGACCGCCGGGCCAGCGGGGCGCCACTGCGTCCTCCGGGCGTAGGGCGGTCGTTCCGCACGATCGAGTCCGGCAGGTGGTAGTAGCCGCCGTAGTCGCGCTCGTTGTAAGGGGGGTCCAGGTACAGCACGTCTGCGGACTGCCGGCAGGCAACCTCGCGCGCGTCCGCGAGAAGGCAGATGTTCTTTTTCCGGTTATCGGCAAGCGGCGGCGGGACGAGTTCGAGAGGTTTGACCGCCTTTCGGGAGAACACCTTCAGGTGCGCGTAATAGGTGCCTGCCGTGTTCGCGACCTTGTCGGCGGCGAAGACGAGAGCCGTGAGCAGATAAGCCTCCTCCGCATGGTCGAGTATGCCCTCGGCGGACCATCCGGCGATCTCTTCCCGAATCGCATCGAGCTTTGCGGCGTTAGAATCGGTGAAATACAGGCGTCCGGACGACGCGGAAAAATGCTTCGAGAAATAGCGTCGGCGCCCGCGCAAGGCGTTCAGGTGCTGGAATACCATCTCGACCCGGTTCGCTCCGATGTATTTCGGCGAGAGCCGATCAATTAGCCCGGCGAAGCTGGGCGGTCGGTTGAGGCCGATGGTCGCCATCTGGATGGTGTGGGAGAGCTTCAGAAGGTCTCCGGTGATCACCCGGTACCCGGCATGCTTGAACGCACGAGATACCGTGCATGTACCGGCGAACGGGTCGGACAGCGATGCCGCGTCGGGAGCATGTCTAGCGACAAAGCCCGCCAGCCACTGCGCGGTCGAAGCCTTCGAGCCAATGTAGCGCATGCGATGCCTACCTGTCGGAGGATCGGGATGGATCGGACGGAAAGTTCTGCGCGTAGTACTCAACTGCGTGCAACAAATAAAGCAACAAATTTGTTGCATTAACGTGGTCGATAGGCTGGCTGGACGCTTCAGAGATCAGGTGCAGTTTGCTTGCGATGATCTCGGCGTTGGCTTGTGTTATGGGACGGCCTTTGTAGGCCCGCCAAATCAGAGTCCGCTCGACGCCCATCAGCGCTGCAGCTCGCGCCGCTGTCATGCGGCGGCTGTTCATAATCCCTCTGAGGCGCGTTAGTGCCTCAGAATCTGCATACCCTCGCGGCATCTCTACGAAACTCCAACACACTCATGATTCGCGTGCAACACATGCAACATATATGCAACAAAGTTGCGTGTAAAGCGGCATTGGCCCGGTGCCACGAATCGCCAGCTAGCTACTATCGAGTAGAGGAGGTGGCGCGATGCGGAATCCTGTGCGGTCGCAGTGCCCCGCAGATGCGCATCAGGACAGCGGATGGGAAAGCTGCTCTACATCTAACGCATCCCATCGAGGTAGGCTTGTCCACAACCTGGACGACTAGCAGTCCGCGAAGTCGGTGAGGTCGATCTCGTCGTTCCGGACTATTGTCAGCTGTGGAGAGCTCTTGTCACGAAGACTGCTGCTGCGAAGAAACGACGGCGATCGCAGGATTGTCTCAGAAGGCTGCCTCCTTGTGCGAGCTGATGAAGACGACCGTCACTGCCTTTTTACCGCGATCCCTTGCGGCGAGGAGTGTGCGGCGCTGGCTCGGCGTGCGCGTTGTTGCCGTTGAGGTGACGAATCTGTGTTCGTATTCGGTGCATCAACCATAAGTTGACTGTTTCGCGGGAAATCCTTAGCTAGCTCTCGGGAATCTATCCAACTTCGGCCTCGCAGCAAAAATCATGAAATTGAACGAGCTTATCGCCCGAGGCGGTACGTCGTTAAACGATCAAGCCGGCATCGCTGGGGAGGAATACCGCAAACTTGACCGCCACTTGAACGGTTTTACGTTCTGGCCATCCAACTCGGCTCGACGCCGCAAGCTTTGGGAGCCCCAAGAGGCTGCCCTGGGGATGATCGCCGCCTATCTGTCTGCGGACCGGAAGCTGCCGCTCGAGAAGATCGCCAATGAGGCCGCCCTGGTGAAGATGCCTACGGGCACCGGCAAGTCGGCCGTCATAACAGTCCTTTGTCGCTGCTTGCCGATGATCAAGCGAACGCTGGTGCTGACGCCTAGAGAGGCCTTGACCGACCAGCTCTACCGCTACGTCCGCCGCGGCTTTTGGTCTCGCATGGACTATGTGGCGAACGATCAGGCGCTCTTTTCCGACGAACAAGGGACGGCGACCGGCAGCCCGGTGGTATCGGCATATATCGCGAAGCTTCTGCCTAGTGCCGTGAGATCGATTTTGGATGCCGGCCTGACCCAGGAGCGCATGGTCCTGGTCGGAACGCTTCAAGCCATGGACATGATCCGCCGGGATGCAGAGAAGGCGACTGATCCGTCGCCGACGTCAGAAAGCCTTCGGGCGGCCGATTTATTGCGGCTGATCGCGAAGTTCGATTTGGTCGTGGTCGACGAGGGGCACTACGAACCTGCTATCTCCTGGAGCAGAGCGATTCGCGATGCCGATCTACCGACGGTGCTATTTAGTGCCACGCCTTATCGTAACGACTACAAGTCCTTCCGCGTGCGCGGCAGACTCGTATTCAATCAGCCGATCGACGACGCGATCGCGCAGCGAATCGTCCGCAAACCTCGCTTCGAGGAACTCAAAGATTTTTCGCGACTTCCGTCGACATCCTCGGCATCGCCTTTGTCGGAATTCACCGACGACACGGAGTCGGACGTCCAGCCTGGCGCCCGCGATCGGGCGGACGCCGCCAAGTTCGTGAAAGCTCTGGTGCTCGCCGCGAAATCGATCGATACCCCTCCCGGGGTCGACCATCCGAAGATCATCGTCCGTGCCGACGAGCGGGCCAAGCTCGAAATGCTTCATGACGAGATCGAACGTGTAAGCGGCGAGGCCGCTCTGACCATCCACCACGCCATCAAGCGCAACGATGCACCGAAGAGACGCTTCAACAGCGTCAAGGCCGCGCAGTCGATCCCTGCGAGCGCCCAGGTCAGGTACTGGTTGCATCAGACCAAACTGCTCGAAGGAGTCGACGACTCGTCCTTCATCGCCGTCGCCATGTACGACGTCTTCGGCAACGCCCGCCAGTTGGTTCAGCAGATCGGTCGTGTGCTGCGTTCGTCGGACGAGCGTCGGAAGACCAGGCAGGAAGCCGTCATTCTGGCGTCACCGGAGATGGTTTCGCGGATGGAAGAGTCCTGGGACCATTATCTCGACTTCGAGAGATACTGTGCGAAGAACACCAGTTACCTGGTGACCAACGAAGCGGCCCTGCCGGACCGGCTCCTGGCGACGATGCCCGACATCCAATACATTGAAGGGCAATTCAGGCCGCGATTTATGATCGAGGGGAAACTCGAGATTGACGACGTCCGCCTACCCGCCAGCGCGGCGGTCTTCCGGATGGGCGGGCACTTCGACAAGAACGTTATCAGATCGGAAATCGTGGAAGCGATCCTGAACGAGGACCGATTCAAGCCCATCGAGATATCCGGGCTTCCGGACGAAGCCCTCGCGATCGCTTACTACGGATGGCAGACATCGCCGCTCCTCACTAGGCAGTTCTTTCCCGAGTGGAAGCTCGGTGTCTGCATCCTCGTACGTTCGGGCAATCTGGTTCTGGCCCATGATACCGGCGGAATAGTCTTCGACGCCGCCAAGTTGGGACTCGGCAGAATGGATCAAACCGATTTTGCCCGCGGTATCCCCGCATCGGCGAGCGGAAAGCCGGTTCGTGTCTCGCGGATATCGTCGGCTTCCCTTGACCTGTCCGAGCGGGCGATCCGATCTCAGGCGACGCGCACCAGATCCTTCGAGAACACGTTCACCGATCTGCTCGACCCGGCGATGGTGCCGACGTCGGCGTACGCATTCCTGGGTAGGTACGGGAGGTATCTTGGGTTGACCCGGGCAAGGATCCGCGACGCGTTGCCGGAGCCGCTATCACTCGCACATTACATCGAATGGGCGAAAATCGTCGCGGAGCAGTTCAGTGACGGAAAACGCAGCAGGAATCCGGTCTTCGACAGATACGCACGCGTCGCGGCGGTACCAGTCGGCGGCGAGGCCGACGCCAAGAACATCCTGCTGGATCTCGGAGACAGCTTCTCGGATTTCCTTCACGATGTCGATGACGTCGGCATGCGTGCCTTGTTAGTGGACGCGGATCACGATGATCTCTGCGCCGACGTGGACGACGGCAAGTTCGAGATCGGGATCGGTGGCGAACGCTTCGAGTGCGAGGTCGAGTTCGTTGAGCGGACAGGGCGCTACCGGATTAGAAGTCCAGGTCTCGACGCGCGGTTTCTCGCGCAGTCGCCCGGAGGAAGGCGGTCCGCGTCGACCTTCACCCAGCTTCTCAATCGAACGCAGTCGTTCCGCATCATCCCGGAGAAGAGCGGGATCGTTTACGCCAACGGCAGCTTCTACGAGCCGCAGGGGTTTCGGCCGCGACCCGACGGTACGATCCCCCAGCTACAGAACGCCGTGGCGATTCCGATTCTCGCGAACATCATGACGGAAAAAGGCGAAAATCTATTTGGTAAGGATCGGCCCGCCTGGATGAAGGATTCGTTGTTCGGGCTGTTCAAGGCGATGGCTGATCATGATGTCGGCCGCCCATTGCCAGCCGAATGGGGAGAATTGGGCAAAGCGGCGACGCGCTTCGACCTGATCGTCTGCGATGACGATGGGCAAGAGGTGGGCGACTTTCTCGCCGTCGACACGTCGAACAGGACTGCCGCCATCATTCATGCCAAGGCATCTAGCGACGTTCACAAGGAGAGCATTACAGCTCTCGAGGTGGTCGGTCGGCAGGCTCTGGCGTCGCTCGCGTTCTGCTCCACGACCTCGCTAGCTCCCAAGATCGCAGAAAAGCGCTGGGAAAGCGAAGTCCAGGCCAACGCGGTCAGGCTCAAAGGCCTGAAACGTGTCTTCAAGAATACGGCCGGCCTCGATATTAAGCAGATCGAAACCGCCGTCGCGGAAGCCGTCACCAACCGATCCTGGTCACGGGAAATCTGGATCGTAGCGGCACGCCTCATGGATCTGACGTACCTTGCCGAAAGCGTGAAGCAAGGAATGACCAACCGGAACTGGCAGCTGCTCATGTACCTCGACGGCCTTGCCACGGCTTGCGGTCGGGGCAATGCCCGGCTTCGCGTTTTCTGCCACGATGGAGCCGATGTAACGGTTTTTCCTCCGAAGAAACCCAAGAAAACCAGCGGAAAGGCCGCGCGTGCTCGCAAAACGCGATAGCGCGCGGGACACGGTGTCCAGGTGGTCGATCTCATCCGATGGCCCTGTTTCGGCTTGGCATGGCTCGGTTGCGGGAATATCTTGGGTGATAACCATCAGAAGGTTCTGCCTTGTACGCGAAATCGCTGCATATCTACGGATTTAAGTGCTTCGGCAAAGCCGAACTTGCGCTGCAGTATCCCGGACGCAAGACTGGCACCGTCTCGGAGACCGAGAACATCAATCTCATCCTCGGCGACAATGGCGGCGGAAAGTCCTCCGTCTTGCGCGCGCTCGCCATCGCCGTTCTTGCCCCCGCACTGCTAGATTCGGGCTTCGTGCCATATAGGTTGGTCCGACGTTCCAAGTCAGGTTCGGAGCCGGTGACACATGCGCTCCTCAAGGTCGCAGCGGTGCCTGAAAAGGAGGAGCTAAAGCCCGGCGTTTCGGTCAGAAAAAATCTTGAGATGCTCGCCCGGATCGAAACGCGACCCAGCGGTAGCCTTGACCGCCTTCATCTGGAGCGAACGCCGGCTTCCCCGATCGCCGACGTAATCGACGATGATCTATCTCCCGCATTCTTCGTCGCCGGCTACGGTGCGACGCGCAGGGTGGAGACCGCCGACTTCTCGTCCGGAAGCGAACGCCGACGACGCGGTCTCCGGTACCGGAGAATTGCGGGGCTCTTCGAGGATCATGTCGCCTTGCGGCCGCTGCAGAACTGGTTGCCGAAGCTTCGTTCCAAGAACCCAAAACTGCATGACGAGGCGATCGCCAAAATCGACGGCATTCTTCCGGATTCCATCCGCTTCCGTGGCGCCTTCGACGAGCAAGAGGAGCAGTACCTGTTCGACTTCGAGGGCGTGCCGATGCCCTTCTCGTCTCTTTCCGACGGCTATAAGGCATTCGTTGGTTGGGTGGGTGATTTGGTGGGACACTTGACGGATGTCGCTGGTCAGAAACAGATCGATGAAGTCAAGGGTATCGTGCTCGTCGACGAGATCGATCTTCACCTGCACCCTGCTTGGCAACGTACTGTAGTACCCACCCTGGAGAGGGCCTTTCCCAGCCTGCAGTTCGTGCTTACCTCGCACAGCCCGTTGATCGCGAGCTCGGTGAGGAAGGAGAACGTGTTTGTGACGGATACAGCCGAGGACGGGACCTCGACCATAAAGCAACTGGAGGAAAAGGTTTACGGGCGCAGCGCCGAAGACCTTCTTCTGTCCTCGTACTTCGGCTTGCAGACGACGCGTCCAGATGCGTTCGTCGATGAGTCCAAGGCCTTATTCAACCGCGCCGCGGAAGGGGACTCCGCTGCGGCCCTGACGTTTCTGGAGAAGCTTGCCGGCTCCCCTCCTGCGAAGGCGGCGCGCGGCCGGAAATGATACGCTATTCATCTACGCGGGCGGAAATGGAGGCCGCGATCGAAGCGCTCGACGATAAGTGGCTGTCGAAGGCCGCGAAGCGCACTGAGAAATTCAGAGCCATTGGGACGTTCCAGGAGAAGTCGTCGATCTGGTCCGACATAAAGCCCATTTTGATCGACGTACAGCGCGACAAGTGCGCTTACTGCGAACGCAAGTTCGAGGGGGTCATGTATGGAAAGATCGAGTACGACGTCGAGCATTTCCGTCCGAAGAGTTCCGTTCCCGTCTGGCCTGATTGCCGCAAACACCCGTCACTCAGCTATTCGTTCACGACTGGAGAGGAATTCCAAACGGGATACTGGTGGCTCGCCTATGACATCGGGAATTACGCGGCCGCGTGCAAGGTTTGCAACACGATCTTCAAACTTAACTTTTTTCCGATCGCAGGTCACCGATGCGAGAACGCGGACGATCCGTTAGCTCTTGCGGCAGAAGAGCAGTATCTTTGCAATCCAATCGGGGACGACGATGCCGACCCCGAAACTCTGGTATCGTTCGTCGCGACCACCGCGGTCCCTGCAGTACGACGCGGGCCTCGCAATCGGCGAGGCCGTGTGATCATCGATTTCTTTGGTCTTAATCTTCGCGAAATACTGCATCGGGAGCGCGCGCAGACAATCGCGCTGTTCGGCAGCGCCCTCGAAGCGAAAGCGCGAGGCGCCGCAACTGCTGAAGACGACGCGATCATCGGTCGCATCGGGGATCCAGCTATCCCGCACGCCTCGTGCCTTCGCTCTTTTCACCGATTGTGGACGAAAGACAGGGCCTTGGGCCGCAGAACGTACGACCTTTGCAGATCATATGCCGTGAGCAACGCAGGAACAGCTCCGCCGGATATTCGTCGCTAGAGATTCATCATCCTGCGTCCTACCTAGAATACTCGTTTTTTATCCTGGGTCTCATGCTCGGTGCGCAATTGCGGACGCGCTTTGTGGCGACCAGATCAAGCGATCACTCAGTGGAAACTGCGTCGTCAGGCAGACGAGACGAATAGCCTCCGCCGCGCTGCCATGCCGCAGCATGCACGCTAGGAGTTGGAGGCAGCTCTCGAGACCGTCCGAGATTCATTCGACGCCCATTGCTCTTCCGGTCGCGGTCGTAATGTCTCTTCGGAACGATCTCGGCGAGCCACCACGCGCCCGACAGGGATTCGTGCATGCAGCCGTTCGGATCCGGCTTGACAAAGCCCTTTCCCCGATCTCCCAGCATCGTCGCCCGCCTCTCTTCGTCCACTAAGAGATTGAGGGCCACGGCTTCGTCGATCATCCACTTCAGCGCAATCTTGGACAGGCCGCTCTCGCACTCTGGGTAACCGCCGCCCACGTCGCAATGTACGCCGGGGAACCAAACCTGCTTGAGATCTTTTGGGCCGGCCTTCTCAGGATCAGTCGAGGGCCACCAAAGGTTGGTTCTGAAAAACGCGCGGCGTTCGTCTATCGCCACAGCATGCCGTGCGTGCGCGATGAAAGGATTATTTGAACTGTAGGGGAGCCTGAGCTGATGCTCGACCCAGCCAACGGAACTGACCGTATCCCAGATCCCCACGAGATGCGGCCTGCAACGACCTACCGGGTCGAAAGTTTCCCGGAATTCGCATGCCAGTTTAAACGCCACCGATCGTTCGCCTTCTGGCGCGGAATTGACAGCGGTCAGCATCCTCACAGCGTAGGGAACAAACGATTCGTTACCCTTCGGCAGCAGGCCATACATGCAAAGCAACGAAGCAACGGCGCGCGCTGTGTATGCGCCGCGGCTGAAGCCGAACATATAGAGGCGGTCATCCGGCTGGAAGTTGTTCATAAGGAACACGTACGCGTCGCGCACATCTGACTCGAGACCACTTCCGAAGGCGAGCCCTAGCCAGCGTGTTGCCCGCTTCGTCAGCGGACCTAGAGCTCCCGGCGGCTCCATCGTGCCGAGTCCTGGATGATAGTATACGATCTGCCGCTCCGGATCTTGGACGAGACAGTAGTACAATTTGAGGACGTTGGTGCGATCGACGGCGAACTCGTTCGCTGTGCCATCGCAGCACAACACTATGTTTCGTGGCATCTTACCTCCATAACAGGCCGTTCGGGCGGCCCAAAGCTACGAGATTATCCCGTTGCTCGACCGAATTGTAAAAGCCATCCATGTCGAATGTGGATAATCTTGCGCAGGCGAACGGGGCTCTGCCCGAACTTCGTCTTCGTCCGTCACGGCGCTCGTCCGGTCGCATCTTCCTTGACACCGCGGGCAACTATGCGGAGTGACCCATCCGGCAGTGGCCGCTGCAGCTTTAGTGCCTCGTCGCTAGTTGCGGTCATCCAGGTTTCGACTTCGCTCGGCGTCGTCAGGATCACGGGCATCGCCTTGGGGTGGATGGCGCCGACCTCGGCGTTCGGCTCTGTGGTGAGGAACGCGTAGAGCTCGTTAGTCGTCTCGCCTTCCTTGACCTTCCGAACGGACGTCCAGTTGGTCCAGATGCCGGCGAAGCAGGCGAGGGGACGGGTCTCGTCGAGTGCAAACCAGATATCGCCGCCCTCTGCCTTGTTGAACTCGCTGAAGGAGTTAAAGGGCACTACGCAGCGATTTTCTGTGCCGAGCCATCTCGTCCAGTGCTTGCTTTTCACGTTGCGGATGTTGGTTGTGCCGCCGTCCGGCTCCATACGCAACAATTCCTTGAAATCAACCGTCTTGCCTTTGGCCTGCAGCTTCTCGGCTCGCTTCTTCGTGGCATCCATCAGCGCTTTTGACGACGATGGCATCCCCCATCGCGCAGTAGCGAGCTCGCGGCCCTCGGCTCCGTTCCGCACGATCGGTGCCTTGTAATCGGGAAAGACCCCCGGCATCGGCGCCAGGTTGCCAACGTATCGGTTCACGACACGAAAGAGCGCGCTCATCGCGGCCTGGTTTGTCGTGATCGAATAAAGATTACACATCGGTCAGGATTCGGTTCGAGGATGGCGCGGCTGTCATGTCAACTGTAGCAGAGTCGCGGATGGACGCCGGCCCGCCTTGGCGCACTTGCGGCAGCGCAGCCGGCTGGCGAGATCGTGCACGAAGGTGATCGGCGGATGCTTCATCGCCGCGAGGTCCACGTCGCTTGGCGTCTTGCAGCGCGCGCACCTGATCTCCAGCCAGGGGAAGCCTCCGTTCACGGCCTGATCGATGGTTGGTGACGGATCGATCGGTTCGCCGTCGCTCCACATCCGCTCGTTCCAGCTTTCGCAAAGCAGCCTATCGGCTGCTGGATCATCGCCTCGCCTTTGGCCCGCATCTCCGCCGATTGGGCAGCCAAGATGTTGGCCATCGCGCGCGCCTTGCCGAGCTCCTTTGCCAGAGCCTTGCGATCGCCGCCCGACAGGGGCGTAGGGTGATACTTCGGGGCCATCCGGACATCCAGGCGCAAAGAGATCGGATCGGCAAATCCTGAGCGACTACGGCATCTCAAACGCTGGCCAGCACCCGTCTTCTTCATGCCTGCCGGTCCGCTGCTGGCAGGTGTTGTCGAGCAACCGCTGCGCGACGTCCTTCCAAACTGCGTTGGCGCCATACAAGCGGACGGCATCGGCGGTCTGGATTTCCACGGTCCCTCGCAGCGGCGGCAGGAGACGCGCAGCACGTGACGCTGAATCTCGGAAACACGTCGCAGCCGCATCTGGGCCTCGGTCGTGCCGGCGCGAGGGTCTTTGAGGACCGATTCCCAGTATTCGGCCGGGAAGGAGGCATCGGAATCCGCAGTGGAAGGGCTCGGCCTACGGGCGGCGTCAGCGGCCAGCTTTTCCATCTGCTTTGGGGTCGGCATGCGCCAGCTCGCGGGTCGGTCGGTCATTTCTTGATTAGAACATAACATGAACAAATGTCGAGTCCGTCCAAGGGCCTAGGTGAGAAAAATCGGCCTGCTGGACAGGTCGCGATGTCGGAACCAAGCCGGGCCGTTCGTCTTGAATCCGGCATCAGTAATGGAGTTCCCCGCGATGGCCCCTCGCGCCAACTGGAAAGGCTTTCTCCGTCTTTCCCTCGTCACCTGCCCGGTCGCGCTCTATCCGGCCACGTCGGAATCCGAAAAGGTCTCGTTCAACCAGCTGAACCGGAAGACCGGACATCGGATCAAGTACGCCAAGGTCGACGCCGACACCGGCGAGGAGGTCGACAACGAGGACATCGTCAAGGGCTACAAGGTCGACACCGACACCTTCATCGAGGTGACCAAGAGGAGCTCGAGAACGTCGCGCTGGAATCGACGCGAACCATCGAGATCGACGAGTTCGTCGACCGCAGCGAGATCGATCCGCGATATCTCATTCGGCCCTACTACCTGCGTCCCGACGGTAAAGTCGGGCACGATGCATTCGCCGTCATTCGGGAAACCATCCGCGAGATGAACAAGGTCGCCATCGGTCGGGTGGCGCTGACCAATCGCGAGCACATCATTGCGCTCGAGCCGCTCGACAAGGGATTGATGGGCACGCTGCTGCGCTATCCCTATGAAGTCCGCCCCGCGGAGGAATATTTCGACGACATCCAGGATGTCAAAGTCACCAAGGACATGCTTGATCTCGCCAAGCACATCGTCAATCAGAAGGCGGGCCATTTCGAGCCGGACAAGTTCGAAGACCAGTACGAAACCGCCCTCATCGATCTCATCAATCAAAAGCGCGCCGGCAAACCGATCAGAGCGAAAGAGCGTCCTCGGGGTGAGAACGTCGTGGACCTGATGGACGCGTTGCGCAAGAGCATCGGACGGGAGGCGACGAGCCCGACGGAGGCGCCGAAGAAGGCAGCCAAGAAGCCGCGCAAGGCAGCGGCCGGGCAGAAGGAAATGCTGATGGCGATCGCCGGCAAGAAGCCGGCGAAGGAGGGGGCAACGAAAAAGCCGGCCGCAAAGCCGCAGCGGAAGTCGGCCTAGGTTCTTTCGTTCGTGTCGTCCCGCGCATACTGAGGAACCGGATGACCTTGTCCCCGTTCAGGTCCGATGGTCTTTGGTCATGCCCAGAGCAGCGAGCTTTTTGATCGCGTGCAGGCGGGTGGTGGGCCGTGCTGATCCGCCAAATCATCGAACTCGTTGCTGGCATTGGCCTCGTCGGTCTCTCGCTGCGTGACGTCTTCGACACCGTGGTGGTGCCGGGCGAACCCAGGGCGTCTTGCGCGTGGCGCGGCGGCTCCTCTTCACTATGCTTCCCGTATGGAAGTGGCTGCGGCGCGGCAAAACGGGAGTCTCGACCAGCTTCGCTCCATCCGTGCTGATGGCGTCCTTCGTCACCTGGATGTCGTTGCTGCTGATCGGCTTCGGCCTGATCGCTCATGGCCTCGGGAACTGGTTCTCGCCGCCCGCCGACAGTTTCGAACAGGCCGCGTTCATCGCGGGCAGTGCGCTCGCTACTGTCGGCCTGTCTGGCATCGAGGCGAACGGGCCGGCGCACTGGGTACTGGTCGCGGCGGGAATTTGCGGTCTGGCGGTGCTCACCATGGCGGTGACGTACCTGATCGAGGTGCAGGAGGGAGTTTCCCGGCGTGATCGCGGTGTCCTCAAGATCACCACCACCTCCGGTCAGCCGTCCTCGGCGATCGGGATGTTGGAGCGCTATGCCGATCTCGACGCGCCCGAGGAAATGCGCCGAGCCCTGTACGATGGCCGGGACTGGTGCGCTTCCATCCTACAACGCCATGCTTCGCACCCTTCCTTGATCTACTTCCGGTCAGTCGGCACGGGCGCCGGCTGGCCGGGTGCGCTCGGCACCCTCATGGACCTCGCCCTGATCTTCGAACTTCTGATCGGCGATCCGAAGAGCCGGGCCGCCGCCGTCCTGCTGCGCGACGAGGGATTGCGTCTGGTCCGCGATATCGCCGGGCTGATCGGCCTTGAGCCAAGAAGCGCCTGACCGACCAAGTCCGACGTCGATGCTGTCTGCAGACGACTTTCTGCGGCTGGGTACAGGCTCAAGTCGGATCCCGACGTTCGGACCTTCGCGGCGAGACGAGCGGAGCACGCCTGCTGCATCGAGGCGATCGCCGCCCATCTCGGCACGCCGGCGGCGCTGCTTCTGCCCGCGCGCATCGCAAGCAAAGATTAACATGTATGAATTCCCAAAGCTCGACAAACCGGGATAAGATGGGACTTTCCCGGACGGGGGCACCCATGTTCGACACGGCAACTACCGCGCTTTTGCGCGCGGTCCTCGATGAAGTCTGTGCCAGCGTCTCGCAGCGTGAGATCAGTGCTCGTACCCACGTGGCCTCGAAGATCCTGGAGGCTGCGACCGGAGGCGAGGTTTCTCCCGAGGGCCTAAGGCAGGTCGGTCGCGATGCCCTCTCGCAGGCGCCCACCATGTGGCGCTGATCCGGAGGTCGGGGCGTGAACTTCCAGGTCACAGTCCTCAAGATCCTGGCGGCATATCCGGATGGGTTTGCGGTGATGGAGGACCTTAAGCGCGACATGGCCATCCTGGCGACCAGCGGACGAGATTGGGCTGAGCGGACCAAGCGTCTTGCGTCGCGGGTGCCGGACCTCGACATCTGGTCTCAAGGGCTGGTCGAACGCATAAGTGGGGGATGGAGACTGACTTCCAAGGGACGGGAGGTGCTCGAGTTCATGGAAGCTCGGCTCTCGCCGGAGCCAATCCCGGTAGTTGCGGTCAGCGAGACTACCCTGCCGGTTGTCGAACAAGCGCCGGTTCCTCCGCTGCGGCAGCCTGCGGACCGAGCTAAGCGGCGGCGCGAACGCCGAGAACGCCGCCGTGAGGCGCGCGAACGAGCCAGGGCAAACGCCTCCTAGTCAAAGAAAAAGCCGCCAGTGAAGCTGGGCAGCTTGATAATCCCGGACCGTTGATCGCCTCCGTGTCTCGCCTCGTTCGCCAACGTTCGGCATCAGATTTGGGGCATTTTGAACCAACCAAATCGACGTAGTTACCCTTTGGTTTCCATGTTGATCAGTGGCACGGGGAAGAGGCCGCCTTCAGTACGTGGCCGGCCATCTTAACGCTGCTCTTAGTCTTTTCTGATCAACTCCGCTGATAAACCAAGCTCATCCAAGCAGGATAGCTAACGTGCAGCGTCAGATGGAGGGACGATTGCCTCGCCAGAGCGGCAATCGAAGGCGGCTCGCGCAACTTCTGTCGGCGCTTCGTTACGACCTTTCCTGGCGATTTGCCCGTCCGGGCGCGTTCAGGCAACGGTTTGAACAGGCGATCGCGAACCTGCCGCAGGGCATCTGCCTTTATGACTCTGACGACCGGCTACAACTTGTCAACGAACAGTTCTGCCGAATCTATAACCAGCCCATGCATCGACTGCGCACTGGCATGAGACTCTACGACGTGCTCGCCGACAGCTGCGCGCTGGGCAACTATCCAGGTCGCAGCGTGGACGAGATCTATTCAGCACGCAAGGAGTTCATAGATCGACGAGAAAAAGGGATATTTCTCCAGGAGCTCGGCGATGGCAGGCAAATTGCGATACATCATCAGCCCCTTCAAGACGGCGGCTGGGTTTGCACCTACGAGGACATCACCGAGCGACGAAAAGCAGAAGCTAAGGTCGAGTTTCTTGCGCATCACGACAGCCTGACCGAGCTTCCAAATCGGCGACTGTTCACCGAACGGCTCGATCATGCGATCGCGCACTCGAGCGCTAGCAAACCATGTGCTTTACTTTGCCTCGACCTAGATGGTTTCAAGGATGTGAACGACCGGCTAGGACACGCTGCGGGAGACATCCTCCTGAAGAATGTCGCGATGCGCCTCAAGGATAGAATCCAAACCGGCGATACGTGTGCACGGCTTGGTGGCGACGAATTCGCAGTCGTGCTTCCTGGCTCATCGGCGGGCCGAGCCGTGAACGTTGCGTATGAATTGGCAAGGTTGCTTCGCCAACCGTATTTTCTCGGCGCTTTCGGAACGGCAGATGTGGCCGTGAGTATCGGCATCGCGATCCTACCGGATCATGCTCAGAGTCCGGAGGAATTGATGTTGAGAGCTGATCAGGCCCTCTACAGGTCAAAGAATGCGCGGCTCGGCCTTCCGGTCGTCTTCGAAAAGAAATGGGCTGTGTCACCCGCGGACGTCGGGCCAAAGCGTTCCTCGGAAGGCGGAGGCACTCGCTACGGACATTCGTCACTCGCTTCCGATCTTGCTGTCACGCTGCAACGCGGCCGCGAGTTATACCTGAACTATCAGCCGATCTACGATGCCCGGAACGGTCATCCGGTCGCTGTTGAAGCGCTCGCACGATGGAATAGCCCAGATCGCGGCCACGTTTCGCCACTTGAATTCGTGAAAGCTGCCGAGGAGAACGGGCTGATCGATAAGTTGTTGGAATGGGCTCTAGAGGCAGCGTGCCGCGAAGCCACCAGTTGGGATAGTGAGTTAAAGCTCAGCATCAACCTGTCACCGCTGAATCTTGATTCTCCTCTGTTGATCGAGATGATCGAACGTGTGCTGGCAGATACAGGCTTTCCAGCGCAGCGGTTGATTGTTGAGCTTACTGAAGAGACCGCACTTGAACATTCACCAGACAGGCTGGAGCGCTTGCGGAACTTGTCCATTCTCGGAGTCGAAATCTGGCTTGACGATTTTGGTTCTGGATTTGCCAATTTTGAATACCTTCAATATTTGCGGTGTGACGTTCTCAAAATCGATCGGAGTTTTCTCGGCGGGTACGAGAAGCGGGAACCGTTGCTGCGCGGAATGATCGGCCTCGCTCACGCGTGCGGATTGAAGGTCGTGGTTGAGGGCGTCGAAACTGAAGAGCATCACAACCTACTGTGTGGCCTTGGCTGCGATTTATTGCAGGGGTACTGGCTGGTGAAGCCTCTGGGAGCAGGCGAACTTCATGCGGCACTCCGGCCAATTCTCCCGCCATATCACGAAAGCCGCTCGATCATTCCGGACGCCAATGATGATCGGACTCGAGCACCTCTTCCTAAGAGACGAGTTGATAACCGCCCGTAAGCCTCCTGGGGCTTTCAGTTGCCGCAAATTCTCTTCCCGCCATAGCACCGGCACGATATCGGCGAGGCGCCACAGCGCCCGTCACATGACCGTTCCGGAACCGCCGAATCCTTGTTGCGTTGCCTGAACTCGGACGAAAGATGGACCGCGCGCGGGTGGCAGGCGGGCAGGACTACGAAGTGCGGTACGAGGCGAAGAAGAGTGGAAAGGCGGCGACGGCGGTGAAAAAGGCTGTCAAAAGGTCGGCAGCGCGCGAAAGCGCGTGGAGAAACGGTAGGCCGCTGAGTAGGAGACGGACTGGCGTCGAAGCTTAGCGTCGGTCTTCCTCGTCAGGGGGGCACTCTGGGCAGGTATTACCAATCGAGTCCAGCACGTCGCGAATTGCGGCCTCCGCTGCTTGAGGGGAGACGTCTGCTGGCGGGTCCTGACGCGCGATATCGAAGGCGTGCTCTCGTGCATGCGGATCAGCGCGGTCCTGCATCCAACCGTGCTCCTCGCACTCCCGTATGGCCCCCCGCTTCGTTCAGTACGTTGATCGCCCAACCACGCAAGGTGCGGATCGCCGGCCGTCATCAGCATTGAAGGTTCTCCCACGCTGAGACGAATCGTTAAGTCCCGCAGACGTTCCCCATCGCTAACACACGACGGGGATTCGGGATCGTGGGATCTCGTTTTTCGAAGGACGAATTTTCCGCCCGGCCAGATGCCAGGGTGGGCAAGAAAGAACTAGAGAAGCCGTTTTCCGATTCTTCAGACGTCGGAGCTCAGGTGGTTGCTCCTTGTCCGTTTAGCGCGTGCGGCTGTCGCCGCACCGGGCTCTCGTGAACCGAGCCGCATAGCGTCTCGGCCTCGCGGCTTCGATCCCTCGCGCACGAGCAGATCACGCCCTCGCGGGGCAGAAACGAAAACCGGACCTTTATGCAGCAGCCACCTGCGCAAAGGTCCGGCCTTATCTTAGCGTGCCGCGATACCAAACGGCTGCAAAGGACGCTTCATATCCTTTGGGAGGTGTCGCTCATCATCCGGGGCGCGACCCGGAGGCGGCAATATATCAGTAGCCGATACGACTACTTCTTTTTCTTTGAAGTCTTCTTTGCCGTCTTCTTGGTAGCTGCCTTCGCGGTCTTCTTTGCCTTCTTCGCTTTCTTGGCCATGTCGTCCTCTGTAAGAATTGGCTCTCAGTGAACATGCCCACGCCGTGCATAGACATGCACACGAGTGAGACGGTATCACAAAAGCAAAATTGATACCAAGCAAACCTGAAGCCGCATTGAGTCGCTCGCCGGAGGCACTCGCCCTCGGGCATTGCATGCCGGCGTCGCTATCACTGCCCTTCGGGTCGGCTGCCTTCTTAACCGGTCTCGCGACTGCACTCGGTCCCGGGTCCCGCCGCTACGCGTCGGCGCTATGTGACCCCCTGCGGGTGCCTCTTCCGCGTCCACGAGTGGTCTTCGCTGTCGCTCCGCCCACAGGCCTCTCTTCCATAATTGTGAGACTCTGTAAAAATGTCGGGCGGTTCTCGAATCATTGCCTGCATCACGTTCACTCAGGTTTTGGCGCGTGCGGCCAGGGCCGCACCGGGCTCTCGTGCACCGAGCCGCTTTGCGTCTCGGCCATCCGGCTTCGATCCCTCGCGCAAGGAGATGTGGAGCTCCTCGCCGGGGGCACTCGGGAAAGGGGCTCGCCTGCGGCGATCGCTATCACTGCCCCGTTCCCGGGTGCCGCTATTGAACCGGTCTCGTCGCTGCACTCGGACCCGCGTGCCCCTTCGGGTCGCTATGCTCACGTTCTCCGGGTGCCATTTTCCGTTGCGGCGATGCGCCCTTGGGTGCACGCCTGATCGCGAATGAGGCTCTCGGTAGATGGCGCAAGGGCTGAGAGTAAGAGTGCAGGCTGGTTTTTCCGTGACGGGTTAGAAGTTGCGAGAGAGGCTCGCGGCGCCCGTCGCGGAGACCCGCGATGTCAAACGCTACTGCTCGCGCGCGCGCCGGCCAGGACCGGGCGAACCTCTATACCGAAATCACCGACAAAATCATTGCCGAGCTCGAGGCAGGCCGCGTCCCCTGGGTCCAGCCTTGGGGTACGGCCGCGGCGAAAGCGCCGCTGGCCATGCCGAAAAATGCGTCGTCCAATCGGCAATACAGTGGCGTGAACATCCTCATTCTCTGGGGGGCCGTGATTGAGCGCGGATTTTCCGGTCAAAGTTGGCTCACTTTCCGCCAGGCGCTCTCGCTTGGTGGTCACGTTCGCAAAGGAGAACGCGGTACCACCGTTGTCTACGCGGATCGTTTCGTGCCGAATGACGAAAGGCGACGCGCCGCTGAGACCGGCGAAGACGCGCAAGCGATTCCATTCCTCAAACGATTTACCGTTTTCAACACCGATCAGTGCGAAGATCTGCCCGACGGCATTGCTACCGCTGCGCCGCCACCGGCGCCTGGCCTCATCGAACCCACGGTCGACGCCCTGATCAACGCCAGCAGAATTCCATTTCGAATTGGTGGAGACCGCGCATTCTATGCCACAGCCGAAGACTATGTTCAGGTCCCACCGCCGCAGGCCTATTTCGAACCCATCAATTGGCACCGCACGGCCTTGCATGAGCTCGGTCATGCGACCGGGCATCCCTCGCGCCTTAACCGCGACCAGAGCGGATCCTACGGTACGCAGAAATATGCCTTCGAAGAACTGGTCGCTTTATCTTGACAGTCTGCACCGACTCTCAGCGTCTTGCTTACGTCGATGCAACAGGACTGACGGAGGCGGTAGGTCTTGTCCCCACTTGTGGTGAGCTCGNTTATCTTGACAGTCTGCACCGACTCTCAGCGTCTTGCTTACGTCGATGCAACAGGACTGACGGAGGCGGTAGGTCTTGTCCCCACTTGTGGTGAGCTCGGTGGAGCAAAGCCGTCCGCACGCGCGCCATCCAATAGCGCCGTAGCGGGCGGACGGCTTTGCGGTGCTCACCGCCGGCCGTAGCGTTCCCACATAGCTGGCGACGGCCGGCCTGGATAGCGCCGGGCAAGTTGAACTCCTTCGTTGATGCTGGCTCCCCGGATGGGGGTCCGGGGGAAGGTTGAACAACTTGTGGACAACGTAGCGCCGGCTTCGAACATTGAACTTCCTCCGAATGAGTGGACACCTGTAGTAGGCTCGTTGAGCCTGGAGGTGTTGAATGGAACGTGCACGTCGGTCGTTTACTGAAGAGTACAAGCGCGAGGCGGCGGGG